>JBMYSW010000003.1:0-25677 GCA_049603715.1 Pontibacterium sp. | reverse complement strand
GCGACTGAAGAGGAAGCGACTGAAGAGGAAGCGACTGAAGAGGAAGCGACTGAAGAGGTAGCAACTGAAGAGGTAGCAACTGAAGAGGTAGCAACTGAAGAGGCAGCGACTGAAGAAGCAGCGACTGAAGAAGCAGCGACTGAAGAAGCAGCAACCGAAGAACAGGCTCAAGTTACAGAAGAATCTGACGTAACGGAGACAAAGGAAGAGCAAACTCAGGTGTCAGAAGAGAACGATGCTTCTGCAACGGATGAAGGGAGCTCCGATCAAGGCGCTGCTGTGGCGGATACTACGACCGGTGCAGATTCGGGTACAGCCTCTGAAAGCGCCGAGACGAGCACGAGTATTAATACAGGAAGTGCACCTGCTGCAGGTAATGATACCGTGACTTACAGTCCTCCGACTACGACGACCAGTACAGGCGGCTCAAGTAGCTCAACTTCATCGGCAACGACTGAAGATGCGGCAGCCGAAGAGGAGCCCGTAGAAGATGACAGCAGCGCTAGTCCTAGCGATGATATCTTGATTGGTGATGAGGGCTCCGCTTCTCCTTCTAACTAAGAAAAGTAGAGCATTACCCAAAGCTACCCCTTGATAAAGCGGGGTAGCTTTTCGCATTTTTAATGTAAGCTCATTCAAAGTAAGACATGAGAGTGAGCGGCTAAAGGATAAAGGCGATTTCATGCAAGAGCTTATAAAGAAATATGGCGTGCAAATGCTATTAGGCTTTGTATTTGGCATCGCTTGTATTTCTAATCAGCTTGCTCAGCCCGAGCACAACTTATTTCATCGCCTTCACTTGCTTGCCTATGATACGAAGGTACGTTTAAACCGTGCGGAAGATAAATCACAAGGTTTGAGCGAGCCGGTAGTGATTGTCGATATAGACGAAAAAAGTTTGGCGGCATTGGGGCAGTGGCCATGGTCCCGCCATATTGTGGCCGACTTACTTGTCAGCCTTTTTGAAAACTATGGTGTACCCGTTGTGGGAGTCGACGTGGTTTTTGCTGAACCTGAACGTGACTCTCTCGTGTCGAGCTGGGGAGAGCTAGTGCAACTGGCTCCGGCACTGGGCGACTATCAGCCACCACTCAGTGGCGATCAGCGATTGGCCCAAGTGGTTGCTAATTACCCTGTGGTGCTTGGTTACTACCTTAGCGCGAAGTCAGGTAATTTAGATTCGGTTGGGGTCATGAGTGGCGCGGTAAACATACCCGTCAATGAATTCACGACACTGCTTCCACAGGCTAAACGCTACACGGCGAATGTCGCTCCTATTCAAACCGAAAACACACCTGCAGGTTATTTTGATAACCCACTGGTTGATTTTGACGGTGTTTTTAGGAGAGCGCCGATTGTTAGGCCTTACAATGATCAGCTTTATCCATCCCTTTCGTTCGCGATGTTGCTCCAGCTGTTGGGGAACCCAGAGATCGCACTAGAGCATATTGATGACAATCCAAATCTGCCTTTAGAGTCGATTGACGCAGGTGGCTTTGAGTTGCCTATCGATCAGAACTTTGCACTTAATGTCCCATACCGCCAAACATCGAGGTACTTCGATTACATATCGGCAATCGATGTTTTAAGTGGAGAAGTGGATCCGTCACGCCTATTAGGCAAAGTGGTGATTTTTGGTTCGTCTGCCCCAGGCCTTTTTGATTTGCGCTCAACGCCTGTGCAGGGGGTTTACCCGGGGGCTGAAATACATGCCACTCTATTGAGTGGTTATTTAAATCAAGACTTTAAACAACAGCCTGCAATGTTCAAAACGGTTGAATTGGTGGGTTCAGCTATCTTCGTGTTAGTCACCACGCTGTTCCTCCCTTTCTTGGGATCAATATCCGTATTGGTGGTACTGAGCTTAGGCGTTGCTGCACTTTTAGGTTTGGATTACATGTTTTGGCTCGATGGCATTCTATTACCCTACGTTAGCCTCGCTGTGTTGTTTGTAATGTTGGGTGTATTTCACCTGTTTTATAACTACTGGCGAGAGTCCCGACAAAAAGCCCAAGTATCTAGCCTGTTTTCGCAATATGTCCCTCCCGACTTTGTTGATGAGATGCTTAAACATCCCGACTCTATTTCGCTTGAAGGTAAAGAAGAAGACTTATCGGTTCTGTTTTCAGATGTGCGTGGCTTTACTACGTTTTCGGAGCAAGTAGAACCAGCTGAGCTTACCCAGGTCATGAACCGACTATTGGGTCCGCAAACGCGTGAAATACACCGTTTTAAAGGCACCATCGATAAATACATGGGTGATGCAGTGATGGCCTTTTGGGGCGCACCACTTTCAGACCCAGATCACGCCGACCATGCCATTGAGGCAGCCTTTGCGATGCAAAAAGCGCTGGCCGAAACCAATGAGGAATTTGTGGAAGAAGGACTTCCGCCGCTTAAGTTAGGCATTGGTATCAACTCCGGCCCTATGAATGTGGGCAACATGGGCTCAACCTTCCGTATGTCCTACACAGTGCTGGGTGACAATGTAAACTTGGGCTCTCGTGTTGAGGGTATTACTAAGCAATATGGCGTGGCTTTTTTAATTACTGAAGCAACGGTTGAGCGGACTAAAAAGCCATGGCTGTTTAAGCTAGTGGATCGTGTTAGGGTAAAAGGAAAGGTTGAACCTGTCGCGATTTACGAGCCTTTAGGGCTAACCGAAGAGTTCAGCGATAATGACAAAGCACTTCTCAGTCGTTGGCATGAGGCAGTGGAGCATTATCGAAGAGGTGAATTTGATTTGGCGTTGACCTTGATGCAAATCATGCAAGATAATGATTCGTACGCTTTTTTAGCAAATGAATATAGTGAACGAATTCAGGCTATTCTAGAACAAGGTGTGGATCTTGCCAAATGGGATGGTGTGTTTACCCATACCACTAAGTAACCGGTGGTAAGTTTGGGGAAGGCTTGTGCCTAGAAGCATGAGGGAAAAAAATGAGCAGCGTTGACGGATACATCCGAAATACATTTTCAGACGGTGAACTCATTGTTACCAATGGTGATATTGGGACGGAGATGTACATCATTACTCAAGGAGAGGTTGAGGCAACTAAGACCGTAAATGGCGAAACTATCGTGTTGGCTCGCTTAAAGCGCGGAGAGTTTTTTGGTGAAATGTCATTGCTAGAAGGTATGCCGCGCAGTGCCGACGTTCGTGCTGTCGGTGATACTGAAGTTTTGTCAATGAGCAGCGGTGGCTTATTACTGCGTATTCGGCGAGATCCAACCTTTGCCCTCGAAATGCTACAGGTCTTTAGTAGCCGCCTTCGACACACAACCGAAATGTATGAGGAAGAGGTAATTAAACGCCAAGCACTCGAGCAGCAAATGCAGCCGGTGTTGGTGGCTGAGAAGGGCGTGAATGAATGAATATAGGGACAACATCCGAGCGCATGGTTGTAATCTCAGATCTTCATATTGGTAACCCTTTTTGCGACATCTCTAAAGATTTAATCGACTTCATGGCACAGGTTTGTGAAGAAGGCTACGACCTCTGTATCAATGGAGATGGCTTTGATGTCATGCAAACTTCCGTCGAGGCCATTCTCGATGAGCTTCCTGCCTTTGCTAATATGGTTTCTCGTTTTTCTCGCAAAGGCCTGACTGTTTATTATGTCGTTGGCAACCATGATATTACCCTCGAAAATCTTATTCTATCTATTCAAGGTGTGCGCTTTTGTCCATTTATCAACTTAGACTCTGGTCAAAAACGCATTCGAATTGAGCATGGATACTTATATGATCCTGCGTTTATTAAAAACCCAGTGATGTACGAACGTTTGGTCCACTTGGCAGGTTTTATTCTGAAAATAGCACCACCGGCGTACAAGCTATGGATTAAATTTGAAAAGTTTAAAAATAAAAAGAAAGGTTCCGAGCATGGCCTGAGAGGTGAGCCTGAAACCTTTTTTGAAGCCTCTAAGGCGATTCATGAACGGGGGTTTGATGCGGTTGTGTTTGGTCATACCCATCATTCTGGTGAAGTGAATGCCGAAGTCGATGGCGTAAAGGTTAACTATTTCAATACGGGTAGTTTTATGCTGAGCCCTGACTATCTGGTTATTGAGCATGGAAACCTTCGCTTACGTCGGTGGGAGCGTGGCGAAAGTATCTAGCTTTAAGTGATCTGGGCGTGGAAGGTTCCGCGTTACTTTTTATTCAATCGCGATAACACTGGGGATTATCGAATGAAAGTGAAGGCAATAAAAACAGCAATTGTATCGATTGCTTTGTTAGTGGCGGGTATTGTCCACGCCGAAGAGCTCACGGGCCGCCAAATCATGGACGAAGCATCTGCTCGTCATGACCGAGATATCGAATTTGAAGTACAAAAAATGACCCTTAAAGGCGCCGATGGCACGGTAGAAGAAGTACGTGATATGCGCCGCTATGTGCGCAAAGAAGACGGTGCCTTTAAGTATCTTATGGTGTTTGACGACCCCGCAGGCGTTGCGGGCGTAGCCTTGCTGACTTGGGAAAACCCAACGGGTGCTGACGATCAGTTTTTGTACCTGCCTTCAATGGGTAAAAAGCTAAAGCGCATTGCCGATGGTGGCAAACGTAACTACTTTATGGGCACGGACTTTACTTACGAAGACCTTGTATCAGAAAGTCGCGACAAGTTTGCCTATGAGCGCCTTGCCGATGTCGAGTTTGATGGCCAAGAAGCGTTTCAGGTAAGCGCCGTTCCTACGGACGACAAACTTAAGCGTACATCGGGCTACAAGTCGCGTACGTTAACCGTGCTAAAAGACAGCTTCTTTATTGTACAAACCGACTACTTTGACCGCCGTGGCCGTCCATTAAAAGTGTTAACGGCACTTGAGTATGGCCCTGTAGAAGGCGATATGTGGCGTGCAAGTAAACAAGAGATTAACAACAGCAAAGAAAAGCACATTACGGAAGTAGAGGTTGTGTCTCGTGACTTTGCCGAAGAGAGCGTACCAAGTAACTACTTTGGTAAGCGTCATATCACTTCTGGCCGCCACATGAGGTAAGACCAATGGTTGAACGTATACTGACGTTTAGTGCGCGACATCGACTCGTTGCCCTGTTTGCGTTGATTTTACTCACCTGTGTTGCAGCAGGTGGCTTGATGCAACTCAAAATCGATACGAGTTACGATAGCTTGGTGAGTCAGGAAGACGCTGGTTGGCCTGTCTACAAGCAGACCATCAAAGAGTTTGGCTCTGATAACACCACGATTATCTACGTAAAAGATGACGACCTCTGGAACCCAGATACGTTGTTCGAGCTTGAAAACCTTGTGTTTGCACTTGAAGAGCTCGAAAAAGTAGAAACCATTGATAGTGTGTTTCACACCACGAATATTCGTGACCGTGATGGTATCTTAGACAGTGCGCCATTGATGGATTACGCACCGGTCGACCAAGAAGAGTCCGACCGGATTCGTGAAGATGCACTTTACAACCAGTTGGTTAATGGCAACTTGCTGTCTAAAGACGGCAACTCTTTAGCCATTAACCTAACCATCGCCAAAGACCGTGCAGACCCAACGTACAACCAAGTCTTTTATGATGAGGTGAACGCGGTACTGGAAGAGTTTGGCGGTGGCTTTGACCAAATCTTTCAAGTGGGCCCGCCTCGACTCAATATCGAAATTGAGCGAGGTATGTTTAACGACTTATCGATTTTATCGCCTATTTCTACCCTGATCCTTGTGGGTAGTATCATCTTCTTCTTAAAGACCTTCTCTGCCGCTGCTATCCCTATGGCAACAGCGACGGTGAGTATCCTTTGGACCTTTGGTTTTATGGGATACTTCGGTATTCCGCTTACCCTACTGACGGCCATCGTACCCTCACTAGTGATTGTGATTGGCTCCACAGAAGATACTCACCTTCTGTCTGCCTACCTATCGGGGATCGACAAAAATTCGCCAGAGCTGCGTCGCAAAGCCATTCGCTTTATGGCGAAGCACACAGGTTTGCCGGTCTTTATTACCGGCTTCACCACCTCCGTTGGCTTCTTGTCCAACGGTATCAGTGATATTCCTCTGATTCGCGATTTTGCTTATGCCTCATCGTTTGCGATGGCCGCCAACCTTGTGGTGACCTTGCTCACGGTACCTTTGCTGTTGACCATTATCGGCCCTAAAGAAACCAAAGTGGCGGAAGGCGAAGAGCTGCCTAAAGGCATTATGGGTAAAATCACTCTGCTTTTTGAAAAAGCTTCGGTGCGTCATGAGCGTAAAGTCATTGCGATCACCCTCGTATTATTCGCTTCCATGGCGTACTTCTCGAGCCACGTAAAAGTCAGTAATGACCCCTTGTCTTACTTTAAGTCAGATCATCAGCTGATTGGTGATGCCGATACCCTGCACGATGAAATTGCGGGTATGCAGATTTTCTATTTAACCCTAGATGCTCGCCTCAAGGATGCCTTTAATCAGGCTGAATACCTAAAGGCTGTGCAAGGTGCGGCAGAGGCGCTCAGGGCTTCAGGCGACTTTGATAAAGTGATCTCTATTTCTGACCATCTTTCTTTGGTTAACCAAGAAATGAATGGTGCAGATTCGGCTATGTACAATGTACCAGACACCGATAAACAAGTGGCTGAGTACTTATTGCTGTTCCAACGCTCAGACCTAGACAGCTATCTATCTAACGACGGCCAGCGCGCTAACATCGTTGTTCGCCATAATATTTCGGACAGCTCGGACCTCAATGCCGTTGTTGCTCAAGTGACCCCAGAACTTGAGCGAGTGCTGTCTCCTTTGGGAATTGAGTTTTCAATAACCGGCGAAAACATCCTGATTAACAACGCGGCCGAGTCGTTGTTCTCAGGCCAAATTGCATCGCTGGTTATCCTTATTTCGATCATCGTCTTTATTATGACGGCGCTCTACTCGTCCATTACTGTTGGTCTGATTTCGCTGGTGCCAAACCTGATTCCAGTGGTGTTTAACTTTGGTGTCATGGGCTTGTTTGATATCCCACTGAATCCGGGTACCGCCACCGTGGCGGCGATTGCTGTGGGTATCGCTATCGACGATACCATTCACTTATTAACCCACTACGGCTCTTACAGCCGTAAATACATGGACCCTGAAATTGCCGCACAAAAAACAGTGCGCAGTCAGGCCATTCCTGTGATTTCGACCTCCTGCTCACTCGCTTTGGGCTTTGGTATTTTGTTCTTTTCTGACTTTGCTATCGTGGCTCAATTTGGTGTTTTGGCCGGTGCGACCATGATCTATGCACTCTTTGCCGACCTCTTGATCAGCCCTATCGTATTGAAACGCGTACGTGTCGTGAGCCAAGGCGATATCTTGATGTTGTCTATCGACCCTCGTGTTATGGAGCAATGCAGCCTCTTTGCTGGAATGACCAAAAAACAGATCAAGCGCTTTATTCTATTGGGTAACCAATCAGACTACGCGGCGGGCGAAGTGATCATGCAGCAAGGTGATACCTCCAACGAAATGATGGTGGTTTTATCGGGGCGTGTAGATGTTCTACTCGAAAAAGAAGGCAGTGAGCCCGTTAAGCTAGCATCACTTGAGAGTGGTGCGTTGGTCGGCGAAATGGCCTTCCTCAAAGGCGTACCCCGCCAAGCAACGGTAATAGCGACTGAAGATACCGTATGTATGGTGATGTCACCTGAATCAGTGGAGCGCTCGCTTAAGTCTCAGCCTAAGCTATCGACGCTGATGTACCGCAACCTTAGCGAACTAGTGACGGACCGCTACGTTGGTGTGATGGAAAGCCAAATGAAAGCTTAACCCACTCTAAGGGTAAGCAGGGTAATAGTTATGATAAAAAGAGCAACTTTAAAACCGCTCGCCTTAGCTGTGACAGCGGCCTCTTTTACGCCTGTCGCTATAGCAAGTGAGGTGCTGGCAGAGCTGGTGGATTCGAGTGCGCATACCTTAAACGTCTACTTTGATCACTTTACGGATGCACCGTCTAACAGCCAGTACGATGCGCGCCCCAACCATGTGTTTGTGGGTATCGAAAGCTCGGCGCAAGCCTACGTTGGTGATGCAGGAGTGATTGACCTTAAGTGGCTAACGCTCGCAACGAGCATGGACTCAAGCCATCATGGTGTGATCGATACCTTTGATCGCTCTGAGGAACGCTCAGCGCTACTCACACCCATTGTGATGCGTTACGTGTACGAAGCCGACGACTACGACTTTGCTGTGGGCCTCGATACCGTAAACTTTGGTTATGGTGAACTACATAACTCGGTTGACGCATTTGGTCGTGCGAATACGGTTCACCCAGGCCACGCCTATGACTTGGGTGTTTGGCAAGCAGCGCTGACTTACTACATCGAAGACGACATTCTGTATTATCACTTTATGCCTGTTGATAGCCTTAGCCCGCAGCCTGTGGATAGCAACCGCTGGCAAGGAAGTGGTGGTGATGGTTACGATCAGCTACCGAACGGCGATGATGTAGAAGACCTAGATAACAAGCCTTTGTCGGTGACTTTAGAGAATATGGGGCATTTGTTGCGCTATGAAGCAACACGCTCTGGTTACGACTACTACCTCTTTGGCTACCAAGGCCCATCGCCTTATGCAGTTATTGTTGCCAACAACGATATTAACGAACCGTATAGAAAGCTTCGCCCGGTTGCGACACAAGTGGGTGCCGGTGTTTCTGTAATTGTTGGGGCGCATAAGCTTTATGGCGATGCGGTGGTGCAACACACGCACAACCAAAAAGATGAAGACTTTATTCGAGCGACTCTCGGCACACAGCTAAAAGAAAGCAACTACGTAAAAAGTTGGGGTATTAACGAAGTGGCACTGTCTTTGGAGTATGCCTTTGACACTGTGATTCGTGAGCAAGGTGATGCAACAGATCTTATCTTTTCGTCAAGTAAAACACGTTCAGGTCGTAATTCGTTATATACGCGCTTAGAAATTGAGCATACCTATAATTGGGGCTATGCGGTTGGCTACGCTTATAACTTTAATGACGGTGATAGTGTGGCGACTTTGGGTGCGCAGTTCAAAGTGAATGACTCGCTTAAGTACTTTGCTGGCTACACCTATTCAGACGGTGACGAAGGTACGCCTTATGGCGCAGCAGCCGAAAACAACATGCTTGAAGTTGGCGCAGAATGGAGCTTTTGATCGCCAGGTAGCCTAATAGACCAGTGCCTTAAGCGCCTAAAAAGTGACGCTTTAGACAATAAAAACCCCAAGTGGCTAATTTTGCTACTTGGGGTTTTTTGTATAACGAGCCTAGCACGAAGGCGCGCTTAGCTTACTCGATTTTGCTTACAGAGCGTCGCTGCCGGTTTCGCCAGTACGGATACGAATCACTTGCTCTAGCGGCGTTACAAAAATCTTACCGTCACCAAACTTACCTGTGTTCGATGTTTTTGTCAGGGTTTCTACAACTTGGTCAACCACTGCATCGTCTACAGCGATGTCTAGTTTGATTTTAGGTAGAAAGTCGACAACGTACTCGGCGCCGCGGTATAGCTCGGTATGACCTTTTTGGCGACCAAAGCCTTTTACTTCCGTTACTGTTACGCCTTGAATACCAATCTCTGAAAGAGCTTCACGTACTTCGTCTAGCTTGAATGGCTTGATAACAGCGCTTACAAGTTTCATGTTGTTCTCCTTATGTTGGTTATGAGGCCTCTTTTTTAACCTATCAGAGGCAACCTATGACCGCCAGTATAGCCCTAAGTTAATTAATAAGCACATTCTTAAAAGCGGCATAACGCAAAAAAGGGCGCCTAAGCGCCCTTTTCTGTAGAAGTAGAGTGTTCTGTAAAGATTATTTTACAGATTTGAACTCTGGGTATGCTTCCATGCCACACTCGGCCATGTCCACACCTTCGTACTCTTCTTCTTCTGATACACGTACACCCATGATTGCTTTGATGATAACCCAAACAATCAAGCTAGTTACGAATACCCATACGAAGATAGTTAGAGCACCAAGAAGCTGACCAGTCATTTCTGCACCGTCGTTGGTGAAAGGTACAAGGATAAGACCTAGTAGACCTACAACACCGTGTACAGAGATGGCACCGACAGGATCGTCGATTTTTAGCTTATCAAGAGTCAAGATGCTGAATACTACTAGTACACCACCCGCAGCGCCGAATAGAGTCGCTTGTAGAGCAGAAGGAGTAGATGGCTCAGCTGTGATAGCAACAAGACCAGCAAGCGCACCGTTAAGTGCCATTGTAAGGTCTGCTTTACCGAACAGTAGACGCGCTACGATAAGAGCAGCAACAGAACCACCAGCAGCAGCAGCGTTAGTGTTCATGAATACGATAGCTACAGCGTTAGCGTTTTCTACGTTAGAAGTCGCTAGTACAGAACCACCGTTGAAACCGAACCAACCCATCCAAAGGATGAAAGTACCTAGCGTAGCTAGAGGTAGGTTAGCACCAGGGATCGCGTTAACAGAGCCGTCAGCGCCGTATTTGCCTTTACGAGCACCTAGTACGATTACACCAGCAAGCGCTGCTGCAGCACCAGCCATGTGAACGATACCAGAACCTGCGAAGTCAGAGAAACCAGCGTCGCCTAGGTTGTACATACCAAATACATCGTTGCCGCCCCAAGTCCAAGAACCTTCCATTGGGTAGATGAAACCAGTCATCACAACAGCGAACAGTAGGAAAGCCCAAAGCTTCATACGCTCAGCTACCGCACCAGATACGATAGACATTGCAGTTGCAACGAATACTACCTGGAAGAAGAAGTCAGATGAAGGAGAGTAGTAAGCAGGCTCTGCTTCACCAGTGAAACCGTCACCAGTGATGGTTGTTAGGAAGTAGTCGCCGCCGTACATGATCGCGTAGCCAGATACCATGTACATGATACAAGCGATTGAGAATAGAGCGATGTTCTTAGTTAGGATTTCAGTCGTGTTCTTAGAACGAACAAGACCTGCTTCAAGCATTGCGAAACCCGCAGCCATCCACATTACAAGTGCGCCACTTACTAGGAAGTAGAAAGTGTCTAGTGCATATTGCAGCTGAGTTACATCACCCGCTGTCGATTTCAGAAGTTCTTCCATTTTGTAAGTTCTCCAGAAAGTATCTATTTATTTATAAATTAAAGTGCTTCGTTGCCGGTTTCACCGGTACGAATACGGATGGCTTGTTCTAGCGGAGTAACAAAGATTTTGCCGTCGCCGATTTTGCCAGTTTGTGCCGCTTGGCTGATAGCTTCAACCACACGGTCAACAACGTCGTCAGCCACAGCCGCGTCAACGCGTACTTTAGGCAAGAAATCAACAACGTATTCAGCACCGCGGTAAAGTTCGGTATGACCTTTTTGACGGCCAAAACCTTTTACCTCAGTTACTGTGATGCCAGTAACGCCAATTTCAGATAGTGCTTCACGCACGTCGTCCAATTTAAATGGCTTGATTACAGCGGAGATCAGTTTCATTTTTTGGTGTCCCCCAATAATTTAATGCCTCGTAGTAAGGCCTTAATAAATGATCTATCCAATGATGTGGAGTGTTATAAGCGAAACCCGTGCCACCTTGGTATAAGTGGAGTAATCGCTCTAAAATCACGGTGCTTCAACCATACTAATAAAAGAATATGGCTAATTTGCGACCAAATTGGTGCGTACGTTTTTTGCTCTGCACCTAAATAGTGCTCTGAAAAAGTGCATGGAGTCTCTGATAGGGCAGCTGGTATAATGGTCGCACGATACTTTTAACCCGAACAAAGGGATGCATCTGCATGATTAACCAAAAGTTAATTGATTCTATTACTGAACAAATGGCACCACTGCTCGCTGGAAAGCTACCTGTGAATGACGAAGCGTTAAAGCAGCCTCTAAAATCTGCTGTTGCAAATGTTGTCAGCAAGCTTGATCTTGTAAGCCGTGACGAGTTTGAAGCGCAAAAAGCGGTTCTCATGCGTACGCGTGAAAAAGTCGAAGCGCTTGAGCAGGCACTAGAGGCGTTGGCAGAATCGCCAAGTGAGCAAAAAGCAGATCAATAAGGCTGTATTGTAAGAAGGGCTAAGGCGTTATTTTTAAAGGAATGTGCTTGTAATTCCTGAGTGTTCGCTCTAGCTTAGGTAACATCACACGTAGAGCCGACGATGGCTTTCACGGTTTGAGCGATGTGCTTAAGGGGAGTGTAAATAATGCAGTCAGAGTTGTTATATGCATGGATTGATCAGTCGCAGCATATTTTAAAAGTGTCCCAAGGCTGGGCGGACTTTGTTGGTGCACCGGAAGAAAGCGAAGGCGCTAACTTGGCGCATGTGCTGCCCGAGCGACTTCATTCTGTCATTGCATTTGAGTGTGTTAAGGCACAGGCTCAGCCCCTTCAGCCTCAGAGCTTTATTGCTCAAATAGAGGGCCAAAACCACTTATGTGAGGTGGTTTGGGTCCCTACGGTTGCACTTTACACCCTCGTTATCCGCACCAGTGCCCATAATGTGGCCGATCTCCCTCGTGATGAGTTAACCAACCTGCCAGGGCGCGAGCTCCTTTCTGTTCGTATCGCTGATGAGCTTAAACGCGATGCTGCACCTACGTTTGCCATTATCATGATCGACCTTGATCGCTTTGGTTGGATTAACGACACCTTAGGTGATGCGGTGGGCGACATGGCGTTAAAAGAGGTGGCACAACGGTTAACCAAATTAGCACGGGGCCGTGATTTAGCGGTGCGCTTAGAGGGTGACCGTTTTGCACTCTTGGTGACGGGCTTAGATAACGATGAAGCGGGCATAGATGCACTTCATCACCTAATTGAGGTGCTAGAAAAAGGCATCTACATCGAACAACGAGAGCTCTTTATTACCGTAAGTGCGGGTATCGCCATGTCTCCTACTCATGGGACACGGGTAGAAAGCCTGATGTTACATGCAGATAAAGCCATGTACGACGCCAAAACCAAAGGCGAAGGCCAATATTCGGTATACGACGATACCATGGCCAAAGGCGCACAACCCACGTTGATGACCATTAGCGAAATTGAAAGTGCTTTTGAATCTCGTGCATTAGAGTTGCGTTTTCGACCCAGCCATAACCTAAAAAACCACACCATTGAAGGGGCCGAGCCCATGGTGTGCTGGCAACACCCAAATTTGGGCCTCATACACCTTGCTGACTGCCAAGAGATGGTGCCTAGTGCACTGCTTGAAAAGTTTGCCCGCTGGCAGATTTCTGAGGTGGTGCGTTTATGTAAAGAAAGCCCAGAGTTTGCAGAGCTGTCTTACATTTTGATCGATACCCAAGATTTACTGCTCACGTCTGAGCAGGGACTGGACCCTTGGGTTAAGGCCTTTGAGCAAAACCCCCAAGGCCTGCATAACCTATTGTTTGTGTTGTGCGACGAAGATGCTGATCTCTATGCCCGTGATGTTAAAAAGCTGGTGGAAGCAGGGGCTAATATCGCCATCAGTGTTTCGGCGAACTTTGATTTACCGCTGAGCCTAGTTAAGGCGCTTAACCCGAGCTACCTCTTTTTAGATGAGTCGCTATATGACTTAAATGACCGTGAATTGTCACGCCACAGCCCACTTGAGGCAGTGCTCTCGTATGCGCGCCAGGGCGGCGTACCGGTAGGGGCGCTGCAAACTCAGTCGGCTCAGCAAATGAGTCGCCTTTACAATCACGGACACCAAATTATGGCGGGCCCTTACTTTGGTGCATTTTTGACCTTGGCTCAGCTACTACAACTTATCAAAAGCCCAATGGCTTAAGTGACGAACATGAAAAATCTTTTTTGGCGAGGCACCTTTGCCGTGTTAACTGCGATGACTTTGCTGTTATCCGGTTGTACTCAGGTTGCGGTGTCGCAAGAGCAAATTAATGATGCAATTGCTGCAGAAATAGCGAAGCAGCCACCTGCATTTGAGTTTCCGGTTTCGCTGTCGGGGAACGGGGAGTTGGTGTTTGATGCCAAAGGCTTGTTGGCCTCGGCAACCTTAATGCTTGTGGGTGAATCTGCAGCTGAGCCAGAGGGCTATGCCGACATCTTTCTTATCTTAAATGGGCAGCTAATGATGCAGATTTTTGGCCAGCGAATTGGTTTGGAGGTCGATGCCTTACCCCATGTGCGCTCTCAGCTAACCCTGCGCGACGAGGCGCTTTACCTTAAAAATCCACAGCTGCTCGACTTAGACCTGAAAATGCCTTCGTCTGGTTTGGTTTCGCCAACAGTGACACCCGCAATCAAAGCGGAACTCTCACAGTTGATTGCAAATCACTTTGAAAATACACCGGTCTTTAAACTCTCAGAGATCGATCACCCGATGGGTACTGCGGTTAAGTCCGTGACCATCGTTGACGAAGGCCTTGTGTTTAGTTTGTAAGCATGCGAACGTAAAGCTTCTGCGCTAACTAAGGAATGGTTAGCGATAGGGCCTGAGCGCCCTTGGTTATGTCAGGGAAGCCTTTATGTCACTCGCAATTGTCAAAGCCCGCGCGTTAGTCGGGGTGTCTGCACCCTTGGTGCATGTTGAAGTTCATCTATCGGGCGGTTTACCTGCCTTATCCATTGTTGGCCTGCCTGAAGCGGGTGTGCGTGAAAGCCGCGAGCGAGTGCGCAGCGCCTTGTTAAACTCAGGGTTCGAGTTTCCTCAACGTCGTATCACCATCAACCTTGCGCCAGCAGACCTACCCAAAGAAGGCGGGCGTTATGACCTGGCCATAGCCATCGGCATTTTAGCGGCCAGCGGCCAAATTCCCGACGATCATATCGACCAAATGGAGTTTTTAGGGGAGTTAGCGCTCTCGGGTGAGGTTCGCCCTGTAAATGGTGTATTACCTGCGGCGATGGCGGCACATCAAGCCAAAGCGCAGCTGGTGGTGAGCCCCGATAACTTGAACGAAGCCATGATGGTGTCGGGTATAGAAGCGTTGGCGCCGCCAACACTCCTTGCGATGACGGGCTTTTTTCGTAAACAGGTGAAGCTGCCGCTGCACACGGGTGATGGTGGTGCACAGCAACCTGAGCAAGACCATCCAGACCTAGCCGATGTGAAAGGGCAGAGTAAGGCAAAGCGAGCGTTAGAAGTGGCTGCGGCAGGTGGCCACAACCTGCTGCTTATTGGCCCACCGGGTAGCGGCAAGAGTATGATGGCGCGCCGTTTGGCTGGCTTGTTACCGCCTATGGACGACGCCCTTCAGTTAGAAGTCGCAGCGTTACATTCCATTGTTTCAAATTCTGGAATATGTGCCCGTTTACCACGTCCCTTTCGTTCGCCACACCATACAACCTCTGCCGTTGCCCTTGTTGGCGGTGGCAGTCATCCTCGTCCCGGTGAGATCTCTCTCGCTCATGGCGGAATCTTGTTTTTGGACGAGTTGCCAGAATTTAGCCGGCAAGTACTAGAGGTGATGCGAGAGCCACTTGAAACCGGCGAGGTACATATTTCGCGGGCAGCGCGCTCTGCTTGTTTTGGTGCTGGCTTTCAGCTGGTTGCCGCAATGAATCCTTGTCCGTGTGGCTATGCCAATGATGGCTCGGGCCGATGCCGGTGTACACCTGATCGTATTCGCCAATACCAAAGCAAGATATCTGGGCCGCTGTTAGATCGAATTGATATGCAGCTATGGGTGGATGCCGTAAAGCTGGATGAGCTACTCAGTGTTCATGCGCCAGAGGAGCCCTCGGCGGATGTCCGCACGCGGGTAACGGAGGCACAGGAACGACAATGGCAGCGTCAACAAAGCTCTAACAGTCGCTTAACCGGTCAAGGTTTTGATGCAGCTTGTGTTCTGACCGAAGAGGTTAAACGACTGATTTTAAAAGCGGCAGATCGGCACGGTCTTTCGGCACGCGCGACTCATCGAGTGCTTAAGGTCGCACGAACAGTGGCTGACTTGGCGGGGGCGGAAACGATCGAAGTGAGTCACTTATTAGAAGCCCTGAGCTATCGCCAAGGGCTCTCGAATGGAGGCAAAGCCTAGGCTCAGCCGTTATGTTGTTTTAGTAGCTTTAAAAAGTTACTCATGGGAACCGGCGGGCTGTAGTAGTAGCCCTGAACATGGTCGCAACCCAGTGAGCGAACAAGCTCAAGCTGCTCTTGGGTTTCAACACCCTCGGCCACGACTTCTTTTTCTAGGCTTTTGGCTAGATTAATGATGACGCGCACAATTTCAGCATCGCTCGTGCTGGTGGTAATGTCGCGAATAAATGAGCGGTCTATCTTGAGCGCATTAATCGGCAGCTTTTGCAGTAGTGAGAACGACGAGTAGCCTGTGCCAAAGTCATCTAAAGAGAAGGTGACATCAAGGTCAGCAAGCTCTTTAAGGCAATGGGATACATGCTGCTCATCGCGAATCAGCGCTGATTCGGTAAGCTCGAGATTGAGTAAGTCGCTTTGAATGCCGTTTTGTAACAAGATGCGCTTAATGATTTTAACCAGCTGAATATCTTGGAACTGCCTAAAAGACAGGTTCACGCTGATCCGAAAATCCTCATACCCTAGCGCTTGAATCGTTTTTAGCTGCTCGCCCGCGTTGTGAATGGCCCAGTAGCCAATGGGAATAATCATGCCGTTGCGCTCACACAGCTCAATAAACTCTGCGGGCATAACGAGGCCTTGCTTTGGATGATTCCAGCGAATCAGCGCTTCTGCGCCAACAATTTTGCCCGATGAAATGGCAATTTGTGGCTGAAGATAAAGTTCAAACTGCTCGCCTCGTAGTGCGTTAGCTACATCAGGCTCTAATTCGTATTCACGGGTGTCGTTTTGACGTAAAAACTGATCGTAAAGAACAAAGCTGCTGGCTTGGGTTTTTTTAGCGCTAAGGCGCGCCAAACCGGCGTTTTTGAGCAAGGTATCTAGGTCGCCGGGTATCGGCGTAGTGGCAATACCAATGCTGCAGGGTAAAAAGGTGCGGGCCTCGTCATACTGATAAGCCTCACTCATTGTCACCATCAGTTGCGATGCCGTGGCTTTGGCAATTTCAGTGGCATCTGCTGCTGAGGGAGCTTTGAGCAGAATAGCAAATTCATCTTGCCCGAGTCGAGCTACCGTACCTGACTCGCCAATCACCGAATGGATGCGCTGACAAAACTCTAAAATCACTTGATCGCCTGAGCGATGCCCTTTACGGGTGTTAAATCGCCAAAAACCGTCAAGGTCGATAGACAGTAGAGCGAAGTAGTCAGCTGATGGCGAAGCGGGGTTAAGCTGCTCCGTCGCGTAACGGTAAAAAAAGCAGCGGCTGTTGGCCGATGTCAGTGGGTCAGAATTGCGTAGGTTAGAGACTTCTTTTTGGTGCTTGTGTGTCAGAGAGCAATAACGAACAGCTTTCATGACTGCCGCGGCCGATTTGGCGGCGCAAGCCGGCAGGTAATCTGTTGCACCCAAACTTAGCAGGGTGGCCTCTGGTGTTGAGTCAAAGTAGCTGCCAGTGACGAGAATCGGATTATCTGGGCAGAGGTCTTTGAGGCTGGTGAGAAGAGACATTGAGGCGTCAGGCAGTCTGCCAGAACACACGATAATGACCGATGACGGTGACAAGCAATAGTCTAAGCTTAGTTCGTTAAGCGATTGGTAGACTAGGTGCCCACTTGGGGCCTCATGAGTTAAGTGAGCCTTCAAATTGTTGGCGCATTGGGGCGAACTCTCAATGAGTAACAAAATGATTTGGTCATCAGCAAACTGGCTGTGAGCCGACTGCATCGTTGGTTTCCTCTTGGTGGTTGCTCAACTCAGGCGAGCAAACCCAGGCTCTATTATCCATGTCTCATCCAAGACGTACCTAAAACTGACTCGGTGAGACATACTAGCGTGTTTTTTATATATATTTCAAACAAACGTTTCATCTGTTAGTTTTCAAGTGCTTAGTCGTCCTTATATACCTATCAATTCAACATAGAACACAGATCGCAGCTGCGCAAATTCAAACGCAAAAAAGCTAATATACAGTCAAAATTTCACGCTAAATGAGTCATAAAGGTCCTTGATTTACTGTTGCTTTAGATAAGACGCGCGCGACGCCCCGAGATAAGCGACAGGAGTGGCAAAGCGATGTATTTAGCTTTTGTGGGCAAGCTGATAAAGTGAGTCAAAGCGTTATACAATGCCACTCCGTCTGTTTTACCGTCGAATGAGTCACTGTTTTGAGTAAACTTAACCCCCGTCAGCGTGAAGCTGTGCATTATGTTTCTGGCCCGTTGTTGGTATTGGCAGGTGCCGGCTCGGGTAAAACCAGTGTGATTACCCGCAAAATTGCCTACCTTGTAGAAAATTGTGGATATAAAGCGGCGAACATTGCGGCCCTCACCTTTACGAATAAAGCGGCACGCGAAATGAAAGAACGTGTGATGTCGTTGCTACCTGGGCAAGGTGCAAAAGGGCTAACGGTTTCGACCTTTCACAACTTGGGTTTGAACATTATTCGACGCGAGCACAAAACCCTCGGGTTTAAACCCGGCTTTTCGATCTTTGATGACCAAGACTCAAAAGCGCTGCTCAAAGACTTAATGCTGCACAACGGTGAAGACAGCGACCAAGTTGATGCCGTGCTTAATCAAATATCAAACTGGAAAAACGAGCTGATTGAACCAGACGACGCCATTGCCCATGCGCAAATGCCGCAAGACATTCTGGCTGCACGCGCATACGAGGCCTATAACCTGCATTTGCGGGCTTACAATGCCGTCGACTTTGACGACCTCATTCGTTTACCAGTGCAGTTGTTTGAGCAATACCCTGACGTTTTAGAGCGCTGGCAACGCAAGATTCGCTACCTTTTAGTGGATGAGTATCAAGACACCAACTTGTCGCAGTATCGCTTGGTGCGACAGCTAGTAGGCTTGTCGGGTGCGCTTACGGTGGTAGGGGACGATGACCAGTCTATTTACGCATGGCGTGGTGCTCGCCCCGAGAACCTGGCGCAACTCAACGAAGACTTTCGCAGCCTTAAAGTGGTTAAGCTTGAGCAAAACTACCGCTCAACCAGCCGTATTCTGCGCTCAGCCAATACCCTAATCGCCAACAATCCTCACGTGTTTGATAAAACCCTGTGGAGTGAAATGGGGTTAGGGGACCACCTTCGCCTCGTTTACACCAAAAACGAAGATGCCGAGTGTGACCGTATCGCCACCGAAATTTTAGGCCGCCACCTGCGCGAGCGTATCGACTTTAGGGACTTTGCGATTTTATATCGCGGTAACTTTCAGGCCCGTTTGCTAGAGCTAAAACTGCAAGCCTATCAAGTGCCTTATAAGCTCAGTGGTGGCACCTCGTTTTTTGCCCGGGCCGAGGTTAAAGACCTTATGTCCTACCTTAAGGTGCTGATTAACCCTGACGACGACAACGCCTTTTTGCGCATTATTAACTTGCCTCGCCGAGAGATTGGGCCGTCAACGCTACAAAAGCTAGGCGAGTATTCCATCAGCCGCCAAGTCTCGATGTTTGATGCTTGTAAAGAAATGGGCCTAGAGCAAGTGCTCTCAACCAAGGCCATCGGGCGCTTGCGTACCTTTTGTGACTGGCTTGAACGTATTTACCAAATGGCCGAGCGTGAAGACCCTATCGAGGCCATTCGCCAATTAATTGCAGATATAGATTACGAAGACTGGATTCGCAGTAACAGCGCCAGTGATGCGATGGCCGAAAAGCGCATCCAAAACGTTTGGATGTTGGTGGATGCGCTAAAAAGTACCCTAGAGCGTTTGCAAGAAGACGAGCCAGATGCGGGTATTAAAGAAGCCGTCGCTCGCTTGATGCTGATCGACATGCTTGATCGCCAAGAAGAGGAAGACGACTCTAATCGTGTGCAACTGATGACCTTGCACGCGTCAAAAGGTTTGGAGTTTCCTCATGTGTACTTAATGGGCATGGAGGAAGAGCTGCTGCCCCATCGCAATAGTATCGAGACCGATAACATCGAAGAAGAACGGCGTTTGGCTTACGTAGGGATCACACGTGCCAAACAAACCCTGACCATGACCCTAGCCAAACAGCGTAAGCAGTATGGCCAAGTGGTGGACTGTGCTCCAAGCCGTTTTATTGCCGAGCTGCCAAAAGAAGATTTGGAAATAGAAGGCTCGGATGAGCAGAGCCCCGAAAAGAACCAAGCCAAGGGCCGTGAAGCTCTACGTCGGTTAAAAGAAATGCTGGACTAAGGCCCAACAAAAAAGCCACAAGCAAAACTTGTGGCTTTTTTCGCACCTCACTTAAGTTTAAGGTGCACTGTTGATCATGTACTCAATGGCGACTTGAATCTCTTCATCTGAACAGTTCATGCAAGTGCCGCGCGCAGGCATTGCGTTAATGCCGTTAATTGCATTCGCCATCAGGGTATCCATACCTTTCGCTGCACGCACATTCCATTCAGCATCTCCAAACTTAGGCGCACCGGCTACGCCCAGACCGTGACACGCGACACAGGCTGCTTTGTAGACCTCTTCACCAGAGCGAGGCCCGCTAGCTACCGCAGCAGCTGCTGCGCCACCACAGCTATCGTCGCCTTCAAGACAAACCGAGCCAACCGCTTGGATGCGCTGAATAATTTTTTCTTCGCTGGTTGCCGCGTTAACCGACGCCACAACTGCGAAACCTAGCCCCAACGCACACAGCCAAGAAGCAAGCTTTTTCACAATAACCACCTCATCTATGAATAGTCTAATAAGTGGGTGCCTTTTAAGTCTTACAGCCCGCTCGGCTTGCTAAAAACACCAAAATGCTCAACGCAAAAAATTATAGCGTTAAATAGAAGGCCACGAATACGCCACTTTCGCCGCGGATGACGACATAGGTCATGGCTTGTGCAGATTCTTTTGTATTTGTATGTTTTCGGTTAAAAAGTAGAGCATCGCCACGCTAAAGCATTGGCAAAGCTAGCGCTTATCCGTAATATAAGCGCCCTGCAATATGCGCCTGTAGCTCAGCTGGATAGAGTAGCAGGTTCCGATCCTGTTGGTCGGGGGTTCGAATCCCTCCAGGCGCGCCACTTCTTTTAGACTATCCCGTATTTGAGTTTCGTACGTCACCTATTAAGGCTACATTGCCTGGAGGGTGAGACCCCCCGTTGGGTTCGAGCCGAGCGTAGCGAGACCACGGCGCGCAAGCGCCAGCCCGAAGGGTGAGCGAAGCGAATCATCCCTCCAGGCGCGCCACTTCTTTTAGGCTATCCCGTATTTGAGTTTCGTACGTCACCTATTAAGGCTACATTGCCTGGAGGGTGAGACCCCCCGTTGGGTTCGAGCCGAGCGTAGCGAGACCACGGCGCGCAAGCGCCAGCCCGAAGGGTGAGCGAAGCGAATCATCCCTCCAGGCGCGCCATACTTCTCAAAACTACCTAATTTGAAGCTCGTGAATCATGCACCAAGGCCGCATCGCCTGGAGGGTGAACCGAGCGCAGCGAGATAACATTGGAGCTTGCGACAATGGCCCGTAGGATGAGCTTTAGCGAATAAAACCCCGTTGGGTTCGAGCCGAGCGTAGCGAGACCACGGCGCGTAGCGACGGCCCGAAGGGTGAGCGAAGCGAATCATCCTTCCAGGCGCGCCATTTTTTGTATTCCTCTATCTCCTTGTTATTGCCGGTCTACCCTACTGAGCTTACGGCCACTAAAGAACCGTTTGCTGGGCGTATATACTCGTAGGTCACAATATGGCCACAGTGCCGGTGGACGGTGTTGTGAGTGCTTGTAGGCTCGGCTCCGTAGGAAACACTATTATTCTGTACCGAACGACATTAATGAACTGACGTTAAATAGGGGCGTGAAAACGGGTGCTGAAATCGACTAATTAGTTTAAATCGCAGACCTTTCTTTATTGCCGTGCCCATTCCTTTCCACCCATTTCTACCAATCGAGACACGGCTCGTCGAAAGGAAAATGCGAGATCATTGGCACCCGATAATTGTGCCAGTGACGCGCCATTTAGGCCCGTTGCCGACCACTCAATTTGCTCACCCTCTTTGGTGCAAATCATGGTCGTCGCAAAGGAACTCGAGTTTCCCCCCTTCTCACTTACAAATAGTTCTTCATTTCCAGCACTACTGTCGATTTGCGCTTCAAAATCGACAAATAATTCATCGAGCGGGACTTTTGCCGCCAGTACCAACCGGGTGCGAGATTCATAACACACGTCAATGAGAGTCACGAATCTTCGTGCTTCGTCGAGGTGATTGGCATCTAATTGCGGTACCCGGTCTATGATGAGGACCGAAAATCGGTCACAGAGGGAAATATAATCGGCCGCGCCGAGCGGTTGGTCGCACAACTCGGAAAAATCAAACCAGGCGCACCGGTCATTTGATCGGGCGACTTGGACGGTGCGACCGAAGAGTACATGAATGACCTCGGCCTCAGTTCCAGATGCAGTATCACCAAATATTTCTTTCAACAGCGCCTGCGTGTTGTTGTCACTATTATTGTCGCTTTGAACATCATTGTTTGACCAAAAATAGGACTGGCCATCCGCTCGAGTTTCGAGCCGATAATCCTTGGCGGAATCCTCCATGGAGATAATGTCGAACCTGTCTTTTAACATGTCTATGAATGGCAAAAAGAGGGATCGGTTAATGCCGCCCTCATACAACGCATCTGGGGCGCGATTCGAGGTGGCCACTACCAATACATTCCAATCCAATAATGATGAAAAAAGTCGTTTCACAATCATGGCATCGGCAACGTCTGTTACTTGAAATTCATCGAAACAGAGGAGTTGGGCTTCCTGTGCCAATTGCTGCGCAATATTGGGGATCGCATCATCTCGTGGGTGCTTCTGTTTGTAGTCAAAGATTCGATGATGGACGTCTAGCATGAATTCATGAAAGTGTACGCGGCGTTTGGTTATTTTTGCGAGTTTGAGGCTGTGGCCATCATGACTACAGCAAGAATCATTATCAGGAGCATTAACCGATGCGTAAAAGAGATTCATTAGAAAGGTCTTGCCGACCCCGACCGATCCATGAATGTAAACGCCTCGCGGTGGTGAACCAAAAGACCAAAAATGGAACTTCTTTCGAAGAGAGGAGTGAGCGGATGCCAAGGATCGCTCCAGTAACAGTAACAGCGGACTGCTGCTTGTAGAGCTACTCTTGGTCGGTTTTTTGGTGCGCACGGGTGCTAGAGGGAGCGAGGCTAAAGACGCGTGTAGAGCATCGAGCTTTGCCACCAGAGCGAGTTGAGCGTCATCTCGTCGCACCTCCCCTGCATCCACCTTGCGTTCATACGCCGCTGTCACGGGGCCTGGTGGGAGGGGCCACCGATCGATGCGGTGTTGTGCTGCCATATTCTTCATCACCGTCTTCATCAGATTGCTCTATTCTTGAGACTCGCCAACAACCTGTTTCTAAATTCGAAAGTATCAGTGATGCGGTCAACCAAATATTTGATGTGTTCGCTGTGACTCACTCGCCAGTCCTCCAGCTTGGTAGACTGGCTTATACGCCTGTCTGATACAGTCCAGATCAAAAGAGGAATGTCGTTTTGGGTCGATGTGAGACTTCGTGAGAGATACTGCGGGCATGTTGACCAACAGGCGGGAGTGACAATTGGCTTTCGAGCCTGTTGGTCGGGGGTTCGAGCCGAGCGAAGCGAGACCACGGCGCGTAAGCGCCAGCCCGAAGGATGAGCGAAGCGAATCGTCCCTCCGGCCGTGCTACTCCGTATAGATACTCCCTTTCTGAATTTTGAATATTCCTTATCGAGCCCTTGCAGCCTGTAAGGTGAACTAAGTTAGGCGGCCTTGGCTAAACCACAGAACCACGAGCCGGTTCACTCGGCAAGTTACCCAAACTGGCCCGTGGATCAGCCAAAATTTGGGCGGGTGGTAGCGGTTTACTAAAGTAATAACCTTGGCCGTAGTCGCAGCCCATGCGTTTTAGGAGGGCGAGCTGGGTGACGGTTTCTATGCCTTCGGCCACGACTCTAATGCCTAGCTGGTGGGCCATGGTGTTCATACCTGTTACGATATTGCGGTCGCGGGTGTCAGTTTCTAGCTCGGTCACAAAGCTACGGTCTATTTTAAGGATATCCACCGGAAGCTGCTTGAGTAGGGAGAGCGAAGAGTAGCCTGTACCAAAGTCATCCAGTGCGATGGTGAGGCCTAGTGCCTTGATTTTGTGTAGAGTCTTAATGGCTGACTCAGAATCGTCGATTAAGCAGGACTCGGTGACCTCCAGCTCCAACAGGCTCGGGTCGATGTCGTATTTATTGATAATGGCACCGATTTTTCGGACTAAGCGGGCGTCGTTAAACTGCTTGGGCGATAGGTTTACGGACACCCATTGAGTCACTTTATGCTCTTTTATAAGGCGGCAAGCCTCTTCAATCACCCAGTAGCCGAGGTCAAAAATGGCGTTGGTTTCTTCGGCAATGTCGATGAATTTATCCGGTGTTAAAAAGCCGCGCTGTGGGTGTTGCCAGCGAATCAGGGCTTCATAACCTGCGGGAATGCCGTTGCTAATATAAACGATAGGCTGTAGCAGTAGCCTAAACTCGTTATTGACCGCTGCTTGTGCCAATGCCGCTTGAATATTGAGCTTTTCGATGGCGCTTTCTTGCAAGGCTTCGTTATAAAAGTGATAGCTGTTTTTGCCCTTTTCTTTAGCGGCGTACATGGCCATGTCGGCATGGCGATAGGTCGAGGCAAAGTCTGGGCCGTCTTTTGGTAACACGGCAACACCAATGGAGGTGGAGACCGTAAAGGCTTGGCCGTAAATTTCGATGGGTTCACAAACGACTTTGTTTATTGAGTGGATGATGTTGTTTAGCACAAACTCGTTGCCCGTGTGATGGAGGAGCACGGCAAATTCGTCACCACCTAAGCGAGCTACAAGGTCAGACTCGCGCACACAAGCTTTCAGTCGTTTACTGACTTCTTTCAGCACTTGGTCGCCCATGGCGTGGCCAAAGACATCATTAATCTTTTTAAAGTCGTCCAAGTCGATAATTAAAAACGCCGCTGGGGTGTGGTAGCGCTGACTTTCCATGCACACCCTTTCGGCCTGCTCATTTAAATATCGGCGATTTGGCAAATGGGTCAAAGAGTCGTAAGTGGCGAGTTGCTTTAGCTCTTTGGTTTGTTCGTCTACTACTTGCTGGAGTAATGCAGGGTGGAGCAAAATGCGCCGAAACTGAAAGGTCACCAGCAGTGCGATAAGAACACTGAGCGCTGCCGCTAAGGCGGTGAGCTCACGGTAGTATCCGTGCGGTAGCGAGAGCATTAGAAGCCACTCACCGTTAGGGACTTTGACCGTCGCAGCCAGTGCCTCGTATGATAAAGGCATGCTTGCACTTGCAAAGGTATAAGGTGCGCCTATTACAGGGTCGTTACGCGAGAGGGTGTAGCTATAGCCTTTACCTTCTAATAGCGAAAGGTCGGTGGATTTAATCAGGTCGTCTACGTAAATCAGTGCTGAGGCAAAGCCCCAAAAGTACTCTTCGCCCGCCTCGTTACGTAAAAAAATAGGGTTTCGGCCAATGATTGCAAAGCCACCTTGAATTAAAGAGAAGGGGCCCGCCAAGGTGAGCTGCTTTTGGTCGATGGCAAGCTTGGCCTCGGCTTGCCGGCTATCTGATTTGAGAATGTCGTGGCCCAACGCCAATTCGTTGCCTTCGAGGGGCGCTATGTGGCTGATAATGCCATTGGGTGCGAGTTGGAGGTTGGATATACCGCTTACCGAGCGGATAACTTCTTTGGCATATTCGTCAAAGCCCTCAAATATGCCTTTGTTTTGGCGAACCTCTTGTGCCAGCACATAGGTTGCTGAGAGAGA
>JBMYSW010000002.1:0-240891 GCA_049603715.1 Pontibacterium sp. | reverse complement strand
CACCCAAGCAGAGTGGGATGAGCTAAACGCGCACCTAGACCACACTCGCGACATGAACTTCTCTTACGCGGCTGTAAAACAGCTTGAAGGTAAGTACCTTGTTCAAAACCGTGTAACCGGTGAGATTTACGAAAGCCCTCAGATATTGTACATGCTGGTGTCGGCTTGCTTGTTCTCAGATTATCCAAAAGATACTCGCCTTGATTACGTTAAGCGTTTTTACGACGCAACGTCTTTGTTCAAAATCTCATTGCCAACGCCAATTATGGCCGGTGTGCGTACACCAACCCGCCAGTTCAGCTCTTGTGTATTGATTGAGTGTGGCGATAGCCTTGACTCTATCAACGCCACAGCATCGTCGATTGTTAAGTACGTATCTCAACGTGCGGGCATTGGTATCAACGCCGGTGCGATTCGTGCCATTGGTAGCCCAATTCGCAATGGTGAAGCTTTCCACACAGGTTGTTTGCCGTTTTACAAACACTTCCAAACCGCGGTTAAGTCGTGCTCACAGGGCGGCGTGCGTGGTGGTGCAGCGACTTTGTTCTACCCAATGTGGCACTACGAAGTTGAATCTCTGTTGGTGTTAAAGAACAACCGTGGTACCGAAGATAACCGTATTCGTCACCTTGACTACGGTGTGCAAATCAACAAGTTGTTGTACACACGTTTGATTAAAGGCGGCAACATTACCTTGTTTAGCCCACACGAAGTGCCTGGGTTATACGATGCTTTCTTCGCCGACCAAGACGAGTTCGAGCGTTTGTACGTTCAATACGAAAACGACCCAGCGATCCGTAAAAAGACGATTAAAGCCTCTGAGCTATTTGGTTTGCTTGCGTCAGAGCGCGCATCTACTGGTCGTATCTATGTTCAAAACGTCGACCACTGTAATACTCACAGCCCATTCGACCCAACCGTAGCGCCTGTTAAACAGTCTAACTTGTGCCTTGAGATTGCATTGCCAACTAAGCCACTAAACGACTTTAACGACGAGAACGGCGAAATTGCCTTGTGTACTTTGTCGGCGTTTAACTTGGGTGCCATCGCAAACCTAGACGAGCTAGAAGGCTTGTCTGAGTTGATTGTACGTGCTTTGGATAACTTGCTTGATTACCAAGATTACCCAATTAAGGCGGCTTACACCTCAACCATGAACCGTCGTCCGTTAGGCGTGGGTGTGACCAACTTTGCTTACTACCTAGCAAAAAATGGTGTGCGCTATTCAGATGGCAGCGCCAATGGTTTGGTACACAAAACTTTCGAATCGATTCAATACTACTTGCTTAAAGCCTCAAATGAGTTGGCAAAAGAGCGTGGTGCATGTAAGAAGTTTGAAGAAACTACTTACGCTAAAGGCATTTTGCCAATCGACACCTACAAGCGTGAAGTAGACGAGTTCTGCGACGAGCCGCTACACCACTTCTGGGAAACCTTGCGTGAAGATATCCGCGAGTTCGGTTTGCGTAACAGTACCCTAACGGCACTGATGCCGTGTGAAACTTCGTCGCAAATCACCAACTCTACTAACGGTATTGAGCCGCCTCGTGGCTTTGTATCGGTTAAGCAGAGTAAAGATGGTGTAATGAAGCAGGTGGTACCTGAGTACACCGAGCTTAAGCACAATTACGAGCTACTTTGGACGATTCCAAACAATAACGGTTACTTGCAGCTTGTTGGCATTATGCAAAAGTTTGTGGATCAGTCGATCTCGGCAAACACCAACTACGACCCGAGCAAGTTCCCGAACGAAAAAGTACCTATGAAGCTGCTGCTTCAAGACCTTTTGGGTGCTTACCGCAACGGTGTAAAGACCCTTTACTACCACAACACCCGTGATGGTGCGTCTGACCAACAAGAAGATGCCGGTGGCTGCGAAGGCGGTGCATGTAAGCTGTAACAGCGCAGCCCCTCTAGTTCTATGATGGCTGCTCGTAAGCTACGAGCAGCCTGTGTTATCGATTTGATGCGAGTGCAATATTAATGGCCTACTCTACTTTTAGTCACAGTGATCACGACTCTACGAAAGAACCAATGTTTTTTGGTAAGAGTGTTAACGTTGCACGCTATGACAAACAAAAGTACCCATTCTTCGAACGTTTAATTGAAAAGCAATTGTCGTTCTTCTGGCGCCCTGAAGAGGTTGACCTAAGTAACGACCGTAAAGACTTTATGGATATGCCAGCGAATGAGCAGCATATCTTTTTGAGTAACCTAAAGTACCAAACTCTATTGGACTCAGTGCAAGGCCGCTCGCCGAACATGGCGTTTTTGCCGATCGTTTCGCTACCTGAGCTAGAAACATGGTTTGAAACTTGGGCGTTTAGTGAAACCATTCACAGCCGTTCATACACTCACATCATTCGTAACATCATCAACGAACCTTCTGAAGTTTTTGATCGCATTGTTACGGACAAAGAAATCATTAAGCGTGCTGATGCGGTAACCCGTTTGTACGATGAGCTGATTTCGTTAACTAACATCTTTAACACCTTCGGCGAAGGCGTTCATACTGTTAACGGGGTTAAATATGATGCGACCTTACGTAACCTCAAGCGTGTACTCTTTTTAACCTTGGTGACGGTTAACGTACTCGAAGCAATCCGTTTTTACGTAAGCTTTGCTTGCTCGTTTGCCTTTGCCGAGCGTGCAGTAATGGAAGGTAACGCTAAGATCATTAAGTTTATTGCCCGTGACGAAGCACTTCACCTCGCAGGCACTCAGCAAATGATTAACATCATGCGTGCCGGCCAAGACGACCCAGAAATGAAAGAAATTGCTGACGAGTGTGAAGAAGAGGTGTACCGCATCTTTACTGAAGCGGCACAGCAAGAAAAAGACTGGGCGCAATACCTCTTTAAAGACGGCTCTATGATTGGTCTAAACGCAAGTATCTTGAGTGATTACGTTGAGTACATTACTAACGTACGTATCAAGGCCTTGGGTTACAACGAAATCTTCCCAAGCCGTAAGAACCCACTTCCGTGGATGAACGCATGGTTAGTGAGTGACAACGTACAGGTAGCGCCGCAAGAAGCGGAGATCAGCTCTTACTTGGTGGGCGCGATTGACCAAAATGTAGAAGACGGCGACTTTGACGGCTTCGACCTGTAATTAAAAAGGGGCGTGCTCCATGCCTGAATTACCGCGCATTAAGGTAAACCATTACCATACCTTCTACTACCAGTATGAGTTTTCATTACTGGACTCAATGGAGGCGCAGAATATTCCAGCGCCTTACAGTTGCCGAGGTGGCTACTGCGGTTGCTGTAAGGTTCGGCTACTGGAAGGGCAGGTGAAGTATGTACAAGACCCGCTCTTTGATACCACCGGCGATGAAATCCTCAGTTGTTGCTGTATCCCTGATGGGCACGTCGAGATAGAGCTACCTGAATAACTCAGGATAACGAGCGGTGCATAAGTAACCGCTTTTCGAAATGAAACCCTGCTTGTCAGGGTTTTTTTGTGCCTGTTACTCACACAAAAAAAGACATAGTCAAGTAAAAAGTCTGATTATTTTTAGCCCTTTTAAAATGTGTATTCTAAATTTAAGTTATTGATTTTTAATGTTTTATCACGGGTGTTCGGTTTTTGATCTAAGTTGCTAAAGCCTTTGATATCGGGGCCTAGCGCCATGTATACCAAAATTTATCACAGAGTTATCCACAATCCGTGGGGGTATCTCGCTTTTGGTCTAAATAAACCATAGAAGGGCCATAGCGATGTTTTGGAAATACCAAGACGAGGCAGTAAAAAACTGTGGGTTAAAGTTGGGGGGGGCGCCCACAGTAAGGTAGAAGGTAACTCTTAAGGTGAGTACAATTTTGTGCTGACACTCGCTGTTATTGGTGCTTTACAGGCGAAGGTTATGGAAAGACAAAGCGTGTTCAGGCGTATAAACCCACTTATCAGCCCAAGCTTACAAATACAGAGACCATAAATGCTGAAATACTTAGAAGCCTATCCTGAGAGTGTACAGCAGCAAGCCCTCGCCTTACTAAATGACGGTAAAAGCGAAGCCTTTTTTAAAGCAAAGTACACCCAGCCTCATGGTCTTAGCCAGCCCCAGCGTTTATACGATTATGCGATGGAGATAAAAAAGCGCTATATGCGAAGCGGTGCCCCCATTAGCAAGGTGGTGTTTGACGATAAATTGCACGTGGTCAAAAACGCGTTAGGGCTACACACCTATGCCGTACGTGTACAGGGCAAAAAGCTTAAGGCAAAAAACGAAGTAAGGGTCTCTGGTTTGTTCAGGAAGGTGCCCGAGCCTTGGTTGCGAATGATATTGGTACACGAGCTGGCTCACTTAAAAGAAAAAGACCATAACAAAGCCTTTTATAACCTTTGCTGCCATATGGAGCCGGACTATCACCAGCTAGAGTTTGAGTTGCGCTTTTACCTCAATCACCGTGAGCGGTTTGGCGATATTTGGGTTTAAAAACTTAACCCAAGGATCTGCTAAAACTGATAAAATCTGTAGCAAAGTCGCTGTGAGGCGAGACACAACTGTAACTGTTAAGTTGCCTTATCGAATCGTTGTTAAAGGTAACCGCTAACGAGCTGAACTGCGCGTTGCGCACAGCATAACCTCGACTTAAGGAATACCTATGCTTTTGTCTATTGGCGCCGTACTTTTCGGCTTAATTGTACTTGTTTGGAGTGCTGACCGTTTTGTTGATGGTGCGGCTGCCACCGCCAAACACTATGGTATGTCTGCCTTGTTAATCGGTATGCTGATTATTGGTTTTGGTACTTCTGCGCCCGAAATAGTCGTGTCGATCTTGGCATCTATGAACGGCAACCCCGGCTTGGCATTGGGTAACGGCTTTGGCTCAAACATCGCCAACATCGCGCTAATTCTTGGTTTTACCGCAGTGTTAAGCCCTATCGCCGTTAAGTCGGGTGTGTTGCGTACAGAGCTGCCTTTATTGGTGGGTGCCACCTTATTGGTTGGCGCGCTGATGCTCGACTTTGATATTTCGCGCTTAGATGCGGCCATTATGCTCGCAGCCTTTTTAGGCCTGATGGGTTACTCCATCGTCAAAAGTATGAAAGGCGCAGGCGATGATGGCTTTGTTCAAGAGGTCGAAAGTGGCTTAGAAGAAGCCATGCCTATTAAAAAGGCGATTTTTTGGGTTGTTTTAGGCTTGGTGTTGCTGGTGGCTAGCTCACGTTTACTTGTTTGGGGTGCCATTGATATTGCAACTTACTTTGGCGTCAGTGACTTGGTGATTGGCTTAACCGTGGTGGCGATTGGTACATCGCTGCCTGAGTTGGCGGCATCTGTGGCTGCGGTTCGCAAAAACGAGCATGACCTAGCCATTGGTAACGTAATTGGTTCAAACCTGTTTAATACTCTCGTAGTGGTAGGTTTGGCAGGTGTTATTCATCCGCTGTCACTCGAGCCGATTGTGCTCTACCGCGATTGGGTAGTGATGGCCGGCCTTACCGTCTCTCTCTTTGCCTTGGGGTATGGTGTGCTCGGACGTCGTCGTATTAACCGCTTTGAAGGTGCGCTACTGCTAGCGGCCTACATTGCATATGGTTATTTTTTGTACATTAGCGCCGTAGAGGCGTAATATACAGCGCGTGTAGCTGAGCCCTTCATACAAGTGGGCTTGGCTACACGAGCGCTCCATTCATTATTTGTAAATTTCTAATTTAAAGTAAAAACAAGGCAAGTTTTAGTCGCCTAATTGATCTGGCGCAGTCGCTCCTAAGTGGGCAGGTGGGATGATTTTATAAGGACATAAAGGAAACCGCTGAGTATGGTGAACTCGTCTTTTTTCTTACGCTCCATCCTCGACTCATTAACCGGCAGCATCGCAGTCATCGATTCGACTGGGCAAGTTGTCTTTGTCAACGAAAGCTGGCGAGCCTTTGCGCGCGACAACGGCGGCGGTTCGATCAACTGGTTAGAGGTTAACTACCTTTCCGTGTGCGAGCAGGCCTCGCTCTCTGGCGAAGCCTTTGGCACCAAAGCTACACAGGCAATAAAAGCGCTGATAAATCAAAAAGAATCAGAGTTTTACCTCGAATACCCTTGTCATAGTCCTCAAGAGCATCGCTGGTTTGTAATGCGGGGAACCTCGTTCACTGATGAGGGAAAGCTTTATTGTGTGATTTCTCATCAAGATGTGACTGAGCGTAAAAAGGCTGAGCAGAAAGTCCGAGAGCTTGCTTATCTCGATGGTTTAACTCAAGTGCCGAATCGTTTGGCGTTTGATAACTTTTTAGATCAAGAGTGGCGCCGATGTAGCCGTTTAGGCGAGAGTTTATCCATCGCCATCGTTGATATTGATTACTTTAAAAAGCTAAACGATACCTATGGGCACCTCGCGGGAGATAAAGCGTTGGTCCGGGTTGCACAATGTTTGAAGCAAGGTGCTCAACGCCCAGGGGATATTTGCGCGCGTTATGGTGGTGAGGAGTTTGCACTGGTGTGGGCCCAAACCGACACTCAGCAGGCGGAGGCCTTGGCCACACGGCTATTATCAGATATCGGCGAGCTGGGTATTCGTAATGAGCAGTCGGCCGTGTCTGATGTTGTAACGGTCAGCATGGGTTTGGCTACCTTCGTGCCTCATCAAAACATGCACTGCCACGGCTTACTTGCCGCGGCAGACAAAGCCCTTTACCAAGCCAAGCAGCAGGGGCGTAACCGTATTTGTACGAGCGATACGGCTCTCGCTGGGGCGGCCACCTTTGCTGCGTATGGCTCCTCTGCTGAGCAGAGGTAGGGTGGCACGGTTGATGTTACTTCCAGCTAAACTCGGCATCTAACACTTCACAGGCCGTAAGTGCAGCTTCGGCATCCACAAGATAGATTTGCTGAGCCTCTGATGTACCATAGGTTAAGTATTGCGAGCACTTGGCGCTTTGGCCATTGCCTACAACAACCTTGGTGCCGGCTTTGAGTTCACAGCTCACCAGTTTGTCTAATGGCGACCATTGGTAACAAATTTCGTAATCTTCTCGATAATCCGCCACCTTGCCTGCGGGTTGGTCAAAGGCCCACCATTTGCCAAACTGACTATATGGATTGGTGCTGTTCCAGGCACGATGAATAGTGAGCTTCGCGTCGGGGTTAACCTCGTAAACTTGGCCTTGGCAAAGCTTATCCTGCTCAGGTTCGCCGAGCGCTTGGTTTAATAGTTCGGCATCTTCGATCGCCGTAAAGTACCCTGCCAAGTGGGGCGCTAACTCAACACTGCCTGCACAGACAGAGACGGCTGTATCGGCACCATCGGTATTGGCTGGGGCGCTGGTTGGTAACGGTTGAGAAAATTGAGAGAGTTGAGCACAACCCGCGAGGCTGATAAGTGCAAACACTGGTAATCCGTGCTTAAGCATTGACGTCTTCCTTCCATGTCATAGGTGCTAAAGAGAGTGATACTTGGGATATGTATCGAACGAAAGCGGATTGTAACAGTAATACATGTTGATAGAGGGGCGTTGGTTGAGGAGTAATCTTTGCTCAGACCAAAGGCTGAATATTTGCTCTTTTTCCTTTCAAGCGATCACTTTTTAGATGATTGTTGAACTAGGTAGTGCTTCTAAGTCAGGGGAAAGTTCAACTTCGATAAAATAGCCGCAAGCCAGTTCATTGCTAATTGAGATACAAGGAGTTAGTTATGCCATACACGTCAGACTCACATGAATACGAAGAGTTGCTGAATAAGTACCCAAAAGCAATCAAAGTTTTAGCAGAGGGGGATTCTTGGTTAGCTTACCCTAGGCGCTTCTTTGCGTTAGGGCCAGCTGCAAACATAGTTCAAGTATTAGGCAAAAAGAAAAAGTACGTTATATACACTAAAGCCGATAATGGAGATGAGGCTTTGGCTATGATGTCTGGAGAGCAAAAACTATCATTTTCACAGCGTATGAAATACAACTGGTTTGATGTCATTATTTTCTCGGGTGGTGGAAATGACATTGTGGGCCGTTACGATTTCGACTTTTTTATCGGAGATAGGTCAGATCATCCAAATCATTTAGATTGTATCCGTATAAAGCGACTGGAAGATAAGCTTTTGCAAATTAAGTTGGCTTATAGGGAGATGCTAGAGCGGGTCAGAGAGTACTCGGTGAATCCCGATATCGTTGTTGTGTCTCACGTATATGACTTTATTACGCCTAGTCGTAAAGGTTTTGCCGTCTTTGATCTCATACCGTTGGGGGACTCTTGGCTATACCCTTTTTTAAAACGCAAAGGTTATGAGAACTCAGAGGAGCAAGCTGAAATGATAAACTTCATGCTGCGTCGTTTTCGAGAGGTGCTTTTGCAGCTGCAGGTGGAGTACGAAGGCCTTTTTTATGTTGCCGAGACCCAAGGATTGCTGAATAAAAATCAGTGGCGTAACGAAATCCACCCGACACCTGAGGGTTTTAAGGTGATAACTAAAGCGATTGAGGGCAAGGTGAAGGACGCTCTTAACCGGTAAGGGTTTGATGACATGTAGGAGGTGGCTGCAGCCACCTCCTAGGAGGGGTTTTAAAGCACTAAATTAAAGTGCGAGATCAAAAACCGCAGGAGCCAGCGTCATAACCGCTAGGTAAATAACGCCAATGGCGATGATGTTCAACCAAATACCGGCTTTAACCATATCTTGAATACTCATGCCTTCGTAAGAGAAGACAATGGCATTTGGTGGTGTCGCCACAGGCATCATAAATGCCATCGACGCCGCTAGGGCAACCGGAATCGCGAGAACCATTGCGTCAAAGCCGAGGCCCAAGGAAACGGCGGCCAGAATAGGTAGGAAGGTGGCCGTGGTTGCGATGTTTGAGGTGATTTCGGTTAAGAACACAATGCTTACGATGGTGACCAAGATAATCAAAGCGATATCTAAGTGGCCTAGATCACCGACAAGTGTGCCAATGGCTGCCGCAAGGCCAGTTGATTTGAAGGCTGCCGCCAAGGCTAAGCCGCCGCCAAACAAGATCAGTACGCCCCAAGGAACATTCTTGGTTGCGGTCCACTCTACCGTCCATTCGCCTTTTTGTAGTGATACAGGAATCACAAACAAGAGCGATGCTGCTACCAATGCAATAGTGGTGTCGGTGATGCTCAAGCCAGTGGCTGCGACCAACCACTTACGGGTAATCCACAATACAACGGTTGCGCCAAAAATGATCATGACCGTGCGTTCGCCGCGGGACATAGGGCCCATTTCGGCCAACTCTTTTTTAACCATGTCACCTGCGTCACCCATATCGAGTTGCCCCACAGGGAAGAGGACTTTACACAAGAGTACCCAAGCGATTGGCAGCATGATGATGACAATAGGTACACCCAAGATCATCCATGTCGCGAAGTCGATGTGAATGTCGTAAGTATCGGTTAAAAAGCTTGCTAGCAAGGTATTTGGCGGTGTGCCGATAAGTGTTGCTACGCCACCAATTGAGGCGCTGTAAGCGATACCCAGCATGAGCGCGATGCCAAAGCGGCGAACCTGCTTTTCGTCTTTAATTTTTTCGCCGATAAACTCAATAAGTGAAATACCAACGGTAAACATCATTAGCGTTGTAGCGGTGTTTGAAATCCACATCGACAAAAACGCAGTCGCAAGCATAAAGCCACCAATGATGCTGGCGCCTGAGTTACTGGTGAGAGAGACCACAAAAAGGGCGATACGCTTGTGTAAGCCCCAACGCTGCATTGCAGCAGCGATAATAAAGCCGCCTAAAAATAAAAAGATCAGCGGATGGCCGTAGCTCGATGCCACTGCTTTTTGGTTGGCGATATCCACAATAGGAAAGAGTGGAATAGGCAATAGTGCGGTCACAGGCACGGGCGCTGCTTCAGTCATCCACCACACGATCATCCATGCAGCCACGGCAACTAAGCGCCATGCCTCAGGTGTAAAAGCCTCGGGCGTTGGGGTAAGTAATAAAATTGCGAACAATAGCGGGCCTGCCAACACAGAGATGACACGCGCTAATGATATCGCTTGGGTTTTGGTATCTGAGTTCGTCATGATTCGTCTTGACCTAATCTAACTAATTAACGCCATAAAGCGGCGATTCTAATTTGTTGATTCCCTGACGGGATGAGACTCAGCAACCTCAACTTAATCGATTAATAACGTTGGGATTGTAACGATGATTCTCGGCTTTAAGTATTTGAGCGTTGCTAATACTCATAACCAGCGAAAGACGGAGTTAATCCGTGAGATTTGTAATTATTTTTGCTGCGATGCTTTATTTTTACGCAAAAGCTAAGGGCATACTGGCGCCTTGGCTTAATTGTTTTTGTGCGATCTTTGCAGGTGCGGCGATTATACGTGAGTCGTTTTAGAGAATGTATCTTTTTAAGTTTTTTTAAGATGCTTTGTCTAAGGCGGGTCAGAAGAGGCTCAGAAGCGAGCCAGAAAAAGGTGCAAAAAAGCCATACCTGAGCTGCGTCAGTGCTTAACCATTGTTGATGCTAAGCGAAGTCTTGTGCGGGCTTTTTAAAGAGGAGGCACTGCGTCATCATATAATAAAGTATTATAAGGCGATGATATGGTTATAACCTTATGAAAAAGTAGCCTTGAAGTTTAGCCTCTTGCCCGATGGCTTTAGCAGCGAAAAGAGGTACCATAAACCTTAGAATTTTAGCGGTAATATCCGCGAATGTTTGAGCCGGTATTTAAGCAAAGGCCTGTGTAAAAACGGTGTTTGCTTTCTTTTGGGTATCCCAGTGGCGTAACGGCTACTGTGCCAAATGGCTGGTTTAGATGTATGTTTGTGGCCCGTGAGCCACTTCTAGATATTGAATAGGTAAGTGTTAATGATCGATCTTGCAAGTGCTAACGAAAAGCTAGGACAGGCTTCTCCTCAAGAAATTATCAAATTCGCCTTAGAGGGTGCTAATAAAGCCATCACGACCACTAACTTTGGTCCGCACGAAGCGGTTATTTTGCACATGGTCACGCAAATTAAACCAGACATGCCTATCATTTGGATCGACTCTGGTTACAACACACGTGACACCTACTTGGTAGCCGAAGAGTTGATCAAGTCGCTGAACTTAAACATCGAAGTGTACACTCCAACAATGAGCTCTATGCGTTGGGATTGCGCTCATGGTGGTGTGCCAGATATCGGCGAAGAAAAGCACGACGAATTCACTGACCACTTTAAACTCGCGCCGTTTAAACGTGCGATGAAAGAGCAAGCGCCTGACGTTTGGTTTACCGCTGTTCGCAGTGAGCAAACTGAATTTAGACAAAATATGGAAGTCTTTGGTGAAGGCTTGAACGGTGCCGTCAAAGTAGCGCCACTGCTGAACTGGAAAGAAGCAGATATGGAAGCGTACCTAAAAGAGCACGGCTTGCCGAACGTAACAAATTACTTTGACCCAACCAAAGGTCTACAAGGCCGTGAATGTGGTTTGCACACCAAGTTCTAAGGTTTTCAAAATTAGCGGTGCCCTGTGTTAGAAGGGCACTAAAAAGGGGTGAGTAACACGATGTTACTCACCCCTTTTTTATGTTTGCGATCAGGTGTTTGGCACTCGCGCCTTAGCGGGTAATAAGGTCGGTACCCTGCTGTGCCAATACTTCATCGCCAAACCATGCGAGGTCTTCGTGGAGTTCAACCACTTCACCGACAATAATCAATGCAGGCGCTTCGAGTTGTGCCTCTGCTTGCAGTGCTGCCAAGGTTTCTAGCGTACCCGTGAGAACTTTTTGGTCTGGGCGTGTACCCTTAGACACAATGGCAGCAGGGGTATGAGCTGGCTTACCGTGCTTAATAAGGTTTTGCGTTAGCTCGCCAACCGTGTGAAGGCCCATATAAAACACGATGGTTTGATTAGGGTGTACCAGCTCCGCGTAGTTAAGGTCGGTGGTGCGGTTTTTCAGTTGGCCGGTTACAAACTTAACCGATTGCGCATAGTCGCGGTGGGTAAGAGGAATACCTGCGTAGGTAGAACATGCGCTTGCAGCAGTAATACCTGGCACCACTTGAAATGAAATGCCGTGCTGCTTAAGGGTTTGTAGCTCTTCGCCACCACGGCCGAAAATAAAGGGGTCACCGCCTTTTAGGCGTAAAACACGCTTACCTTGCTTGGCATGCTCAACCAGTAGGTCGTTAATGCCTTGCTGTGGCACGGCGTGGTTATCACGCTTTTTGCCGACAAAAATACGGTCGGCATCGCGGCGGCATAGGTCAATAACGGCCTCAGAAACAAGCGCATCGTAAAGTACGACGTCGGCTTGTTGCATTAAGCGCAGTGCTTTAAATGTTAGAAGCTCCGGGTCGCCAGGGCCGCCACCTACTAGGTAAACCTCACCTGTGCCTTGGTTGGCATCGGCGGCGTCCAGTTTTTGCTCAAGCAGTGCCTCTGCGTCTTTGTGTTTACCGGCAAAGACTTTCTCAGCCACTTGGCCTTGTAATACGTCTTCCCAAAAAACGCGGCGTTGGTTTACGGTGCTGAACTTGGCTTTTACACGGTCGCGAAAGCGGTTCGCTAACTGGCTAAGAGAGCTGTAGCCCTGCGGAATAAGGGTTTCTAAACGGGCGCGTAATAGGCGTGCAAGCACGGGTGCAGCACCGCCTGATGAAATACCAATAACGATAGGTGAGCGGTCAACAATGGCAGGAAAAACAAAGGTGCAAAGCTTGGGTGTGTCTACCACGTTAACAGGAATGTTGCGTGGTACCGCATCGTGATGAACTTGCTGATTCACTTCTTCAATTTCGGTTGCCGCAATTACGAGTACTTTTTCGTCGAGGTCACTGGCTTGGTATTTACGCTCAATCAGGTGGCCGTTATGTGCGGCGATAAGGTCGCGAACGCCTTGCGAAATTTCGGGGGCGACAACGGTGATAATGGCACCAGCGCGGGCCAGCAAGGTGGATTTGCGTAATGCAATGGCACCGCCTCCAACAACTAAGACATGACGTTGTTCTAATTTAAAAAATAACGGTAAATAGTCCACTGCTTAATCCTACGGCAATAAAGCGAATCAATGATCGTGTAAATTGGGTTTTATTTTACATGATTTTTGGGCTAAAACGCTGAGTTTTCGTAAGGTTTTATCGGGCTTTTAGCCGGTTTTATGGCGCAATGTTTACCTTGGCGGGGAGGCGTAAGTGATTGTGCGCGCGGGCTAACTGAGAAAGTAGAATAAGGGGGGAGGAGAGCCCACGAGTGTGCATTGGCTGTGCAAGTACACCCGTGGGTTGGCGATTACTGGTGGTAAACCGGACGCGATGCGTCAGCTGCACCTTGGTAATGAACGCTCATTTCAGTGAAAGCGCCCAATACTTCTTCGCTAAAGCGGTCTTCAGGAACGACATAGGCATCAAAGCCACAGCGTGCCATAAAACCAAGACGGTCTTGTGAAACGTCGCCGATGGCGCGAATTTGGCCTTTAAAGCCTTCGCGACGCAAGCGGGTAGCGACGCTAAAGCCGCGACCATCACGTAGCACTGGGAAGTCTACAGCAACTAGTTCAAAGTCTTGCGCGATCGCAAAAAATGCTTCGAGGTCGTCGTCACCGGTTACGGCAATGGCAACTTTGTCAGCCGCTAGGGCGTCTTTGTTGTCGGCGTACAAAGCAAAAGGAACAATCACTTGGCCCGTTAGGCTAGTGACGTTTTCTTCAGTCGCGAGTTCCCAAGCGTCGTTAGTTTCGACTTGGCCATTAATGATTAGTGGCATATGCGCTCTCCTTAAATGGTGCGGCGCCAAGGCGACGGTAACAATCGATGAAACGCTCGCCTTCGATACGTTGTTGAACAAATACGTCTAGGATGCGCTGAAGAATATCGGCAACTTCGTGTGCTGCAACCGACTTACCAAGCACTTTACCTAGAGCAGCATCACTACCATCAGAACCACCCAAGGTGATTTGGTAGAAGTCTTCGCCACGGCGGTCTACACCCAAGATACCAATGTGGCCAACGTGGTGGTGGCTACATGCGTTAATACAACCCGACATGTTGAGCTTTAGCTCGCCAAGGTCGTATTGGTAGTCAAGGTTGTCAAAACGCTCTTGGATTTGCTCAGCAATACCCAGTGTTTTTGCGTTAGCCAGTGCACAGAAGTCGCCACCTGGGCACACCGTCATATCGGTAAGGGTACCAATGTTAGCGCGTGCTAGGTTAGCCTCAGAAAGGGTTTCCCAAACGGTGTAAAGGTCTTGGTTGCGAACGTCAGCCAATACAAGGTTTTGGTTATGCGTTGAACGAATTTCGCCAAAGCTGTACTTGTCGGCCAAGTCTGCAACGATATCCATTTGCTTGTCGGTGATGTCACCAGGCGCGCCTAGGTGTGGCTTAAGAGACACGTATGCGATGCGGTAGCCTGCAACCTTGTGCTCAACGGTGTTTTGGCGGTACCAAACAGCAAACTCTTCGTTAGCCGCTAGCTTCTCTTGCAAAGAGGTATCAGCAGCTGCGCTTGCTTCGTAGTCGAACGGTGTAAATTGAGCTTTTACGCGCTCAATTTCAGCTTCAGTTAACTTAAGGTCTGTATCGCGAGTGTGCTCCCACTCCGCTTCTACAAGGTCGCGGAAGGCGTCGATACCCATGGCGTTAACCAAGATTTTGATACGGGCTTTGTACTTGTTGTCGCGACGACCGTTAAGGTTGTATACGCGCAAAATTGCATCAAGGTAAGAAAGTAGGTCTTCTTTGGCCAAGAAGGTGCGAATAGTTTGGCCAATGTATGGCGTACGGCCAAGGCCGCCACCTACCAATACTTCAAAGCCCACTTCGCCTTGGTCGTTTTTAACCATTTGTAGGCCGATATCGTGCACTTGTGACGCAGCACGGTCGTTAGGGCCAGACGATACGGCGATTTTGAACTTACGCGGTAGGTAAGCAAACTCTGGGTGCAAGCTAGACCACTGACGAATGATCTCACAGTAAGGGCGTGGATCTTCTAGCTCGTCGGCTGTAACGCCAGCAAACTGGTCAGTTGTGGTGTTACGAATACAGTTACCTGACGTTTGAATCGCGTGCATTTGAACTTTAGCAAGCTCTTCAAGGATATCCGGTACTTTTTCTAGCTCAGGCCAGTTGAACTGAATGTTAGTACGGGTAGTAAAGTGGCCGTAACCTTTATCGTAGGTACGAGCGATGTGCGCTAGTGTGCGCATTTGCTCAGCCGACATTAGGCCGTAAGGCACCGCAACACGTAGCATCGGTGCATGACGTTGAACGTACAGGCCGTTCATCAAACGTAAAGCGAGGAACTCGTCTTCAGGCAGCTCACCTGCTAAAAAACGACGTGTTTGGTCACGAAACTGTGCCACACGCTCATCAACCAGTTTCTGATCGACAGGAGTATATTGATACATGATTAAATACCTTAAGTCGGCTTTTATCGCTTGGCCACCTTACCAAGCGTTATAAACAGTTAGCCTGCGATCATAAACCGCAAGCCAATCGCCAATAGGAGTGAACCCATAATTGGCTGCATAATCTTTGGTGATAAACGAACGCCCAAGTGGCCGCCCAAAAATACACCGGGTAACGAACCTACCAAAAGGTAAGCAAGCAGTGTGAGATCGACATTACCCATATCGTAATGACCCGCACCTGCAATGGCGGTTAATACCACGGCATGGAGGAGGTCGGTGCCCACGATTTGCTGCATCGACAGTTTAGGGTAAAGCACAATCAGTAACGCGGTACCCAGTGCGCCGGCACCTACCGATGACAAGGTCACCATACCGCCCAAAGCAAAGCCCATGATGGCGGTAATATATGGCCGCCACTGGCCTAAGCGTTGAGCCTTTGGATCTTGTTGCCAAGCAAGGGCGCGATCACGGATACGCTGGCGAAAAAACACTGCAAAAGAAGTGAGTACTAATGATACACCTAAAGTGAGGTTCATTAAGTGCTCTATTTTGTCTAGCCCTTCTAACTCATGCAAATAACTGAGTGTGACTAAACAGCCGGGTATACTACCGCACAACAGCAGGCCTACAACCCTAAACTCAATCATTTTATTACGAGCATAGGCGACAATGCCGCCACTTTTGGTTACTGCTGCGTATAAAAGGTCAGTACTGACCGCAGTAACAGGCGGAATACCAAAGCCGACAATCAGGATAGGTGTCATTAATGCACCACCACCTATGCCGGTCAAGCCAACCACTAAACCTACAACAAGGCCAGCTAGGATATATGCAAATTCCATAGAGGTACCACCCACAACTTTAACGGGCGCTATGGTACGTGTCTTTGCATATAACTCAAAATAATAATTTATAAGCCCCTTAGTTCTTTTTGAAATAACAACAAGATTGCTTGGGGCCCTTGGTTACGCCTTAACCAAGGGTGGATTTATATGCAAAAAAGTTATTTATAAATTCATATATATTCTTTTTTGTTTTAACTGCGTCGAGAGATAATAGATAAATCAATATTCTATCGTGTGTCTTTCATTGGCTTCCGGTACAATATTTTCCAAAGAAATCTGTATTTTATAAGAGTGTGAGATAATGACATCTTTGCCGGAACATCGCTTAACCCACCTTCGGCAGTTGGAAGCCGAAAGTATTCATATTATTCGCGAAGTAGCATCAGAATTTGAAAACCCAGTTATGCTTTACTCAATCGGTAAAGACTCTGCGGTAATGCTGCACTTAGCGCGTAAAGCCTTCTTTCCGGGCAACCCTCCTTTCCCACTGCTACACGTAGATACCACGTGGAAGTTTAAGGAAATGATCAAGTTCCGCGATCAAATGGCAAAAGATGCGGGTATGGAGTTACTTGTTCATATCAACCAAGAAGGTGTTGATATGGGTGTGGGTCCGTTCACTCACGGCTCTAAAAAGCATACCGATATCATGAAGACTCAAGCCCTGAAGCAAGCGTTGAACAAATACAAGTTTGATGCCGCTTTTGGTGGCGCGCGTCGTGACGAAGAAAAATCACGTGCTAAAGAGCGTGTGTTCTCTTTCCGTGACAGCAACCACCGTTGGGACCCTAAAAGCCAGCGTCCAGAGTTGTGGGATACCTACAACACCCGTATCGACAAAGGCGAAAGCATTCGAGTATTCCCGCTGTCTAACTGGACTGAGCTTGATATTTGGCAATACATCTACCTAGAGTCTGTGCCAATTGTACCTCTGTACTTCTCTGATAAGCGCCCAGTGGTAGAGCGCGACGGCATGCTCATCATGGTAGATGACGAGCGTATGCCACTAGGTGAAGGCGAAGTGCCAGAAATGAAGAGCGTGCGTTTCCGTACCTTGGGTTGTTACCCGCTGACTGGTGCGGTGGAGTCTGAAGCAGCAACGCTACCTGAAATCATTCAAGAAATGTTGTTAACCACAACCTCTGAGCGCCAAGGCCGTGCCATCGACCACGATAGTGCTGGCTCAATGGAGCAAAAGAAAATGGAAGGTTACTTCTAAGTTTTCTCTGTGGTCGTTATTTACTTTTAGCCTTGTGGTTTAACCGCGTTTATAAGAGACAGAATTATGAGTCACCAAAGTGATCTGATTGCATCGGACATTCAGGCCTATTTAAAACAACACGAAAACAAAGAGCTTTTGCGCTTTTTAACCTGTGGTAGCGTTGATGACGGTAAATCAACCCTCATCGGTCGCCTATTGCACGATTCTAAAATGATCTACGAAGATCAGTTGGCAGCGATCCAAAACGATAACGCAAAAGTGGGTAATGCTGGTGAGGCGCTAGACCTTGCGTTGTTGGTTGACGGCCTACAAGCGGAGCGTGAGCAAGGTATCACTATCGACGTTGCTTACCGTTACTTCTCTACGGATAAGCGTAAGTTCATCATCGCTGATACTCCTGGGCACGAGCAGTACACCCGCAACATGGCGACCGGTGCATCTACGTGTGACTTGGCGATTATCTTGATCGACGCCCGTTACGGTGTACAAGTTCAAACGAAGCGTCATAGCTACATCACGTCATTGTTGGGCATTAAGCACACCATCGTTGCTGTTAACAAAATGGACTTGGTGGAGTTCAGCGAAGATCGTTACAACGAAATCCGTGAAGACTACCTCAAGTTTGCTGAGTCTCTAGACTTGCCAGATATTCAGTTTGTACCTCTGTCTGCCCTAAACGGCGACAACGTAGTCAGCGTGTCTGAAAGCACCCCTTGGTACACAGGTGTACCTTTGATGGAGATGCTAGAAACCGTTGAGATCGGTAGCGACCACAACTTTGACGAGTTGCGCTTCCCCGTTCAGTACGTTAACCGTCCTAACCTCGACTTCCGTGGTTACTGTGGCACGCTGACCTCAGGTACGGTTCGCCCAGGTGATGCGGTAACGGTTCTGCCTTCTGGTAAATCAAGTGTTGTCGACAAAATTGTCACTTTTGACGGCGAGCTAGATGAAGCCTTCCCGCCAATGTCTGTGACGCTAACGCTAAAAGACGAAATCGACATTTCACGTGGTGATGTTTTGGTTTCTTCTGACAATGTACCTGCAACCAGCCGTCAGTTTGACGCCATGGTGGTGTGGATGTCGGAAGAGAAGCTTAACCCAGCGCGTAAGTACGACGTAAAGTTGGCGACTGCAACTATTGCAGGCGGCATCACTAACGTTCGTCACCGTGTAGACGTTAACACCCTTGAAGAGTCTCAAGTATCTAGCCTAGAGCTGAACGATATTGCTCGTTGTGAAATCACACTAGAGCGCCCAGTGATTGCTGATGACTACCGCAAACACCACGGCACTGGTTCTTTCATCATTATCGATCGCCTAACCAACGCCACTGTGGCAGCGGGTATGATCGCTGAACAAAATGATGGTGCTAACGCTGCACTAGATATCGTTACTGAGCGTACAATCACCGACGCTGATAAAGCACGCCGCTTTGGTCAAACCGCGGGTGCCTTTGTGATCAGTGGTGGCGATACGCAAGTACGTCAAACTTTGATCTACTCAGCAGAAAAAGCACTGTTTGAAGCCGGTCGTGCGGTAGGTGCAGTACCTGCACAATTGTCGCAACGTTTAGACGTGCCAGCCATTGAAGTGGCTAAGCTACTTTCTGCTCAAGGCCTTATTGCCTTGGTTGATGGTGGCGAAGGTGACGACACAGTTGCTGTAGTAGACGCACAGCAGGCCCGCGCAGTTAGCCTAGAGGCTGACTTGGGTGTTGCTGAGCAGGTGCAGAAGCTTCTGGGCTTTATCTCAGAAAGCAGCGCCGACGCTTAATTTAGCGTTACGAAGTGACAAGCCGCTTGCTGTTGAGCAGGCGGCCTAATCGACTTCACACTTCAGGGCCTTGGTGCCCTGAATTGCTTTTTAATATTACCGCCTTTGTGGTTTTAGTGGCCTTTAATATAAGGCCAAAACCCGCTTTTTGTGAGCTGTGAATCATGAGCGAATACTTACTCATATTGGTTAGCACTGTGCTGGTCAACAACTTTGTTTTGGTTCAGTTTTTAGGACTGTGCCCATTTATGGGTGTGTCTAACAAACTCGAAACCGCGATGGGTATGTCGCTTGCCACCACCTTCGTACTGACCTTGTCGTCGGTGTGTAGTTACTTGGTTTACGCTTACTTGCTAGTGCCAACCGAGCTTGAGTACTTGCAAACCATCTCCTTTATTTTGGTTATCGCCGTAGTGGTGCAATTTACCGAGATGGTGGTGAAAAAAACCAGTCCGTTGTTGCACAAGGTGTTGGGTATCTTCTTGCCGCTTATCACTACCAACTGTGCAGTATTGGGTGTGGCGCTGTTAAATATTAAAAAGCAAAACGACTTCATCGATTCCATTGTCTATGGCTTTGGTGCAGCCATTGGCTTTTCGTTGGCTCTGATCTTTTTCTCAGCCATTCGCGAGCGCGTAGCGGTAGCCGATGTGCCTATGCCGTTTCGTGGCTCAGCCATCGGTATGGTAACCGCTGGTTTCATGTCTTTAGCCTTTATGGGCTTTTCGGGTTTAGTTAAGTTCTAGGATCGTCTCATGACCACTATTTTGATAGCAGTGGGTGTGCTTTTGGCACTGGCCATTGCGTTTGGTTTATTGCTGGGCTTTGCTGCGGTGCGTTTTCGCGTCGAAGGTAACCCTATTGTGGACGAGGTGGATGCCTTGTTGCCACAAACCCAGTGTGGCCAGTGTGGCCACCCGGGCTGTCGCCCTTATGCCGAAGCGATTGTAGAAGGTGAGGCTATTAACAAATGTCCTCCGGGTGGGCAAGCCACTGTAGATGCGTTAGCCGACTTGTTGGATGTTGAAGCCTTGCCACTAGACGGTGATGCCGAGCTAGAGCCCATCAAAAAAGTCGCTTACATTCGCGAAGACGAATGTATTGGCTGTACTAAGTGTATCCAGGCTTGTCCTGTAGATGCCATTTTGGGCGCGGCGAAGCAAATGCACACCGTAATCACCTCTGAGTGTACGGGGTGTGATTTGTGTGTTGAGCCTTGCCCAGTGGATTGTATTGATATGCTTCCAGTACCCGAAACTTTGGGCACTTGGAAGTGGGAATTACCTAAGCCCGGCGTGCAGTTGATCGCAACCGACCGTGGCCGCGGAAGCGCACTGAACGGAGAAGCAGCGTAAATGTCAGTGGTTTACAGCTTTCATGGTGGTATTCACCCACCCGAGAATAAGCGTCAATCTAACGGTGCAGCCATTCAGCCTGCACCTTTGCCCGCTGAGCTGGTCATCAACCTTAGCCAGCACATAGGTGCGCCTGCTAAACCTGTGGTGGAAGTAGGTGAGCGTGTACTTAAAGGTCAGCTCATTGCTGAGGCCGCAGGTTACATCAGTGTTAACCTGCATGCGCCGTCATCGGGTACGATAGCCTCTATTGAGAACCGTCCGATTGCGCACGCATCGGGTATGGATGCGCCGTGTATCGTGATCGCGACCGATGGCCAAGACGAGTGGATTGAGCGTAAGCCGTTTGACGATTACCACAATGTTCAAAAAACAGAGCTGGTGCAGTTTATCCGCTCAATGGGTATTGCAGGTATGGGCGGTGCGGGTTTCCCGACCGACGTTAAATTACACCTTCGCCAAGAGCAAAACATCGACACGCTGATTTTAAACGCAGCGGAGTGTGAGCCTTACATTACGGCAGACGATATGCTGCTACGCGAGCGCTCTGCAGGCGTGGTTCGCGGTGTGGAAATCATCGCGCACCTTGTGAGCCCTAAGCAAATTCTGGTGGGTATTGAGGACAACAAGCCTCAAGCCATTCATGAGCTTGAGTTGGCGGCGCGCGAAAGCGATCTTGATATTAAAGTGGTTTCTGTACCCACCAAATACCCGTCCGGCGGTGAAAAGCAGCTGATTAAGCTGCTGACCGGCATTGAGGTTCCTAGCGGTCGTATTCCTGCGGACATTGGCATTGTTTGTCAAAACGTCGGTACGGCTTACGCCATTCACCGTGCGGTAGAGTTTGGCGAACCGCTTATCTCTCGTGTGATTACCATCACCGGTGATGCGGTTGTTCATCGTCACAACCTAGAAGTTTTGGTGGGTACTTCGTTCAAAGACCTGCTAGATGCGTCTGATGTGCAGCGCAATCGTATGCACCGCTTAATCATGGGCGGCCCGATGATGGGCTTTGCGATGCATCGCGAAGACATTCCGGTGGTTAAAAGCACCAACTGTATTATTGCCGCCACCGAAGACGAAATGCCTCCAGCGCCTCCGGCACAGCCATGTATTCGCTGTGGTATGTGTGAGCAAGTCTGCCCTGCCGAGCTATTACCTCAGCAGTTGCATTGGTTTGCGCAAGGTAAAGAGTACGAAAAAGCAAAAGCGCACAACCTCTTTGATTGTATCGAATGTGGCGCTTGTTCTTATGTTTGTCCAAGTAGCATTCCGTTGGTTCAGTACTACCGTAACGCCAAGGCCGAGATTCGTCACGAAGAAGAAGAGCAACGCAAAGCAGATCATGCTCGCCAACGCTTTGAGGCCCGTAAAGCGCGCCTAGAGCAGGAGAAGATCGAAAAAGCAGAGCGTCGTAAGGCGCGTGCGGCCGAGGCGGCTAAAGCTCAGTCACAACGCAAAGCGGCACCTGCTGCGGCAGCGGATGTGAACAGCCTGAAGACAGCAGCAGCGGTGGCTCGTACCAAACTGCGTAAGGCAGAAAAAGCCTACGAAGCCGCTCACCAAAGTGGTGAGGGTGACTTGGCAGCACTCAAAGCTGCGTTGGATGAAGCAACTCTCAAGTCGCAACAAGCGGCAGAGAAGCTCGAAAAAGCGCAATCTGCACCTGCTGCCGAGCCGGTTCAAGATACTAAAGCCCTTAAAACGGCTGCCGCAGTGGCCCGCACTAAGCTGAAGAAAGCGCAAACCGCGCTAAAAGTGGCGAAAGAAAAAGGCCAAGACGGTATTGATGAACTGGAAAAAACCGTTGCAGAGCTCGAAGCAAAAAGCGCTCAAGCTCAAGCCAAACTAGAGGCCGCAAGTGCGCCGCCTGCACCGGCTAAAGCAGATCCGAAGGCGCTTAAAACAGCCCTTGCTGTTGCCCGTACCAAGCTCAAGCAATCGCAAAAAGCCCTTGAAAAAGCAGCAGAAGATGCCGAAAACCGTGCCGAGCTAGAGGCCAATATAACTGCCTGTGAGCAAAAGCTTGCTGCGGCACAAAAAGCCTTTGACGAAGTGAACGCACCAAGTGCAGCTGCGACACCGGGAGTATCTGCTGAGCAGCTAGCTGAACTAAAAGAGGCCATGGAAAAAGCGCAAGCGAAAGCTGAGAAGGCCCAAAAAGCGGCGGACGCTGCGAAAGATAAAGGCTTGCCAACGGCCGAGAAAATGGCCGAAGGTGCGCAAAAGCTGCGTGATAAGTTTGCTGCCGCAAAAGCGGAGTACGAGGCTGCTCAAGCACCTGCAGCCCCAACACAGCCGGGTGTATCACCTGAAGCGTTAGCTGAGCTCAAAGAAGCCATGGAAAAAGCGCTGCAAAAAGTCGAAAAAGCCGATGCTGCTGCTAAAAATGCCGAAGAAAAAGGTCTGCCTGCAGCGGCTAAAATGCGCGAAGGCGTTGAAAAGCTTCGTGGAAAATTTGAAGCTGCAAAAGCTGAATTTGAAGCTGCGCAAAATACGACTTCAGCACCGGCAGCGGCGAGTGTTTCAGCTGAGGTCTTAGCTGAGCTTCGCGAAGATATGGAAAAAGCGGCGAAAAAAGTCGAAAAAGCCGAGATTGCAGCAAAAAATGCCCAAGAAAAGGGGCTACCTGCCGCAGCGAAGATGCTCGAAGGTGTCGAAAAGCTGAAAGGTAAGTATGAAGATGCAAAACGCGCTTTTGAAGAAGCAAGTCAACCCGCTTCGGCACCTGCGCCTAGCGTAAACCCAGAAGCGCTGGCTGAACTTGAAGCCGATATGCAGACCATGGCAGCGAAAGTGAAAAAAGCACAAGCCGCCGCAGATGCAGCCGTCGAAAAAGGCTTACCCGCAGCCGATAAAATGGTGGCCGGGGTCGACAAGCTTAAAGCCAAGCTAGCGGATGCTGAGCAAGCCTATGTCGAAGCTGGTGGAAAACTTGAGCAATCGTCAGCAACACCCGAGCAAGCGCCGGTTAACAGTTAATTAGCGGAATACATTATGTCTTTTATTCGTTCTAGCTCGCCGCACTTACGCCACGTGACTCATACGGGCCGCGTAATGCGTTTGGTGATTTTAGCCACCTTACCGGGTGTTGCGGCGATGACCTTTTTCTTTGGTTGGGGCACGCTAATTAACCTTGTGTTTGCCAGTGTGTTGGCACTTGCCTTCGAAGCCGTTTGCGTAAAGATCCGTAAACGCCCGTTGGGCTTTTACCTAAACGATGGCAGCGCGGTGCTAACAGCCGTGCTACTCGCCTTGGCGTTGCCGCCTATGGTGCCTTGGTGGGTCACTACCGTGGGTATTTTTGTTGCCATTGTATTGGCCAAACAACTGTATGGCGGTATCGGTCAAAACCCATTTAACCCAGCGATGATCGCTTATGCCTTGTTGCTGATCTCCTTCCCGGTGCAAATGACCCAGTGGGCCCAGCCCTTTGTGATGGTGTCCGATGCTTGGGCCGTGCCTGGGTTTATCGATACGCTTAAGGTGATTTTTGTAGGTGCGCCATCATCCGTGGCGGATGCGCTTTCTGGGCCAACACCGCTAGACGTTATGCGCCATCGCAACGGCTTAACCACCGAAGAAGCGTGGTTAACCGTACCCGTGCTAACCACAGGTATTGGCGCTTGGCATGCCGTAAGTATTGCTTACCTCGCCGGTGGTGCGTTCTTAATCTACAAAAAGATCTTTACTTGGCACACCCCGGTGGCGTTTCTTGTTAGCTTAACCGTGATCTCGGCGGTGTTTTATGGCTTGTCGCCAGACACCTACGCTAGCCCCATGTTCCACCTGACGGTGGGTGCCACCATGCTGGGTGCGTTTTTCATCGCGACTGACCCTGTATCAGCGGCGACGAGTAACCGCGGCAAGCTGATTTACGGCGCGGGCATTGGTTTGTTGATTTATATTATTCGCGCATGGGGTGGTTACCCCGATGGCGTGGCGTTTGCCGTATTGCTAATGAACTTGTCGGCTCCATTTATCGACCAGTACACCCAGCCTCGTACTTACGGCCATACCAAGGCGAATCGCGGTATTAAGGGGAAAGCCTAATGAGTATGTTTTCGTCATTAAAAACCAGCACAGTGGGAATCTCGGTTTTTGCTGTGGTGACTTCGGCGGTGATCGCGATTACCCAAGTGGCAACAAAAGATGCCATTGTTACCAATGAGCGAGAAGCCCAAGCCCGCGCGCTTTATGAAATTTTGCCACGTGAGTTAATGGACAACGACCTGCTGAACAGTGCCTTTGATGTAGTGGCACCTGAGCTGGGTTACGGTGAGCAGTCTATTCAAGGCTATCGCGCCATTAAAGACCAAGAAGTAGTGGCGGTGGTGCTGCCAATGGTCGCACCTGATGGCTATAGCGGTGCCATTCAAATTATTGCAGGCTTTTATGCCGACGGTCGTGTTGCAGGTGTACGGGTATTAGGTCACAAAGAAACACCGGGGCTTGGCGATAAAATTGAATTAGCTAAGTCTGACTGGATCAAAACCTTTGATGGCATGGAATACGTTGCCGACTACGACCCGCGTTGGGCTGTAAAAAAAGATGGTGGTGATATTGACCAGTTTACCGGTGCAACCATTACACCGCGTGCCGTGATTAACAGTGTGGCCCGAGCCGCGCAGTATTTTAAACAGAATAAAGAGTGGTTGCTGACGCCTGTTTCGTCAGTAAGCTCTGATACTCAGTAGGGGGCCTCACATGGCAGTCGACTACAAAAAGATTTCACTCGATGGTTTGTGGACCAATAACCCCGCACTGGTTCAGCTGCTTGGCTTGTGTCCGCTGTTGGCAGTGACGGGCTCGGTAGTAAACGCATTGGGCTTGGGTATTGCAAGTACGCTGGTATTGGTGGCATCGAACCTTACGGTTTCTTTGTTCCGTAACTTTGTACCTGCGACGGTTCGCTTGCCGGTGTTTGTAATGATCATCGCTTCGTTTGTAACCGCGGTTGAGCTGTTAATGAAAGCTTACACCTACGAGCTTTATTTGATTTTGGGCATCTTTATCCCGCTAATCGTAACCAACTGTGCGATTATGGGCCGTGCTGATGCCTTCGCCATTAAAAACCCTGTGGGTGCCTCTGTGGTTGACGGCATCATGATGGGTGTCGGCTTTACTGCTGTCTTGGCCATTCTTGGCGCCGCACGCGAGGTGTTGGGTGTGGGTACCTTGTTTGCCAATATGGAGCTGTTATTCGGGCCAATGGCGGCAAGCTGGGAGCTTGAAGTGATCGCCGATTACCCTGGCTTTTTGTTTGCGGTGTTACCGCCGGGTGCCTTTGTGGGTATGGGATTAATTATCGCATTTAAAAACTTAGTGGATGCCCGTTTGGCTGAGCGTAAAAAGCGCATGGCACCACCTAAAAGCGAAGTTAAAACTGAGCGTGTGCGTGTAACCGGTTAACAACTTTTGTGATTTAGGTAGGCCTGGTTAACAGGTTTACCTAATGTTCGCTTTTTGAATTTAGTTTAAACCTTGTTTGATGAAACCAGACCCTGCTCCAGATGCACCTTGTTAAGGGCGTCTCGTAAGAGGTGTCTATCACTCGCATCACTTGCACCCCCCTGATATTGCACGACTTTTGTGCACTCGTGGCTTCCTTACCTCTTTGGTTAGTTTCTTTTCTTAATTTCTTTTATATCAATCATCCCGTGCTATATTTGATGTATGCAAGCACGCATGGTTTGGAGAAGTAAGTGGAAAAGCCAGTCCCTGTTGTAATCTGTGATGATTCAAAAATGGCTCGCCGGCACATGGTACGTGCACTCAGTGGATGGAACGTTGATATCACTCTAGCGGAACACGGTTTAGAGGGACTAGAAGCAATCCGAAACGGAAAAGGTGACCTGCTCTTTTTAGATTTGAATATGCCGTTTATGGACGGTTACGACGTGCTTGAACGAATTCGCCGTGATGACTTACCTACCATGGTGATTGTTGTCTCAGGTGATGTGCAACCCGATGCGCGAGAGCGAGTTATGGCGCTTGGGGCCATAGACTTTATCAAAAAGCCTTTCACTCAAGCGCAGCTTACAGATGTTATTCAACACTATGGTATTTTGGCTGAGGTTAACAAGCCCGAGCCGGTGACAGCCATTTTAGAAGCAATAGAGCTGCCCGACTATTATCAAGAAGTTGCGAACATTGCGATGGGGCGCGCAGGTGAGCGCTTATCTCAGCTCTTGCACTCGTTTGTACACGTTCCAATCCCAGTTGTTAAATTGGTTACTTACCCAGTACTCTACAAAAAGTTTGAGAACGAGCAGGCGGATAATTCACGCATGGCCTCCCAAGGTTTTGTCGGATCGGGTATTGCGGGAGAGGCGATTCTTACCTTGAAAGAGGGAAGTTTTGAGCCGCTTTCTCAGCTTATGGGTAAAACGTTTAGTGAGAGTGAAGTGTTTGAAAATGAGCTGATGCTTGAGATGGCAAATACGTTGATCGGCGCATTTTTACAAAACTTTGCCGAAATGCTCGATATCGGTTTTAGCTGGAGTAACCCCATTTTATTGCGTTCGGGCGACCACCCTATGGCAGGCGCTGAAAAGTGGTCTGAAGCTTTTTCGATTACATTGGACTACTCTCAGGTTGAGGCAAAGGTGGGGTGTGAGCTGATGCTTATTTTTAGCCCAGAATCCACAACGGCATTGAGGCGACTAGGTAATTACCTCAAATGATAGATAACAACACATTGGAATTAGAAGAGCTTCATTGGCAGCTTAGCTTGCTTCAAACACTGGACGTAGGCTTGGTCGTTGTTGATACCGACTACAATGTTAAGTTGTGGAATATGTTTATGGAGCATCATTCAGGCATTCGTAGCCAAGAGATTATTGATGCTTCATTGTTTGATGTTTGTGCAGACTTGCCAGAAAACTGGTTAAAACAAAAGCTACAGACGGTGTTTAAGCTTAAGAGCCCTTTTTACCTAACATGGGAACAGCGCCCGTACCTTTTCTGCTTTAATAGCTACCGACCGATCACAGGCAGCTCTAAATTAATGTACCAAAACGTCACCCTTATGCCGCTCACATCGTTATCGGGTGATGTTAAGCACATAGGTATTTTGGTTTATGACGTGACCGATAATGCCGTAGGTAAGGTAAAGCTAAAGGCGGCTAACGACCGCTTACGAGTAATAAGCCGTCAAGATAAACTCACCGAGCTATACAATCGAGGCTATTGGGAAGAATGCTTGGTGCGGGAGTATGACCGTTATCGCAGAACGGGGCACGAAGCTACCTTGATAATGTTGGATATTGATCACTTTAAATCAGTGAATGATAGCTACGGGCACCCAGTCGGTGATGAGGTAATACGCCAGCTCGCGGCGCTTATTCGCCATATGCTAAGAAAAACCGATATCGCGGGGCGATATGGTGGTGAGGAGTTCGGCATTATTTTACCCAACACGCCAGCCGAAAAAGCGGTGGTACTCGCTGAACGTCTCCGCTTGGCTGTTGAGCGCCTCAATATCGAAGTTGAAGGCTTTAGTATTGGCTTTACTATCAGTCTAGGGGTTGCTGAGGTAGGCCACCATGTTGCCGATGCAAAAGCGTGGATTAGTCGTGCTGATGCGGCGCTATATGACTCAAAGCGTGATGGCCGAAATCAATACACGGTTGGCTAGTTTTTAAATCGTCTCTGATATAATCGCCCCATGAATAAACAGAAACGTACCGAAATTTTCACCCGCTTTCGTGACCATAACCCCAAGCCGCAAACCGAGCTTGAATATAGCTCGCCATTTGAGTTGCTTATAGCTGTGCTGTTATCGGCGCAAGCGACGGACGTAAGCGTTAACAAAGCGACCCGTAAGCTCTACCCAGTGGCGAATACACCCGAAACCATTTTGGCGTTGGGTGTTGATGGCGTTAAAGAATATATCAAGACGATTGGCTTATTTAATTCGAAAGCTGAAAACGTTATTAAAACCTGCGAGCAGCTCATTCGTTTGCACAATAGTGAAGTGCCGCAAACACGTGAAGCGCTAGAAGCGCTGCCGGGTGTAGGCCGAAAAACAGCCAATGTGGTGTTAAACACTGCCTTTGGTCAGCTGGCGATGGCGGTGGATACGCATATTTTTAGGGTATCTAATCGCACCAAAATTGCGGCAGGTAAAAACGTATTAGAAGTAGAGCAACGCTTAATGCGTTTGGTGCCAAAAGAGTTTTTGCTTGATGCGCACCATTGGCTTATTTTGCATGGGCGTTATACCTGTGTGGCGCGTAAGCCTAAATGTGGTTCGTGTGTGATAGAAGACTTGTGTGAGTATAAAGATAAAACCGATTTTTAATCGGGATATGCAGCATTAAAAACGCCCGTTGCTTGTTTAATAGCAACGGGCGTTTTGCGTTAGGCCTTATTAAAATGTATTGGCCTTAGACTTTACGGGCGCGAACGCGTTTCTTTTTAATGCCTTTTTCAGCGAGTTTTTTCACCGCAGTTTTGGCTAATGCCGCATGCACTGAAACATAAGCGTTAAAGTCGGTGACATCAATTTTACCAATTTGGTCGCCCTTAATATCGCCGCCATTTGTTAAGGCACCCACAATGTCGCCAGGGCGAATCTTTTGCTTTTTACCCGCATCAATTTCAATGGTCGCCATGCTGGGTTTAGGCGGCACACTTGGGTTGGGGTTAATGCGCAGGGTTTTAATGGTGGTTTCGCTACCAAAGTGCTCGTCTAGCTTTTCTACACGGTGTTGCTCACGGGCAAGCACAAAGCTGTAAGCGTTGCCTTTACGACCCGCTCGGCCTGTACGACCAATACGGTGAATGTATACATCAACGGTTTTTGGTAGCTCTAGGTTGATCACCGTATCCACGTGGTCAACGTCTAGGCCTCGTGCAGCTACATCGGTGGCCACTAACACGGTCAGACTTTGATGAGTAAAGCGGCGAATGGCTGAATCACGCTGACGTTGTTCCATATCCCCTTGCAAGCCGGAAGCGGCGTAACCTAACTTACGTAAACGTGTGGTGGTATCAGTACACATTTGGCGAGTGTTACAAAAGATCACCGTACTGGTGGGTTTTACCTGCGAAAGCAAGGTGGCCAAGTGGTCTAAACGCTCTGGTCCAGAGGTGTGATAAAAACTCTGTTTAATATTGAGGTGCTTTTGTTCACTTTCTTCAACGCGAACAAATTTGGCCTTGGTTTGAATACCATCGCTTAGTGACGAAACAGACGGAGGAAACGTCGCCGAAAAGAGCAAGGTTTGTCGGTTAGGCGGCGTGTGATCCACAATTGACTGCATGTCTTCTTGAAAGCCCATATCCAACATGCGATCGGCTTCATCAAGCACCAAGGTTTTTAGGCGGCGCAGGCGAAGTGAGCCCTTGCGAAGGTGGTCACAAATACGACCCGGTGTACCCACAACCACTTGTGCGCCGTAGCGTAGGGAGTGCAGCTGAGCACCAATGGGTTGGCCGCCTGTCAGGGTAAGTACTTTGATGTTTTCTAAGCACTGTGCCAAACGGCGCACTTCTTTCGCGACTTGGTCGGCAAGCTCACGTGTTGGGCACAAAATGAGTGCTTGTGGCTCTAGCTCACCCGGCGTTAGGCGATTTAATAAACCAATGGCAAACGCCGCTGTTTTACCACTACCGGTTTGGGCTTGGCCCAATACGTCTTCGCCCTTCAAAATAAGCGGTAGGCTTTGTGCCTGAATCTCGGTGAGTGAGGTGTAGCCAAGTTGGTTTAAATGCTCGCGCCAGCGGCCGGACAGCGCAATTTCAGACAAAGAAGTGGAGTTTTTCACAGGGGTACCTTAGTGGGCTAGAAATCTGATTAACGCGAGCCAATGCCACTGCGCAGCCAAGCACAGTTAAGAGGGTGAAACTTCGAGTTAAAGCGAATGATAAAACCCGCGTATTTTAGCGGGGCTGACAAAGCAATACAAAAGAAGACATCAATTATCTTAGCTTTCGATTAGACTAATCCAAAATGACCTAATTGATCGAATGAAAGACGTTAAGAATGGATCAAAGTATTCAGCCTTGGTATGTATATATTTTGTTATGTGCCGACGGTAGCCTATACACAGGCGTTACCACGCAAGTACAAAGGCGATTACGCCAACACAATGGTGAGCTTGTTGGCGGAGCCAAGTACACGGCCACACGAAGGCCACACCAACTGGTGTACCAAGCGGAGTTTGCCAGCCGATCTTTGGCGTGTCAGCGAGAATACGCCATTAAAAAAATGACGAAACAGCAAAAACTGCGGCTGCTTCAAGGAGATTAACGCGCGTGCTTTTTTCTAAGTATGTTTTGTCGGCGCTGATGGTGCTGACACCTATGACACTGACCCATGCAAATGATGCTTCTGCACCGGTGCCTGTGCAGACAAAGGCATTGGCGGAGCTAAGTGTCGCAAAAAGCTATTCCGTATCGGCGACGCTGGTGGCGTTTAACCACAGTGATATCACGGCTCAAATTGCCGGTAAGGTATCGGCAGTGCATGTGCACGTGGGTGACCGCGTAAGCCAAGGACAGCCCTTGGTGAGCATTGAGTGTGGCGATTGGCAGCGTGCTAAGCAGCAAATCCAAGCCGAATACGAAAGTACGTTGGCCGACTTGGCGTTTGCCAAAGATCACCAACAACGAGGCAAAGCCCTACTCAAAAAAAATTACCTGTCCAAAGACGAAAGCGAGCAGCGCGCATTGGCCGTTAAACAGCTTAATTTTGCGGTGGCGGGGTTAAAAGCACGGCTGGCACAAGCCAATACGGACATCAGTCGTTGTGAGGTTTCAGCACCGTTTGATGGTTATGTGACCCAGCGCTACCTTGGCGAGGCGGCACTGGCAGCGGTTGGCAGTCCCTTGGTTAAGTTACTCAAAGACGAGCCGCCGGAGGTGGAAGCCAAGGTACCCACGGCACAGCTGGCGGAGCTAATGGCTGTGGCTGCGGTGGATGCTAAGGCGACGAACGCATCTAACGCGATGTTTGTTTATCAGCACCTGTCGGTACCGGTGAGTGTGCGGGCCAAATCGCCAGAGGTGAATGGCGCAGCGGCGATGCAAACCGTTTATCTGCGCCCAGCTCAAGCCAACTCTGAACTAGTGCAGTGGGTGGGCAGTGTCGGTCGCCTAACTTGGCAAAGCACCACAACTTACGTGCCGCCTGACTTGCTTGTGAAGCGCGATGGTCAGTGGGGGGTAATGCTGGCTCAGTCGGGCCGTGCTCACTTTGTTGCTCTTGACGGAGCCCAAGCAGGACGGTTAGCGCTTGCACCTTTGCCGCCCAATAGCCAAATTATCGTAAAAGGACAGCACGGCTTGGTTAATGGCGATGAAATTGCTCTGCAGGAGGCCTCAGATGTTAAAGCGCCTGCTCAGTAATCACGTACTGGCCAACTTGGCCTTTGTGTTGGTGCTGTTTATTGGGATTACGGCGTACCTGACCTTACCTCGCCAACAAGACCCAAGCATCAACTTTAACTGGCTGGCTATTACGACGGCCTTACCCGGTGCTTCGGCTTTGGATGTGGAGCAGCGAGTCACCCTGCCTCTTGAAGATGCCATTCGCAATATCTCGGATATTCGCTTTGCTTCATCAAACAGCCGAGAGGGTATTTCCAGCCTTTTGGTACGCTTTGAAGATATCAGTGAAGATGACTTTGACAGCCGTGTCACAGACCTTCGTCGTGAGATTCAAAATGCTAGGGCCGACTTACCTGATGCGGCCACCGACCCTTATATTCTTGAATTAACCAGTTCGAGCTCGTTTCCAAGTGTCACCCTAGCGGTGTTAGCGCCTGAGGATGACGAAAACCTTCGCGTGCAAGCGCGCAATATTCGTAAAGATATTGAAAAGATCACCGGCGTCGACCGTGTGGACCCAGTTGCGCTGGACGACCCTGAAATTCACATCGACCTTGATGTTGATGCCCTAATGCAACGTGGAATAAACCCAAGCCAAGTAGCCGACTCGGTTGCTATGTGGTTTCAAGATATCAGCGCTGGCAGTTTACCCGTGGGTAACCAGTCGTGGTTGGTTCGCTTACAAGGACGAGACGCCTCCGCCGATTATGTGGCGCAGTTACCCATTGTTGGCAACAGCGAAGAGGTGACGCTTGATCAAGTGGCGAGGGTTTATTATGGCCAAGAACGGGCGAAACAAGAAGCCAGCTTAAATGGCCAGCCTGCCATCGTGATTCCGGTGATGAAAAAGGACAACGCTAATACCCTTGACCTTGTTGAGCGCATTCGCGAATACATGGACGAGCGCAACGCCTTAACGGCAGCAACGGGTGTGACTTTGGTGATGGTGGATGACCAAACCGTGCCCACCAAAGAAGCCATTAACCTGATGCAAAATAACGCATTCATCGGTTTGATTTTGGTGTTAGCGGTGGCGTGGCTGTTTTTAGGCTTTCGCATTGCGCTGCTCACCGCCATTGGTATTCCCTTTGTCTTGGCCGGAACCTTTTGGGTGTTGTGGATGAACGGCGAAACCCTAAACGTTACTGTGCTGCTTGGTGTGGTGATCGTTTTGGGTATGTTGGTAGACGACGCCGTGGTAGTGGTCGAAGCCATTAACTACCACATTCAGCGAGGTGAGCAGGCGCTTAATGCCGCGGTCATCGCCTTGGCTGAAGTCGGAAAACCAGTGATTGCTGCGGTGCTGACCACCATGGCGGCGTTTATGCCACTGATGTTACTCCCCGGCATCTTAGGCGAGTTTATGCGGGTTATTCCTATGGTAGTGACCATCGCGTTGGCTATTAGTTTGGTTGAGGCCTTTTGGATGTTGCCCGCTCACGTTGTTAGCTCAGGAGTAGGCAAAAAAGCATCCCGTGGTCAGCGTTTACGTCGCAAGGGTACTCGTAAGCTACAAAGTGTTTATCTGCGCTTGCTTATCAAGGTCATGCGTTACCCACTCATCACATTACTATTGCTGGTGTCGCTGATGGCTTCGGCGGTAGGGTTATTGGCGACAGGGCAAATTAAGTTCGACTTTTTTGCATCAGACCCTTTACGCCTGTTTTATGTGAATGTTGAAATGCCAGCAGGTACGCCTTTAGCCCAAACCTTGGCTAAAACCGAAGAGGTGGAGCAAAAGGTTCGCGCTCAACTCGGCGAGGAAGATATTCGGGCCGTGGTTACTTATGCTGGCCAAATGTTTACCCAAACGGAGCCCTATTTTGGTGACCATTATGGTCAGGTATTGGTTGGCTTGTTGCCTAAAACGGAGGCCAATCGTGATGTAGACGAGCTGATGGAAACGATTCGCCCGACCTTATCTGATGTGGTGGGGCCGCAGAACATTAGCTTTTTACGCATGGCCGGTGGCCCGCCTACATCTAAGCCTATTAGCATTAAAGTAAGGGGCGACGACTATGACGAAATTCGCAGCGCTGCCAATAGCTTAAAAGCCCTGCTTGCAGAGCAAGAAGCCATTATTGATATTGGCGATGACGCAGGTGCGGGCACCTATACCTTATCTTTAGTACCCAAGTTTACGGCTATTGCCGAGGCGGGTTTTAGCCCCAACGATATCAGTCGTGCAGTGACTTTGCTGGTGGACGGTGAAATTGTTGCTGATATGCAGCACCAAGGTGAAAAGCTCTCGGTGCGTGTCAAAGCACCACAGCCGCTGGCCGAAATTGATGAGCTGCTTAACGTGCGCCTGACCAATAGTTTGGGTGAAGCCTACCCATTGTCAGCCTTAGTGGTCGCCACACGAGAGCAAAGCATTGGTAACGTGCGCCACTATAACTTTAGACGAGCGATTACTGTCGAAGCCGATATCGCCGCAGGCGGGCCAGACACAGTGACCGCAAATAACCAAGTACTGGCGGCGTGGGATGCTCGTTATAAAGCGGTGTACCCTAATATCGACTTGGATACCTCGGGTGAGCTAGATGACATTCAAGAAAGTATCGACTCCATTGGTGTGCTGTTTTTATTTGGCATTGGTTTAATGTACTTAATCTTGGGCACTCAGTTTGCCAGCTACTGGCAACCGCTGATGATTTTAGCCACCGTTCCCATGGCCTTTACTGGGGTGATCGCAGGGTTGTTTGTCACCCAAAACCCCATGAGCCTTTATACCTTGTATGGGGTGGTAGCCCTTGCAGGCATTGCGGTTAACTCGGCGATTGTGCTGATTTCGGCTGCCAATGAGCGCTTGGCAATGGGCATGTCATTGTTACATGCCACTCTCTATGCTGCTCGCCGCCGCGTAGTGCCTGTGGTGATTACCTCGTTAACCACCATTGCAGGGTTGTTCTCCCTCGCGACGGGGTTGGGCGGCCATTCATTAATTTGGGGCCCTGTGGCTGCGGCCATTGTTAGTGGATTGATTTTTTCGACGGTGCTGACACTGATAATGGTGCCACTTATGTATCGCCAAAGTATGCGTCGCGTTGCAAAGCGTGCTGAGCTGTTAAACCGCTAATGGACCAAAAACGGCAGCCAGCAGGTCAGGTTGCTGTCCAATAAGGAGGCCTTATGCGCCCAAAAGATCAGAGTATTAACTACCTAGAACTACCGGCCAAAGACTTACAAGCGACCGTTGCCTTTTTCGAAAGAGCCTTGGGTTGGGCGTTTACCTGGTATGGCGAAGACTATGTGGCCTTTGCCGGAGGCGGTGAGAAGGGCGCAGGTGTTGACGGTGGCTTTTTTCGTGCCGATGCCTGCTCTAAACCTGCAAACGGAGGCGCGCTGATTGTGCTTTACGCGCATGACTTAGAAAGCACACAAGCGACATTAAAAGCGGCCGGTGCCAAGATTGTGCAGGACATTTTTGAGTTTCCCGGCGGTCGTCGTTTTCACTTTGAAGAACCTTCGGGCAATGAGTTTGCCGTTTGGAGTGAACCTCTCGAAGGCTAACTTAAGAAGCTTGAGGGCTAAATTAACTGGCTCGAAGGCTCACTAAAGAAGCGCAAAAAAGAGAAGTAGTTTAGCCGTATCGTTAAACCGCTGTGGGCAAGTACCCATGGCGGATGGCATTGGGCAGGAAGGAGAAGTCATATCATGCTGGCAGATTTAAATATCACCCTTATTCAAGCCGACTTGCATTGGTGCGACCCAGAAAAAAACCGCCAAGCCTTGGCAGAAACCTTCGACCGCATTGAGCAGAGCACCGACTTGGTGGTGTTACCCGAAATGTTTACCACGGGTTTTACTATGGCGCCCGAAACCTATGCTGAGCCTGAACAAGGGCAAACATTGGCATGGATGCAAGCGCAGGCCAACCGCCTCGATGCAGCTATTGTGGGCAGTCTACCTTGCCAAGTAGGCTCATCGAACGATTCAAGCTATCGCAACCGTTTGTGGTTTGTGCGGCCAAATGCTGAACCTGACTTTTACGACAAACGGCACCTGTTTAGTATGGGGAGCGAAACGGCGCACTATGAGGCAGGGCAGGGGCGCTCCGTTGTTGAGTGGCGAGGCTGGAATATTTTACTCACCATCTGCTACGACCTTCGCTTTCCGGTGTTTTGCCGTAATACAGGCGACTATGACCTGATGCTTTGTGTGGCAAATTGGCCTGCACCTCGTCGCCACCCTTGGATGAGTTTATTGACGGCGCGTGCGATCGAAAACCAAGCTTATGTTGCCGGGGTGAATCGCGTGGGTACGGAGCCCAGCGGTTTAAGCTACAGTGGCGATACCATGCTGGTGGACTTTAAGGGTATTACCCAAGCACAAGCGGAAGCAGGCTCTGAGTTGGTGTTGACCGAGCGGCTCGATGGCGCGGCACTCACTCGCTTTCGAGAAAAGTTTAACGCCTTAGCTGATGCCGATCGATTTGATATTCACTGGTAGCAGCGCGCAAGGGCTGAGCTAGTGTAGCTCGTTAACCCAGTTCTCAGCCATGGGCGCGGCAAGATCTTGGCCGCGATAGCCTTGCGCAATTAACAAGTGCAACTTGCTGTATGCCGCCTCGACCGTCATGTTACCCCCCGATACGACGCCAAAGTCATTGAGCTTATGCCCCGAGGCATAAGTGCTTTGGTTCATCTCGCCGTCATGGCACTGGCTTAAGTTCAGCACAAAAATGCCTGCCTCTTGGCATTGCTGCAGTGCTCGACAAAACGCTCGACTGTCGCTGCACATATTGCCTGCGCCATAACTCAAAATAATGATCGCCTTTAGCTCGGGCTGTTGGCTCAACGCCGCTAAGCTGACGGCACCTGCGCCCGGTGCTAAATGAAGGACAGCAACCGCATCGTCAATAAACTCTGGCGCACTGAGAGCCAAGCTTTGATGAGGTGTTGTTGCGCTGTGTTCGTGATTGAGTGTAAGGCTACCCAAGGTGTCAAAAAAGCCTAACGCTGGGTAGCTTGGGGAGTCAAAGCCTGCAAGTTGATGAGAGCTTACTTTAGAGGCGCAGCAGCCGCGCAGTAGCACTTGGTCAAATGCGATGTATACCTCGCCTTGTTGTGGGCTAAGGCTAAGTGATTGTGCAGCGGTAAGGGCATTAATAACGTTGGCTGATGCGTCGCTCCCGTCGGCAATTAATGGCAGTTGAGAGCCCGTTAAAACGATAGGTTTTGTTAAGCCTCGGAGCATAAACGCAAGCGCCGACGCCGTGTAGGCCATAGTATCGGTGCCGTGCAACACCACAAATCCGCTGTAGTCTTGGTAATGTTCGATAATGTAAGTCGCCATTTGCTGCCAATGAAACGGCATCAAGTTTGCGCTATCGATGGCTTGGCCAAGGGCGAGGTACTCAAATTCAGGTAGGTGTAAATCCGGCTGTGTCGCTTGAGTATCGCTTAGTGCTTGGCGCAGGCGAGGCTCAAAATCAGGCGAGGGCGCAAGGCCTTGATCGCTGGGTAACATACCCAAGGTGCCGCCCGTATAAATCACTAACAAAGGGGCAGAGTTGGCCGGAGCCGAAACGGGTGAAGAGGTCATGGCAGCTCCAACGCATCGTACGGATAAAGAAATTAAAGAGACTGAAACGACTAAAGCGGCAGATATTGTACTGAAGTCGAGTAGTCGTTAAATGATAACAGGCCAACGAGCCTGCCGCTAAAACGCCCAACAGATGGCGTCTGCTGGGCGCTATTAGGGCTAAGCGGGCAAAGTGAACAAGCTAAATTAGTTGAGCGCCTGATTACTCGCCACAAAGTTGTTGTATACCTCAACGAGCTCTTTTTCGGCAAAACGAACAATTACCAGCTGCTGGCCTGGTACGATGAGGTTAGGGTCATCGCCCAAGCGACCTTCTTTGTAGTTGTAAACAAAGATATCAGCGACCTTGTTATTTAACACGTGTCCTAAAAATGAGCTGCTGTTGTCGGCTAAACGTTCATCGGCTGTTTTAGGGATATGGGTTTGAATCACATTGCTTTGGCTGCTGAGCTGAATGCCCTGAGCAAAACGTTGGGTTAAACCGGTTTGGACAATACCCCAAAGCCCTTGAGTGTCGTCATGAGTCACCGCGTGAATAAAGTAGACCTGATCTTCACCGCTGTTTTCTGGCGTATTAAGCAGCTCATTGAGGGTGAAGTCACCACCGCTTTGGCTGCTCTGAATACCAATGACCTCAACACCCGTGCTGGCAGGAAGCTGCTGATGACGTGTTGGCTGGCCGTCGTTACTGGCGACGTTAAAGACTTGTACTTGCTCAGGCTCGGCGGCTGGCACGGTAATGGTAATGCTGTGTTGCTGTGCGTTTATTACGGGTACTTGAGTACCACCGGTGTTCATTGGTTCAGTGGTTTGGTTAGTGGTGTTACCGGTTAACGCATTGGTTACTTGAGTGACGGTGCTAGAAACTTGCTCAACTGCTTGGTCGATGACTCGTGCCGTAGTGCTCTGCGTAGGCTCGCTGCTATTGGCGCTGCTGCTGGTCGAGGCGGATGTGGTGCTGTGATTCAAGGTGTCTAGCGGAATGGCTTGGACATTAACGTTATCGTTGATGCTTCCTGTGCCTGCAGGCTCAAGAGACTCGATAATCGCCATGTCTTGCGTGGCATCGCTGGTGGCTGCCGGAATGCGAATTTTTTGGTTGGCCGAGACAAAGTGGTCTGCTTTTTCAATGTCAATGACTTCGGTTGCATTGGGCTTAATCGCCGAAATATGGCGTTTAGCCTCAGTATCATTCGATTCTGCGGGAGGCATAGCAGGCGCGCTCGATGCGACTGTGTCAGCAGGTGTATTTGCAGGTGAGTCCACTTTCTCTGTCACTTGGTCGACAGCGGGTGTTTGAGTACTTTGGTAATAAAACAAAAAAGCGATGGCAGCCGCAATCACCACGCCGACTGCTAATATTGTGCGCCTCATGGCGTCTCCTCATTATTTGGTAGTCTGTATCATCGATGTTTAAAGCGTTAAAACTGCATAGCATTGGCGTTATTTTGAAGTGAATTCAAGACCTTAGTCGAGCGTTTCTTAACCAATTCACCCAACTGTATCTCGCTAGGGCACAAGAAAAAAGGCTACTTAGTGATCTTTTTAGAAAAAATTTAATCCTTAAGTCGCAACGAGCCACCAAATGACGGTATAACAGACATTACCGTCGTAATCCGAGCGAACGCCGACATTTGATGTTAAGCCATAAATAGAGGTGTGAGTTTTGGGGTGGTTGATTAGGAGTATGAGAATGACACACGAATCCCATAGTGATTTTGCCGACCTAATGTTAGATGAGGGTGTAAAACCAGCGGCAAAAAGTACCCGCGCAGACCTAAAGCAAGGCCTTATTCACGACAGCACCAGCCTTGCAGAGCGCCGAAAAAGTGCCGAGGGGAGTCGTGTTGGGCGACCCAAAAAAGTCAGTGAGCTGAATGAGATTAAGTGGTTACATCCCTATGACCCTATTGCTTGGAAGCGAGACGGTGTTCAGGACGGTGTTTATCGCAATTTGCGTTTAGGTAAATACCAAGCCGACGCCCGCTTAGACTTAGTACGCCATCGCCTAGAGCAAGCGTTACCCGAGATTGAGAGCTTTTTTGAGCAGTCCATTAGCTATGGCATCCGTACTGTGGTTTTAAACCACGGGCGTGGTGGACAAGCCCTAACTCACGGGAACAAGCTGGCCAGCTATTTACAGCTCTGGTTACCCGAAATGGAGAATGTGATGGCGTTCCACAGTGCTCAAAAGCAGCACGGTGGCCTTGGGGCGACATATGTATTGCTACGCAAGAGCGAAAGCCAGCGCCAAGAAAACCTAGAAATTCATCAAAAGCGCTAGAACGTAAAGCCAAGGGGGAATCAGCCCTGCGATTCCGCTTTATATTGAGTTATATTGGGTTTCGCCTTTCAATTTTAGGATTTCTCACTAAGCTATAATCTTGGATTGGTAGCTGATTGAATTAAAAAGCTTTTTGGTGATTGCGCGGATGCCAAACAAGCGCCTTGGAATTTAAGATGATTGCATTGATTAAAGCCCAGCTTAAAGCGGGCCTCTTTTCGTCTTTGGGCCGAAGTCACAAGATGATGGTGGTTGCGATGATCGCCATTGGTATGGTGACCTCGCTAATTTTGAGCGAAACCTACTATGCACATCTTAAAACTAAAAACCACCAAGCTGTGGCGCGTCAGGCTCAGCTCTATGCTGACGAGCTTGAAAGCCAAGTACACACCAACCTGCGTATTGTGGATGTGATTTGGGCGCTTTTTGAAGGCTCTGAAAACGTCTCTCGCGCCGAGTTTAACCACGTCGCCAGTGAACTGTTTAAGCCTGCACCTTATTTAGAATTTGTGATGTGGTTGCCCGACCATTTGATTCACACCCCCGACGTCGAAACGCCGACGATTACCGATGTACTTAATTACCCAGACCGCTCTGCACGTGTTTGGCCAGTCATTGGGTTTTTAAAGCGCCATGTGAAAGACAGCCAAGATACGGTCAGCCCTCGCTTTAGTGACCAGCGCTTAGGTTTGCCCTTTATTAAACAAGCCGTGTGGTTGGACTCGCCGTTAAAGTCCATGACCTTTAATAGTGATGTTGCGGTGGTTGCCTTGCCTATGCCCCGCTCAAATGGTGGTGAAGACACCATGTCAGGCTGGCTAGTCGTTGGCTTAGCGATTGACTCCCTTGTGGCGCTTGGGGCTGACAAAGCCGCTTTTGACTCTCTCTTTTTTAGTGACGATGCCGGCTTGGTTGTCAGCCAAAATGTCGCCGGTATTGAGCGCCAAATTTATAGCTCAGTGTCGCGAGAGCGTATGGGTGAGCCATACATTAACGAGGTCATTGGCCTTGGCCCTCGTATTCACTGGCAGGTGTCCTTTTACCCTTCATTGCGTTGGTTAGCCGAGCGCGAAGGGCTACAACGTTACTCACTGGCGTTTTTTGGCTTTGTGTTAACCGCATTAGTTTCGGTTATTTTAATGCTTCGTTTTGGGGTGTTAGAGCGTCGAACAAAGGACTTACGCGAGCAGGTCAACAGCCTTGAAGCTCAGTTGCAGCAATTGAGTAAAGAAAGCGCTCGCGATCTAGATACCGGTTTGCTATTGCGCTCAGATCTAGAGTCGCGTCTTGATATGGAGTGTCGTCGCGCAGTACGAGAGTTTTTGCCTTTATCGTTTTTGATTGCCACTGTTGACCAAAGCCATGCGTGGCAAGACCTAGAAAATGCGAATGAATACATCAAACGCGTGGCCTTAAGCTTGGCGGAGCTTGTGTCTCGGCCCGGCGATGTGGGTGTGCGCTTTGATGAATTTAGCGTCGCATTTTTGTTACCGGCCACTAACGAACAGGTCACTATTTTAGCTGAGCGCTGTCGCGAAAAAGTTGAGGCATTAGCCATTGAACACCCCGCGACCTACCAGCCTTTGACCGTGAGTATCGGGGTCATTACCCTCCAGCCGACCGATGGTCTTTGCAGCGAAAAAGTCATTACCTCTGCTGCCACGGCGTTAATTCAAGCCCAAGCCCAAGGGGGCAATTGTGTGGTGGCGAATGTTGAAGAAGCGGATGAGCTTCCCGTCACCTTTTTGGTTTAATCATGGCGCTGTATTCACTCGCACAAGCTCGTATCCTCCACGACTTTATTAAAGGAATTCAGCAAGTACACAGCGGTGCAAAAGTCACTGGGCATCGGCGATTATTGTTTGTTACAGGCGAGCGTAAGCGGGCTGCAGCAGGTATTCAGCACTGGCTTAAAAGGCAGTGTATAACGGCGGGCAAAGGTGTTTCGTTTGCGTGGGTGTCTGATGATGTTCCTAGCGACTTAACAATGGCGTGCTATGGTGAAGGGCAGGGGTTACAGCTATCGCAAACGGCTCAGTTACTTGGCCAGACTATAGAATGTTTGGTTTTTGATGCTTGGGCCGGTCTTAACCCGAATCGGTTACTAGCCGCCTCCGGGGCGGTGAGCGGTGGTGGTGTGATTATCATCATGTGCCCTGAGCTAGAGGTATGGCCTCAGTACCTTGATGCAGACTACCAAAGCCTTAACGCGCTGGCGCCTTCGGTGTCTGAGCGCTTGGGCGAAGCACCGCAAGTACCTCAATCAGCTTTTTTAGCCAGGCTGGTGGGTTTTGTTAAGGAGAGTGCAAGCAACGAGCATGAGTCCTCAGTCGCTATTTGGGACGATAAGAAAGCTTGTTGGTTAGGGGTGCCTAGCCAAGCGACCAAGCAATCATCGTCGGTGCTCAGTTTTCCGTTTTTGTCTGATGAAGCCGTGGCGGCACAAACCAAGCTGCTTCAAGATATTTTGCAACGGTTTAACATCATCGAGCCTAGCATCGATGAGCTACCGCAGTTCCATGGCGTAATAACCGCTCCTAGGGGGCGAGGCAAAACCTACCTTTTGGTTCAGCTGATACAGGCGCTGGTGGCACACAGTCACTATCCCATCTGTTTAGTCGTTGCCGATAAAGTGTCTTTGTCGCCGCAACTTAAAGCCCTGGCGCAACGATACCCAGAACGTATTCAGCTACTCTCACCTTACGAGGCGACTTGCTTAGCCGAGCCTCATACCGCCGTATTAATTGTCGATGAGGCGGCTGCGCTGCCAATTTCTGTTTTAAAGGCTTTGGCTCAGCGGTTTGAGAGTCAAATTTTAGCCACCACAACCGAAGGCTATGAAGGCAGCGGCAGTGGCTTTATCCATAAGTACTTTCAGTTTTTAAACGCTAACAAGCCTCATTGGAAGCAGCTGTCTTTATCTACGCCTGTACGTTGGCGGCCGAACGACCCCGTAGAGGCTCTGTTTCAGCAGTGTTTTCAAGCTCATCCAAGCCAAACTCAATCCGATAAGGCTGCACAGGCGCTAGTGGCCTGTGATCCGCAAGCACTACAATATCGTCGCCTAAGCGTTGCGGAATTGCTTGAAAACGAAGCGTTGTTACAACAAGTGTTCGGGCTACTGGCGCAAGCACATTATAAAACCACGGCCAATGATTTACGTATGTTGTTAGATGCGACTAACTTGGTGCTTTGGCTGGCTGAGACATCACTCAACCAAGTAGTGGGTGTGTGCTTGGCGGCGCTAGAGGGGCCGTTAGATAACGATTTGGCGCATGCCATTTGGCAAGGCAAGCGCCGACCTAAAGGGCAATTAGTACCGCAGGTTTTGGTGGGGCAAGAAGGTCTTAAAGAGGCGGCGCAGTTACAGTTTTTGCGTGTTGTTCGGGTTGCGGTGCACCCTGCGATCCGTCGCCGTGGCGTGGGTCAAGCCTTGATCAGCCAGCTTAATGACTGGGCCCAAGCACTTAGAATTGATGGTTTAGCGACAAGCTTTGGCGCGTCTCGCTCCCTCGTGGAATTTTGGCATGCGCTAGGTTTTCAGTGGGTACGCTTGGGTTACCAGCAAGATAAGGTCAGTGGTGAATATGCGCTGGTAATGGTAAAGCCTTTCAGTGCTTCACTAGAGGCGCTGTTGGCTCGGCAAGCCGAGATGTTAAGCAGAAGGTGGATGAGCGACTATCGCAGGTATTGGCGCTCTTTAGATGTGCACTTGCTACCTTACCTTTTTAAGGCGTTACCAAAAGAGCCGCTGTCTTCGCAAGAGCAAGCCGAACTAGAGGGGTTCGCAGAGCAAAGCCGATCCTTTGAGTCGAGTTACCCTGCGCTGTGCCGTTGGTTAGTACTCACATTTTCAGATCGAGCGGGGCAGCCATTAGATGTGTCTTGGCAGGCAATGGCCGAAGTTTTGTGGCTAGAGTATAGTCCGCGCCATATGCCGAATGCGGCAAGTGATAAAGCCGGTGTAAAACAAATGAAGGCGCTGCTTAAACGCGAGCTAAAGCCTTCATAGGTTTGTGTAGCTATCAGCGGCAAATTCCAGTGTTAAATTTGCAGGCGATGCTGAATAGGGCAAGGCTCTTGCTCCATACGAACAAATGAAATACGGTCACGGCCATTGTTTTTTGACTCGTAAGTTGCCTTGTCTGCAGCACAAACCAGAGCCTCTCCTACTTCCGTGAGTCGAGAAGTGTCATTGGCTTGTGCCACATAAACGGATAACCCAATCGAGGCCGTCAGTTTAAAGGGTTTGCCGTTATCATCACGAAAGATTACCCCGTTAAAACGCTTGCGCAGCTGCTGCGCAATCATCTTGAGCTTTTCTTCGTTACAGTCCGGTAGCAAAATTGCAAACTCTTCGCCGCCGTAACGTGCCACAAAGTCCGACTTTCGGACCTGCTGCTTCAAAAACTGCCCTACGGTGCGCAGCACACGGTCACCAATAAGGTGGCCGTATTTATCATTCACGATTTTAAAGTAATCGATATCCATAAAAATACAGCTCAAGGCATACTGCCCACGGTGCGCTCGCGCGACTTCCTTCGCGAGTTCTTGGTCAAAGGAGCGGCGGTTATTCACCTTGGTGAGTACATCAATAATGCTGAGCCGTTTTAAGTTTTCTTGAGTAATGCAGTTGGCGATACAAATAGACACCAGTTTTACGTAGTGGCTTAGGTGAGCAATGCGGCTTGGATGGTCAAGAAAGCCATGGGTATCGCTGCCTAAATGTAGCCCACCAATCAAAAAATTATCGTGCACCAACGGCAGCAGAGCATAGCTATCTAAACTGGAGGGTGACTTAAATAGCTGCTCATTAAGGTAGGTTGGTGGCAGGGTGTCGCTTGAGGCGTAGGTGGACTTTTGAGTTGGATAGAGCTGTGCCAGAAGCGAGTGATTTAGTACAAATTTTAGGCTGAATCGTGGTTTGAGCCATTGGCTGTGTTCAAGCAGGGAGCGCGCGGCGTGCTCTGGGTCAAACAGAATTAAGTTGCATTCACTCAGGTTTAGGGCTTTTTTGAGGTCTACCAATAAATGCTTGAGCAGTTGGTCGAGGTGGTTGCACGAGAGCAGCGCGAGCTCTAAATCAAAAAAGCTTTGTGTAATAGGGGCGATCTCGGTCTGTTCGAGATGGCTGTGGTAAGGCGTGGAGGACAAAGCGGAGTCTTGTGTTGGTTGATTGGTTATTAGTGTACTTACATGACCGTCTGAAGGGTGTTTCATTGTGCCTTGCGTCCCAAGCGAGATGTCCTAAAAGTTATCTTTTAAGCATAGAAGTCGATCGGCTATTTTGCGAACAGAATGGCGCAAAAAAAGGTGAAAAAAGCATCAACTTTTTGAAGAGAGTAGCACTGAGTTTTTGTAGCGAGTAAAGGGTAAAAAGGTGTTGAAACGTAAGGGAAAGATGTAAAGCAGGGGGGGGGGTATCAGGCGCTTTAAAAGGTAAGCCCAAAAACAAAAACAGGGCGCATAAGCTCCCTGTTTTGGATCGACCTCGGCAAGCGAGGCTAGAATGTAGCGGCTAAATTAAGCAGCGCTTACGTTCTCAGCTTGAGGACCTTTAGGACCTTGAGCGATAGAGAATTCTACTTTTTGGCCTTCTTGCAAAGTGCGGAAGCCTTCAGCGTTGATAGCAGTGTGGTGAACGAAAACGTCAGGACCTTGTTCTTGTTGAATGAAGCCAAAGCCTTTCTCGTCGTTAAACCATTTTACAATGCCAGTTGCCATGTTTGTTTCTACCTGTGTCGGTTAAGTAATTAATTTGCCTTCATCATGAAAGCGTTGGTGCTAAGAAACAGGGGGTGTTCGTGAGTCACAAACGTAGCGAACCACCGGATCCGTCCAATTAATGTGAAAAACACTGCCAAAATTTCAAGCACACTCATTATACGTTAACCCTTCTAACTATCAATACTTATTTTAAAAATAAGAAGGGAGCCCCTCAAAAAAAACCAGGGATGTTTTTAACTTGTTGTTTTTAAAGGGAATGTTAATTTTCGATTATACTAAAGGCTAATAAATAAATGTGCAATTAAGGGGCGCGAACGCCCACTTATGTCGCTTTATTTGCCAAAACACGTGCCACTGTATCCACAATTGTTTGGGTTTGAGGATCTAATTCTAGGTTAACTTTTTGGCCAACTTTTGCTTTGCCAAAAGAGGTAACGGCCAGTGTTTCAGGAATCAAGTGAACGTTAAAGCGGCTATCGGTAACATCGCCAATGGTCAGGCTGCAGCCGTTAAGGCCAACAAAGCCTTTGGTAAGCACGTAGGGGGCGCAGCGCTCGGGTAGGGTAAACCACAGAGTACAGTTGGTTTCGGTTTTGATGATTTCGTCGATCGTGACGGTATCAAAGACGTGGCCTGACATAAGATGCCCGCCAATTTCATCGCCAATGCGAGCGGCGCGCTCAAAGTTAACCAATGTATTGGCGGTAAGCTCACCTAGGTTCGTTTTGTCGAGTGTTTCGGCGATAACATCAAAGGTCGCGGTTTGGCCATCAAAACCGGTAATGGTTAGGCAGGTGCCATTGATTGCAACACTGGCGCCGGTCGCAAAGTTATTAGCGTTTGCGGCTGGAAAGCTAATGGTTAAGGTATGAAGTTGGTCTTTCTTTTCTACCTGCGTAACAGTCGCAAGGCCTTGCACGATACCCGTGAACATTTGTGGCTCCTAAAGCAAAACAGTCTTATACGGCGGTTATTGTAACTTGGTCGTCAAAAAAGTGTGACCTTAAATGCAGCCATGTCGTCTTCTTTGATCTAACTTTAAAAGAGGTCAGTAAAACCAAGGGTGTAACTAAAAGGTCTTGTAAAACACCTACTTTTGTTTTTATGCTGACAAGGTCACCTCAGCGGATGAACAGTCCGAGCCAAGCGGATGTGATGATGTTCTTAATAAAACAATAAATAAAAGTAGAGAGGACGTGATGAAAGTGCTTATTACAGGAGCAACTGGCTTTATAGGCAGTGAGCTCACCCAGCGATTGCTGGATCAAAATGACCAAGTGGTTGTGCTCACCCGTGATGCGGATAAAGCGCGCAAGCAACTTGGCTCTCGCCCCGAGGTAATTACCTCCCTAGAAACTTACACCGGTGATATCGACGCAGTTGTTAACTTAGCAGGCGCAGCCATTGCTGATGAGCGTTGGAGCGACGAGCGCAAAGCGGTGTTAATGCAAAGCCGCCTAGAAACCACTCAAGCCGTGGTTGATTGGTGTGAAGCTTATCCTCAGCAAGTTAAATGCTTTATCAGTGGTTCGGCCATTGGCTACTACGGTTCGAGTTTAAGCGATGACAAGCTCACCGAAGACGACGGCCATGGCAAAGGCTTTGCGTCGGACTTGTGTGTCCAGTGGGAAGCGGTGGCGCAGCGCGCCGAAGACTTTGTAGAGCGCTTATGTATTATTCGCACGGGTGTTGTTTTGGGTGAAGGCGGTGCTCTCAAAAAGATGTTGCCGGCCTTTCGAATGGGCTTTGGTGGCCCAATTTCACCAGGTTCGCAATGGATGTCTTGGATTTCTCTAAACGATGAAGTTCGCGCAATCCTTCATTTACTTAACACCAAAACCTCGTCAGGCGTTTACAACCTCACCGCACCTCGTCCAGTGACCAACGTACACTTTACCAAGGTACTGGCAGCGAGCTTACATCGCCCCGCCTTTTTCTCAATGCCATCGTTGGCAGCATGGTTTATGTTGGGTGAAGGTGAAGAGTTGTTGACCAAAGGGCAGCGTGTGATGCCTGAGCGCTTGCTAGCTGAAGGCTTTGAGTTTGAGTGTGATCATATTGATTACGCGTTTGTGCAGTTTCAAGCGGCAGCGTGATTAAGCGCTGCGATTGCCTGTAAACACGCTCGCCACCTAATAGAGTAAAACTTAAAAAGCAGAGCCGGGCTGCATTATTTGCTGCCTTGCTCTGCTTTTTTTGCGTTCTTACTTTTTAGCAGCAATGACACTGCTGTTAGCGAAGCAGTGCTTCCCTAAAATCGAGCATGCCTTGCAGTAATAAATCCCCTTGCCAGTTATTGGCGTCGGCACGGTGTTGGTGGCTACTCGCCTCTAGCAATGCCGCATTGGCGAAGTCGTCATCAATCACCACCGATAGATCAGCAAGGCTGGTGACACTATCGGGCCAAACGTGCTGTCCCCAAAGCACCAACCAATGCAATGCTTGGTTACAGTTATCTGCCTGTGCTGCTTGTACAAAACGATGGAAGACTTCTGGCTCCGTTAAGTTAGCCGCTTCGTCTAGTGGTTCGCTTGACTCATCGGCGAGCGCTTTGGTTGCGGCTCTTTTTTTGAGTACGAGCCATACAGCCAGTGCCAGAGTAACGGCCAGCCCTAAGGCTAATAGCAGGGTTAAGGTGTTTGGTTGTGAATCGGCGGCGCGATTGGCGTTTTGCGTGCTCAACGGTGATGAAGCTTGCAGTGTAGATTGAGCGGCTGGTTGAGTGATGGGGGCAGATGCAGAGCCAGGAGCTGTCGTATCACTGCTGCCGCTCGGTTTAGGCTCCACTCGCAAGATGCGCGGTGCAATGCGAATTTGCTTTAAGCTATCGGTGGCTAAATCCCACCAAGCTACTTGCACCGCTGGTAGTGTGATTTCGCCGTGCTCTGTCGGCGTAATTTGTTGTGACTCTTGGCGAACGCTGACCAAACCTTGCGCCTGAATGCTTTCTTCTAAACTCACTTGTGCTGACGAAAGCTCTGCAAGCTCTATGTCTTTTGGCGATAGCGGAGGCAAGTTGGTGGCTTTTACACCAGTGACGGTGAGGGTAATCACGCGCTCTAAGGTTTCGCCCTCGGTCAGTGTGACTTGATGGGCTAAGTTGTCCGTTAAGGTGACGTTATTGCTTGGTAACCAATAGTAGGTGTCGGCGAGGGAAGGCTTATCCAAAATGGCAAGGCGAATATCGTCATGGCTAAGTGGCTGTGCCAATGAACTTAAGTCGACATCCGAGCGCTGAGCTGTTGAGTCCAAACTGGGGTGGTAGTAAAGCGTGTCTAGCTGAGTGAGGCCTGCCTCGTGAGCGCTAACCAGCCAGGTTTGCTCCGTTGCTTGAAAGGTTTGGCCTTGATAACTGGTACGGCTGCGGTTGATTGGCCCCATTGCTTGAATGCGAGCCCCCGGCATACTCGGTGTTTCGACTTCAAGGTCACTAGGGCTATTGATTGGGGTGAGCAGTCGAGTGGTTAAAATGGCTTGGCTGTTAACGTAGATTTCGTTGGTATCAAAACTTGCCTGCACCATAACACTTGGAAGAGTAGAGCTGTTTCCGCCGGGTGCGAGGTCACCGTTGGCTGGCGTTACTTGAGCATTGCTGGTTGCATTGGCGCTACTGGCAGAGTTGAGGCTAGGCGTAGGTTGTCGGCTGGCGGCAACTGTTAGGGTCATTGGCTGGGTCGACTCATCACCTACGGTAATTGCCGGGACTTCTACTTGGCCCGTTTGTTGGGCTTGCATTAACAGCGTCCAGCGATGCTTGTACACACGCTGGCCTTTAACATAACTAGAGACGACGAGTTGGCGTGTGTCCAATACGCGAAAGCGCGGTGACAAGACTGAGAGCTGGGGCTGAACACGCTGGTTTTGCTCGGTTTCTATACGCAGGGTAAAGGTATCGCCTTCGTTCAGGTAGTAGCTCGATGCACTAATACTTGTTTGAGCGACGGCATAAAGCGGTGTTACTAAAAGCGTTAATATGATTGCTGCCAGAGCAACCCAAAAGGCGACGATTCGCTGGTTTCGCTGTTTTAGCAAAGCGGTAAAAAAGGGATAAGAAGTGAATGGCAGCATAACTGTGATGTTATTTTTATCAAACCGATAGGTGAAAGAAGCTGTAACAAGCAACACTGTCATTCATTTTAGAAGCAAACCGACCGCCGCGTCACTTATAAATCACCCCATGTTAAACTTGCGACATATTTTTGACTTGCGACATATTGTTAAGAGGTATTTGTTGAGTGGTGATGAAAACCATTACTTTTGACATTCAATTGCCCGCTGACGAGTTTTTAAAACTGTACCAAGGGGTGGCTAAAAGTGTGTTGGTAACAGCGTTAGATGGGCGAACGGTTCGCTTTCCTGCTGAGCACTTGCGGCCTTATTTAATGCACTCGGGCATATACGGGCGTTTTACCTTATTTTTCGATGCCCAAGGGAAGTTTGTAAAGATACAAAAACATGCATAAGAGCCGTGTTGATTCTTATGGGTAGATACTCGGTTCTTCCTAGTCATCATGGCCTCGGTCACTTATAATTTGGGGCAAAATTTTAGTGACCGGTGCTTATGTTATATCCACTTGCAAAAAAGCTGATGTTCAAGCTTGATCCAGAGACGTCTCACGACTTGGCGTTGCAATCTATGAACCTTGCGGGCCAATTGGGCCTACCTCGCCTTTTGGGCGCTGAAACGCTACAAGACCCTGTTGAGGTGATGGGGCTTCGGTTTCCAAACCCAGTCGGTTTGGCGGCAGGTCTAGATAAAAACGCCGTGGCGATTGATGGTTTAGCTGATATGGGCTTTGGCTTTTTAGAAGTGGGTACCGTTACACCTCGCCCGCAGCCGGGTAATGACAAACCGCGTATCTTCCGCTTGCCAGAGCAAACCGCCATTATTAACCGTATGGGCTTTAATAATGCTGGGGTTGATACCTTACTTAGCAATATTGATAAAAGCCGTTACAAAGGCATTTTGGGTATCAATATTGGTAAAAACAAAGTGACCCCTAACGAAAAAGCAAACGAGGATTACCTCTACTGCTTGCGCAAGGTTTACAGCCGCGCTTCGTACGTCACTGTCAATATCTCGTCGCCAAACACGCCGGGGCTTCGCACCCTTCAGTACGGCGAATCGCTAAGCAGCCTTTTGGATGCCCTTAAGTCGGAGCAAGCCAAGCTAAGTCGCTTGCACGATCGCTACGTGCCTATCGCACTAAAAATTGCACCTGATATGACCGAAGACGAAATTGTAATGGTGGCGTCTGCGCTTAAGTCCTACGAAATGGACGGCGTGATTGCGACCAACACTACGCTGTCTCGTGAAGGTGTTGAGGGCTTGCCTTTTGGTGATGAAGCGGGCGGCTTGTCGGGTGGCCCAGTGCGTTCGCGCTCAACTCGCACCATTCAAACGCTTTCAAACGAGTTGGCGGGAGCCTTACCCATCATTGGTGTGGGTGGTATTACCGACGGGTTTGACGCAGTTGAGAAGGTCAATGCTGGCGCGAGCTTAGTGCAAATCTATTCTGGCTTTATCTATCGCGGTCCTAAATTGGTACGCGACTGTGTCGAAGCCATCGCCCAAGCACGAGGCTAAGCGCGACAGGGCGTTTGGCCATAAAAAAACTCCACCCTGCTTAAGGGCTTTGCCCTAGCAAGGTGGAGTAAGTTGGCTGTTAAGTCAGCCGGCGATTGCTAAATGTATTAAAGCGTATTAATGCAATGAAGGGTTTGCTTGGATACTTGAGACGCCGTTCATTCCGCTCCACAAGGCTTCACGGCCTTCTCGCCAACCGCTCATCCACTGGCTGCGAAGTTCGGTAGAGTGGACAGGGCAAGTATCTCTCGACTTTCCATTTAATCCCGCTTGAAAGCCGCGGTTAAATAGCTTGGCTTGACGGTCACGTTTATGTCTTTTCATGGGGGTCCTCTCCTCGCGATTTTAATGAACGTTTAGTCAATGAGAGGCGCAAAATGCTATGATCACAGCCTGTTAGCAGGTGGTCGTTATAGCGCCTAGCGATAGTGATACCGAATCTTTGCGCAGGTGTAATATTAATTTAATCAATCTTACCCTCGCGGCTAATTGCGAGCCGTTTAGCGCAACTGCAAAAAGTGACTATAATCAATTGGTTATTTTTTGTTCAATGTTGATGCAGTGTGATTTGAAACTTTTTCATACTGCGATGGTCTGAAATGAATCGTCTGCGTTTTGCGAAGAAACTTCATAAAAAACAACGACGCTTGCCTACCGAACGCCCAATGGCTTAGATAAACGGTATTGGCAAATAAACAAGGTGTAACCAACGTAATGAACTTTTTTGTAACCTGCCCCAAAGGTGTTGAATGGCTGCTCCAAGACGAGCTGACCTCGCTTGGTATTAGCGAACAAAAGCAGACAGTCGCAGGGGTTTATTGCGAAGGTGAACTCGAAGACCTGTATCGCGTGTGTTTATGGTCTCGCCTTGCAAACCGAGTGCTGCTTTTGCTGGTGGAGGGTGAGGCCAAAACCGCGCAAGAGCTCTATGACTGTGTCCATCAGGTAGACTGGCTGTCGCATTTGCGTTCAGAGGGTACCCTAACCGTTGACTTTAACGGCACAACTAAAGGGATCAAAAACACCCAGTTTGGCGCTCAAAAAGTTAAAGACGCAATTGTTGATCAAATTCGTGCCGCGACCGGTGGTCGTCCATCGGTGGATAAAAACCGCCCCGACGTTCGTATTAACGTCCATCTGCGTCCGAGTGGTACCTTGCGTGTCAGTCTCGACTTTAGTGGCGAGAGCTTGCACCGCCGTGGTTACCGCTTAGATGCGGGTGCTGCGCCGCTAAAAGAGAACTTGGCCGCGGCTATTTTGATGCGCAGCCGCTGGATGGAGCAAGATGCTGGCTTTGAAGCGTTGCTTGATCCAATGTGTGGTTCGGCGACCTTGTTGATCGAAGCGGCATTAATGGCAGGCGACATGGCGCCAGGTGCGTTCCGTAAGCAGTTTGGTTTTAGTCGCTGGTTAGGTCATCACCGCAGCTTGTGGCAGTCGTTGTTAGATGAAGCGCAAGAGAGAGCTGATCAAGGCCGTTTGAAGCTAACGCAAGATTACCAAGGCTACGACAGCGACTCGCAAGTGATTAAGCGAGCAAAAGCCAATATTCGTCGTGCTGGGTTGTCTGAGTTTATTAAAGTTAAAGTGAAGCCGCTTGAGAGTCTAGACGCTCAAGATGTTGTATCCGGGGTTAAGGGTTTGGTTGTGACCAACCCACCTTACGGTGAGCGTTTGGGTGAAGCCTCGACACTGATGTTTTTATACCGCGACTTTGGCTTGATGCTAAAGCGCTTATGTGGCGGTTGGGAGGCCGGGGTTTTTACTTCTAACACTAACCTTGGCAAAGCTGTGGGCATGCGTGCACACAAGCAATATAAGCTATACAACGGCGCATTAGAGAGCGCGTTATTTTTGTACGAAGTGGCCGAGCTTTCGGAAGAAGACCGCGCCGCGCAAACCCAGCCTGTCCAAGGCCAGCGCCTGTTGAGTGACGGTGCGACAATGTTTGCCAATCGCTTGGATAAAAACCTTAAGCAAAGCAAAAAATGGCGTAAAAAGAACGAAATTACCTGTTTCCGTGCCTACGACGCCGATATTCCAGAATATGCGGTTGCCGTTGATGTGTACAACGATCAGATTCACGTGCAGGAATATGTGGCACCTAAGTCTATTGACGAAGTGAAGGCTTTTTCGCGCTTACACGATGTAATGGCTGCACTACCGCAGGTATTTGATGTAGACCCGAGCCAAGTTCATCTTAAAAAGCGTAAGCGTCAACAGGGCAGTGACCAGTACGAAAAGCAAAACGAAAGCGGCGAAAGCTTTGTGATTACCGAGCACGGTTGTCAGCTGTGGGTTAACTTAACGGATTACCTAGATACCGGACTGTTTCTCGATCACCGCCCTGTGCGTCATCAAATTCAAAAAATGGCGAAGGGTAAAGATGTACTCAACCTGTTTTGTTACACAGCTACGGCAACGGTACATGCAGCGGTGGGCGGTGCCAAAAGCACGACCAGCGTAGATATGTCTTCGACCTACCTAGCGTGGGGCGAAAAGAATATGGCCTTGAATAACCAAACCGGTGCTGAGCATAACTTTGTGCGTGCCGATTGCACTCGTTGGTTGTTTAGCCAGCCTGAGAATCAGTTTGACCTGATCTTTATGGACCCGCCAACCTTCTCGAACTCAAAGCGTATGGAAAATACCTTTGATGTGCAGCGAGACCATGAGTTGTTGATTGAAGGGGCGATGAAGCTACTTCGCCCAGAGGGAGTGTTGATCTTCTCGAACAACTTTAGACGCTTTAAGCTAGATGAGAAGGTGTTAGCTGAGTTTGATGTCAAAAACATCACCCCGCAAACCATTGATCCTGATTTTGCGCGTAACCCTAAAATTCACCAGTGTTTCGAGATTCGCCATAAGTCAGACGCTTAAGGCTAGATGGGGCTCGTGCTCCAAATAAAGCAGAATTTATTAAAGCGGTTAGTTCGCTCGGGTTTCTTAAAGGGAGTCTCGTGTGGACTAGCCGCTTTTCTGTTTTTATGAGGCTCAATTAGAGATTAAATCTCGAGGTGTTTGTCACAGTGCTTTTTGTTGATACGCGAGCGTCGGCGCATGAGTAAAACAAAGAGGCCAACAGCAAAAAAGGTGGCTGCCACAAGCTGAAACATTAAGTCGCTTGTTGCTTGCAGTAAGATAAACGAAACCACCATGTAGAGGTAGGGTAGGGCTTCATACAATGGCTCTGGCAGTGATGCGCTGAGAGATAAACTCGAGCGTAGACGCTGTTGTTGACGTTTGTTTTCGCGTGAATCGAGGCGGCGGTGGTGCGAGCGCATAATGCGGATTGCGGCGCCGGCAATAAATAAAAAAAGTCCGCCTAAAAACATAAGGTTACTAGTGGCGAAGCTGGCGCAAAGCCCCCCTGTTACAAGGCAAATAAAAGGCATTAATTCGTATATTGACTTAGGTAACATACTTCCGGCTCCTTGGCTGAGACGTCTCACAATAATTATTAGAATAGTTAAAGGTTGTGAAGTGTACGTTCAATTATAAAATGGGAGACGTTGAAGGTAAAAAAAAAGACCACCCCGTGGGGTGGCCTTTCATCAGCGTAATTTCGTAGAAATCGCTAATATAGGGTCTTTGCTTGATTACTTGGTTGGGTAATCGCGCTTAGAAGCACCTGTGTACAACTGGCGCGGACGGCCAATTTTGTTCGGGCTGCTGTGGAATTCATTCCAGTGAGAGATCCAGCCGATTGTACGAGACAATGCGAAGATCACAGTAAACATGTTGGTTGGAATACCAACAGCTTTTAGGATGATACCAGAGTAGAAGTCTACGTTCGGGTATAGCTTACGCTTAACGAAGTACTCGTCTTCTAGAGCGATTTGCTCTAGGCGCTTAGCAATCTTCAATAGTGGCTCGTCTTCAACACCTAGCTCAGTCAGTACTTCGTCACAGGTCTTAGCCATTACTTTGGCGCGAGGGTCAAAGTTGCGGTATACGCGGTGACCGAAGCCCATCAAGCGGAAAGAGTCTTCAGGATCTTTCGCGCGTGCAATGAACTCAGGGATGTTGTCTTCGTGGCCGATTTCTTCCAGCATTGACAGAACAGCTTCGTTTGCACCACCGTGCGCTGGTCCCCAAAGTGCGGCGATACCTGATGCGATACACGCGAATGGGTTAGCGCCAGAAGAGCCTGCCAAACGAACAGTCGACGTAGATGCGTTTTGCTCGTGGTCAGCGTGAAGCAAGAAGATCTTGTCCATCGCGCGCGCCAAGATTGGGTTTGGCACGTATTCTTCACATGGTGTACCGAACATCATGTGCAAGAAGTTTTCAGCGTAGCTTAGGTCGTTGCGTGGGTATTGGAATGGCTGGCCAATGCTGTACTTGTAACACATAGCAGCAATGGTAGGCATTTTAGCAACAAGGCGGTAAGCGCAAACTTCACGATGATGTGCGTCATCGATATCTAGTGAGTCGTGGTAGAACGCAGACAGTGCACCTACACAAGCAACCATGATGGCCATTGGGTGAGCGTCACGACGGAAGCCGTTGAAGAAGTGGCTCATCTGCTCGTTTACCATGGTGTGGTACTTAAGCGTGTTTACAAACTTTTCTTTCTCTTCCGCGTTTGGAAGTTCGCCATTCAAAAGAAGGTAGCAGACTTCTAGGTAGTCAGAGTGCTCTGCTAGCTGCTCGATTGGGTATCCACCGTGTAAAAGAACGCCGTTAGCGCCGTCGATGTATGTGATTTTAGATTCACAAGCAGCGGTAGATACAAAGCCGGGATCGTAGGTGAATAGACCTTGACCAGTCAGCGGCCTTACGTCAATGACATCTGGGCCTTCTGTTCCAGAATAGACTGGCAATTCAATTGCTTCATCCAGACCGTCGATGGTCAAACGTGCTTTCTTCTCAGCCATCACAGGCTCCTATCATTCGTTTTGTTTAATTATATCGACCTGATAAGTCGAGTTTTTATAACGAGTTAGCCTATTGGTACCAGGCTCTGTCAACATAGGGTCTTACTGTGGGTTTCGGTAAGCCCATCATTAAGCTTACTGCATTGCAGCAAGGGTTGTCAGCTCAAAATGTTCCGAGGGTAATTGCTTTTTAAGCAAAATGTATTCGTTTTGGCTATACATTTGGCGGCTAAAACAAGCAAAACCGATGGAAATTGGGCCGTTAAATAGGCCTCACGGGCCCGTATTAGACATTCTTCAAATAAACTTATCAAGCATACGAAAGAATAAGGCGCCTTGTTAAATAACCACATCACAAGGTTTTGCATAGCAAAATAGGGTGTAGAAAGAGGCAAAAGTTAAACTGGCCTTTCCTTTATCTGAAGCTTCTCTATCTCCGTTTTATGGTAAGCGCTGCTTGCCCATTAGACTTTGGTGTTGATAACCAAAATACCTTATGAGTGGGTAGGTTGGTCTAAGGGTGGGTGATGAGTTTAAGTTTTAAGTATCGCGCTTTTAGTTGCTGAGCTGTTAAAAAGAGCGATGACGCTTGGCGTTAACGGCGCGCTTTAAACTCAAAAAAAATGGGTGTTTGTTTACGAAAATTGCTGCGTTGCAGTGGCGTTTTTATGCCCATATCGAAAAGTAAAATATCCATGATGGAATATAGACTTAGGGTGAAGGTGGCCGAAATCACATTGTAATATTAAGGGCAAATGCTTATAATCCACCCCCGAAGTTTGTGCGCTACGGTATGATCTAGCGGCATCCCTCGGGTTTCCGCTTGAGCCAAAAACATACCTACACGTCGAGTGCTGCTTCGTAAATGCGAGGTACTTATCTTTATATAAAAGCACTTCCGAGCAACCTAGTCCTGCAACAGGACAGTTAAAAGTGTGACATGAGCCGTGAATAAGAAAAGACCTGTAAATCTAGATCTGAGAACCATTAAACAGCCGTTACCGGCGATTTCCTCCATCCTTCATCGTATCACTGGTGTTGCGTTATTCGTGGCAGCTGCGTTCATGATGTACGCGTTGGGTCTATCACTGGAATCTGAGGCTGGTTTCAACGAAGCCGTTGAAATGTTCGAGAATGGCTTCTTCGCGAAGCTGATTGCGTGGGGATGTGTTTCAGCATTGCTGTACCACTTCTTTGCGGGTATCAAACACCTTGTTATGGATATGGGACACTGTGAAGAGTTAGAAAGCGGCCGTTTGGCAGCAAAAGTAACCCTAATCGCAGGTGGTGTAGCAATCCTATTGGCAGGAGTATGGATATGGTAACTTCAATTACAAGTTTTGGCCGTAGTGGCCTTTATGACTGGATGATCCAGCGTGTAACCGCGCTCGTACTTTCAGCGTACACGATCTTTATGGTCGCTTACTTAGCATTTGGCGCTGAATTGACGTACGAAATGTGGGCTGGTCTATTCCAAGGCACAGCAATGCGTATCTTTACTCTGCTAGCGCTGCTTTCTTTTGCTGCGCACGTGTGGATTGGTTTGTGGTCTGTATCGACTGACTACATCAAAGCGACAGGTCCTCGTTTTGTATTTCAATCTGTTAGTGGCCTAGTGACATTTATCTATGTCGTCTGGGGTATCCAGATTTTGTGGGGTGTTTAAGAAATGAGTAAACTGCGTACGCTAGAATTTGATTCGATCGTAGTGGGTGGCGGCGGCGCTGGTATGCGTGCTGCACTCCAACTAGCACAGTCGGGTCTGAATACTGCATGTATCACCAAAGTATTCCCAACACGTTCTCATACTGTATCCGCGCAAGGTGGTATCACCTGTGCAATCGCTTCTGCTGATCCAAACGACGATTGGCGCTGGCACATGTACGATACCGTTAAAGGTTCTGACTACATCGGTGACCAAGACGCGATCGAATACATGTGTTCTGTAGGTCCTCAAGCGGTATTTGAGCTTGACCACATGGGTCTTCCTTTTTCACGTACTGAAGTAGGTCGTATTTACCAACGTCCATTCGGTGGCCAGTCTAAGGGTCCTGATAACCCGACTCAGGCAGCTCGTACGTGTGCAGCGGCAGACCGTACTGGTCACGCACTACTTCACACGCTTTACCAAGCAAACATGAAAGCAGGTACTACCTTCCTAAACGAATGGTACGCTGTTGATCTTGTTAAAAACGAAGACGGCGCAGTGGTTGGTGTTATCGCTATCTGCATCGAAACTGGCGAAACTGTATACGTTAAAGCTGCAGCGACTGTTCTTGCAACAGGTGGTGCAGGCCGTATCTACGCTTCTACTACCAACGCCTTGATCAACACAGGCGACGGTATGGGTATGTCACTTCGTGCCGGCGTTCCTGCGCAAGACATGGAAATGTGGCAGTTCCACCCAACCGGTATTGCAGGTGCGGGTGTACTTGTAACTGAAGGTTGTCGTGGTGAAGGTGGTTACCTAATCAACAAAGACGGCGAGCGCTTCATGGAGCGTTACGCGCCTAACGCAAAAGACCTTGCAGGTCGTGACGTTGTAGCGCGCTCAATGATCCTAGAGATCCTTGACGGTCGTGGTTGTGGTGAAGACGGTGATCACGTATTCCTAAAACTTGACCACCTAGGTGAAGAAGTTCTTCACTCTCGTCTACCTGGTATCTGTGAGCTGTCTAAAACGTTCGCAGCTACAGACCCTGTTAAAGCGCCAATTCCTGTAGTGCCAACGTGTCACTACATGATGGGTGGTGTTGCTACTAACATCGGCGGTCAAGCAATTGCACAAGACGCAAACGGCAACGATCAAATCGTTGACGGTCTATTCGCTTGTGGTGAAGTGGCATGTGTATCTGTACACGGTGCTAACCGCTTGGGCGGTAACTCACTACTTGACCTTGTTGTATTTGGTCGTGCAGCGGGTATCCAAATTGAGAAGCAGCTTAAGTCTGGCTTCAAAACTAAGGATGCAACCGACGCTGACATCGAGCGCGCTATGACACGCTTGAACAAGCTAAACGATTCTACTGAAGGCGCAGACGTTGCTGAAACTCGTAAAGAGCTTCAGAGCACAATGCAGCTATACTTCGGTGTATTCCGTGACGGCGAAAGCATGCAGAAGGGTCTTGAGATCCTTAAAGGTATCCGTGAAAAAGTGGATAACCTTTACCTTTCTGATAAGAGCCAAAGCTTCAACACTGCGCGTATCGAAGCCCTTGAGTTGCAAAACTTGATGGAAGTTGCAGAAGCAACAGCGATTGCTGCAGAAGTTCGTAAAGAGTCTCGTGGTGCGCACGCGCGTAACGACTTCACCGAGCGTGATGATGAGAATTGGTTGTGCCACTCAATGTACTTCCCAGGTGAGAAAACTGTTGGTAAGCGTGACGTTAACTTCGCGCCTAAAACAGTGAAACCATTCCCACCAAAAGTACGTACATATTAAGAGGAGGGTTCAAACATGTTAGTAAGCGTATACCGTTACAACCCAGAAACTGATAACGAGCCGTACATGCAGGATATCCAAATCGAGATTCCTGGTGGCAAGGACATCATGGTTCTGGATTTGCTTCAACTTCTAAAAGACAAAGATACATCACTTGTATTCCGTCGTTCATGCCGTGAAGGTGTGTGTGGTTCAGACGGTCTAAACATGAACGGTCTTAACGGCCTTGCATGTATCACTCCGCTTTCATCTGTTGTTAAAGATGACAAGTTGGTGTTGCGTCCGCTTCCTGGTCTTCCAGTGATTCGTGACCTAGTTGTAGACATGACTCAGTTCTACACTCAATATGAGAAGATCAAGCCTTACTTGATCAACGACACGCCTGCACCAGCGATCGAGCGTCTTCAGTCACCTGAAGAGCGTGCAGAGCTTGACGGTCTTTACGAGTGTATCTTGTGTGCATGTTGTTCAACGTCTTGTCCGTCGTTCTGGTGGAACCCTGACAAGTTTGTTGGCCCATCTGGTTTGCTACAAGCTTACCGTTTCTTGGCCGACAGCCGTGACACAGCAACACGTGAGCGTCTAGCTGATCTTGATGATCCGTTCAGCGTATTCCGCTGCCACGGTATCATGAACTGTGTGAACGTTTGTCCTAAGGGTCTAAACCCAACTAAGGCAATCGGTAAAATCCGCACAATGCTACTTCAGCAAGCGACCTAAGTTTAACTCAGGTTGTTTTTCGAAAAGCGGTGCCTCGGCACCGCTTTTTTTGTATACTCCTTTCTTACAGTATGTAGACACCTTGTCTCATGCTTCTCTGATCTTCTCATGTGTTCTTTTTTGCTGTCTTCAACGACGAGGGTAGACGAAAGGATACAGGTGCACCCACCCTATATTTTGTTAAATTGGACAACGGCGTTCATTCTTAGCCTTAGATCTGAGCAAATGTGCTTATTTGATCTATGCTAGTGTGTGCTTTCGTCTAATGGGTGCTGCGTGCGCGTCAGCGTCGGAAGTTTAGAAGGGTTAGAGAAACTCACGATTAGTTGAGCTAAATTAAGCTTAATTGGTTGTTTTCTAATCGATGCGGACGGCTTTTCGCTATTGAGCGAGGGGGTAACCCTGTTAGTACCTCGGTTTAGTATACTTATGTGCTATTCGTGCAAAGAATTACTTAAAGCTTGAGGCGAAAAGCTTTAGAATATAGTCGTTTTTGCGTGTACAAACGTGCAAGAGCACTGACAAGGTAATTACAAAGAGGGGTTGGCGCTTACGTTAACCACGTAACGCTACACAAAACCCCCTGAGCCAGGGTGATGAAGAATGCAAGATGGCATCATGGAACTGATGTGGAAGAATGCGCACCTGTACGGTGGCAATCTATCCTACATCGAACAGCTTTATGAGACCTATTTAATAGATCCTAATGCTGTATCTCAAGAGTGGCGCGACGAGTTCGATCGCCTACCTAAACAGGGTGATAACCTATCTCAGGATGTTCCCCATTCAACTATCCAAGAGCACTTTCTTTATCTTGCGAAGAACCAACGACGTGCGGCACCGGTTGCTGCTAGCTCAGTAAGTTCTGATCATGAAAAGAAACAAGTTCGCGTATTGCGCATGATTAATGCGTTCCGTGTTCGTGGTCACCAAGTCGCTAAGATTGACCCACTGAACCTACTTCAACGCGAAGATGTGCCTGACCTAGAATTACGCTTCCATGAATTATCTGCTGCCGACAACGACACTAGCTTCCAGCTAGGTTCATTGTTCTTTGGTGCAGAAGAAGCGCCTCTAAAAGATATTATTGCTGACCTTAAAAAGACCTACTGTTCAAGCGTAGGTGCTGAGTACATGCACATTGTAGATACTCAGGAAAAGCGTTGGGTGCAAGCTCGCCTAGAGCCTGTTCGTTGTGCACCTAAGCTAGACAGCGAAGAACGCCTACATATTCTAGAGCGTTTGACGGCTGCTGAAGGTCTAGAAAAATACCTTGGTTCTCGTTACGCCGGTGCTAAGCGCTTCGGTCTAGAAGGTGGTGAAGCACTTATCCCACTACTAGACGAACTGGTTCAGCGCGCAGGTCGCGACGGTGCTAAAGAAGTCGTAATCGGCATGGCTCACCGTGGTCGTCTTAACACGCTGGTTAACATCTTTGGTAAGAACCCCGCTGAGCTATTCGGCGAGTTTGAGGGTAAAAAGACCCTTGAAACTTCGGGTGACGTTAAATACCACCAAGGCTTCTCTTCAAACGTAATGACTCCGGGTGGCGAAGTTCACTTGGCCATGGCGTTTAACCCATCTCACCTTGAAATTGCCGCACCGGTAGTTGAAGGTTCTGTACGTGCTCGTCAAGACCGTCGCAGCGATGCGGTAGGTACTACCGTTGTTCCTGTGAACATCCACGGTGACGCAGCATTCGCAGGTCAGGGCGTTGTAATGGAAACATTGCAAATGTCGCAAACCCGCGCATACAAAACCGGTGGTACAATCCACATCGTTATCAACAACCAAGTGGGCTTCACTACATCTAAGAAAGAAGACGCTCGTTCAACTGAGTACTGTACTGATGTAGCGAAAATGGTTCAGGCGCCAATCTTCCACGTGAATGGCGATGACCCAGAAGCAGTACGCTTCGTGACCCAAGTGGCGATTGATTACCGCAACGAATTCCACAAAGACGTAGTAATTGACCTTGTTTGTTACCGTCGTCGTGGCCACAACGAAGCGGATGAGCCGTCTGGCACACAGCCATTGATGTACGCTCAAATTAAGAAGCAAAAAACCACTCGTGACCTTTACTCTCAAGCTTTGATCGCTGATGGCGTACTAAGCAAAGAAGAAAGCGTTGCGATGGAAAAAGAATACCGTAAAGCCCTTGAAGAAGGTCAGCACGTAGCGAAAGCACTTGTGTTGGAGCCTAACAAAGAGCTATTCGTTGATTGGCGTCCATACCTCGGTCACGAGTGGAGCTTCGATCACGAAACCGGTATCGACCTTAAGCTACTACAAGACCTAGGCAACAAGCTTTGCAACGTGCCAGAAGGTTTCTCTGTTCAGCGTCAGGTTCAAAAAATCATTGATGACCGCAAACGTATGGCTGCGGGTGCAATGGAATTGAACTGGGGTATGGCAGAAACATTGGCTTACGGCTCTATTTTGGCCGAAGGTCACCCTGTACGTATTACTGGTCAGGACGTGGGTCGTGGTACTTTCTCTCACCGTCACGCGGTACTCCACAACCAAAAAGACCAAAGCACATTCGTGCCTTTACAGAACTTGTCAGACGACCAACCTCGTATGACCTTGTTCGACTCGCTCCTTTCTGAGGAAGCAGTACTTGCATTTGAGTACGGCTACGCCACCACCATGCCTAACGCATTGGTGATCTGGGAAGCTCAGTTTGGTGACTTTGCTAACGGTGCCCAAGTGGTAATCGACCAGTTCATCACCAGTGGTGAGCAAAAGTGGCAGCGTCTGTGTGGTTTGACCATGCTATTGCCACACGGCTTTGAAGGCCAAGGTCCTGAGCACTCGTCTGCACGTCTAGAGCGTTTCTTGCAAATGTGTGCAGAGCACAACATCCAAGTATGTGTGCCTACAACACCTGCTCAGATTTTCCACCTATTGCGTCGCCAAGTGGTTCGTCCTTTGCGTAAGCCACTGATCGTGATGTCACCGAAGAGCCTACTTCGCCACAAGCAAGCCACTTCTACACTAGAAGAGCTAGCGACTGGCACTATGTTCAAGCCGGTTATCGAAGAAACCGATACGCTAAAAGCAGAAGACGTGAAACGCGTTGTACTGTGTAGCGGTAAGGTTTACTACGACCTATACAACCGTCGTGCTGAACTAGCAAAAGAAGATGTGGCGATTGTTCGTATCGAGCAACTTTACCCATTCCCTGAAAAAGATCTTGCACGTGCCTTGGCTCCATACAAGAACGTCGAATCTATCGTTTGGGCTCAAGAAGAGCCAATGAACCAGGGCGCTTGGTACTGCAGCCAGCATCACATGCACAAAGTTATCCGCGAAATTAATCCAAGCATCGTATTGGATGGCGTGGGTCGCCCACATGCAGCAGCTCCAGCAGTAGGTTACGCATCTGTTCACGCCGAACAGCAAGCAGCGCTTGTTGAACAAGCAATTAATGGTTGATGGTTTGCGGCGCCCTAACAAACACAGCGCCGCGACCCCTTAAGTATGTAAAGGAAAAAAAATGTCTATCGAAATCAAAGCGCCAACGTTCCCAGAATCAGTAGCAGACGGCACCGTAGCCACTTGGCACAAGCAACCAGGCGAAGCCGTTGCTGCAGACGAACTGATTGTAGATATCGAAACCGACAAAGTAGTTCTAGAAGTTGTTGCGCCTGCAGACGGCGTAATCAAAGAAATCAAAGCTGAAGAAGGCGCGACCGTTCTTAGCGACGAAGTGATTGGCATCTTCGAAGCAGGCGCTGTGGCAGAAGCAGCTCCAGCAGCGGCAGAAGCACCAGCGGCAGCAGAAGAAGCTGCACCTGCAGGCGACGCTGACAAAGTGGGCCCAGCTGCACGTAAGTTGATCGAAGAAAACGGCCTAGACGCTGCTGCGATTCCTGGCACTGGCAAAAACGGTGGCATCACTAAAGAAGACGTACAAAACTTCTTGAAGAACAAGCCAGCAGCTGCGCCTGCAGCGGCACCAGCAGCAGCGGCTGCTCCTGTCACTGTTGCAGCGGGTGAGCGCGTTGAAAAGCGTGTTCCAATGACTCGTCTGCGTGCAACCATCGCTAAGCGCCTAGTAGAAGCTCAGCAAAATGCTGCAATGTTGACTACTTACAACGAAGTTAACATGAAGCCAGTTATGGAGCTTCGTAAGCAATACAAAGATCTTTTCGAGAAGACTCACAACGGTACTCGTCTAGGCTTCATGTCTTTCTTCGTTAAAGCTGCAACTGAAGCGCTAAAACGCTTCCCAGCGGTAAACGCATCTATCGATGGCAACGACATGGTTTACCACGGTTACCAAGACATCGGTGTTGCGGTATCAACTGACCGCGGTCTAATGGTTCCTGTACTACGTGACACTGACGCGATGAGCCTTGCTGACATCGAAGCAACTATCCGTGACTTCGGTCTACGTGGTCGTGACGGCAAGCTAGGCATGGAAGACATGCAAGGTGGTACCTTCACTATCACTAACGGTGGTGTATTCGGTTCATTGATGTCTACTCCAATCTTGAACCCACCTCAAACAGCGATCTTGGGTATGCACAAAATCCAAGAACGACCAATGGCTGTAAATGGTCAGGTAGAGATCCTACCTATGATGTATCTAGCGCTTTCTTACGATCACCGCATGATCGACGGAAAAGAAGCTGTTCAGTTCTTGGTTACCATCAAGGACTTGCTAGAAGATCCAGCTCGCATCTTGCTAGATGTGTAATTCGTGCAGTTAACTCACTCACGTTTAAATTAAATAGGAATCGAGATGTCAGAAAAATTTGATGTAATCGTTATTGGCGCGGGCCCTGGTGGTTACGTAGCAGCCATTCGCGCAGCTCAGCTTGGGTTAAAAACTGCATGTGTTGAAAAGTGGATCGACGACAAAGGTACAGCTGTTCTTGGCGGTACATGTCTAAACGTTGGTTGTATCCCTTCTAAAGCGCTACTTGAGACAACTCACAAGTACCACGAAGCGGCACACGACTTTGACGTTCACGGTATTGGCACCGGCGGTGTGACCATGGACGTGAAACAAATGGTTGCACGTAAAGACACCATCGTTAAAAACCTAACTGGCGGTATCGCAGGCTTGTTCAAAGCAAACGGCGTTACCTTGCTAACAGGTATGGGCAAACTCCTTGCTAACAAGCAAGTAGAAGTAACTGCTAACGACGGCACTGCAACTGTTTACGCGGCTGAAAGCGTGATCTTGGCTTCAGGTTCTGTACCTGTTGAGATCCCACCAGCACCGTTAACTGAAGGCTTGATTCTTGATAATGCGGGCGCTCTAAACATCGACGAAACTCCTAAGCGTTTAGGTGTTATCGGTGCGGGCGTTATCGGCCTAGAAATGGGTTCTGTATGGGCGCGTCTAGGTACTGAAGTAACTGTACTTGAAGCGATGGATTCTTTCCTTGCAATGGCTGACCAAGACGTTGCGAAAGAAGCTGCCAAGCTATACAAGAAGCAAGGCCTAGACATCAAACTAGGTGCTCGCTGCACAGGTACTGAAATCATCGACGGCAAAGAAGTGAAGGTTAAATTCACTGATTCTGAAGGTGATAAAGAAATCATCGTTGATAAGCTAATCGTAGCGGTAGGCCGTCGTCCACAAACAGCTGGTCTACTAGCAACTGACTCTGGCGTTAAGCTAGACGAGCGTGGCTTCATCTTCGTTGACGAGCAGTGCCGCACAGAAGTGCCTGGCGTTTACGCTATCGGTGACTCTGTACGTGGTCCAATGCTTGCGCACAAAGCATCTGAAGAAGGCATCATGGTTGCAGACATCATCGCGGGCCACAAAGCTCAGATGAACTACGACGTGATCCCAAGCATCATTTACACTCACCCTGAACTTGCATGGGTTGGTAAAACTGAGCAAGAACTTAAAGCCGAAGGCGTTAAAGTTAAAGTTGGTAAGTTCCCATTCGCGGCGTCTGGTCGTGCTATGGCAGCTAACGACACTGCTGGTTTTGTTAAGATCATCGCAAGCGAAGAAACTGATCGCATCTTGGGTGTTCACATGGTGGGTGGCATCGCTTCTGAGCTTATCGCTCAAGCGGCTATCGCTATGGAATTCTGCTCAAGTGCAGAAGATCTACAGCTTACAGTTTTCGCTCACCCAACAGTGAGTGAAGCCGTGCACGAAGCCGCACTAGCGGTTGACGGCCATGCGATTCACGTTGCGAATCGCAAGAAGCGCTAATTAGGCGCTTCTAAAACGGGGTCAGGCTTCGTTAGAGGCCTGACATTCGGGGACGTAAGTCCTATAGAAGTTTGTCGTTGAAAACCCCAGTAGGGCCGTACCTAAATTTAGGTATGGATAAAATATTAGTGACAACACAACGGATTAGAGCATGAACCTTCACGAGTACCAAGGTAAGCAATTGTTTGCCGAATACGGTCTACCGGTTTCTAAAGGAATCGCAGTAGATACACCTGAAGCTGCAGCAGAAGCAGCAAACTCAATTGGCGGTGACAAATGGGTTGTTAAAGCCCAAGTACACGCCGGCGGTCGCGGTAAAGCGGGCGGTGTAAAACTAGTTGATACTCCAGCACAAGCGCAAGAATTTGCTGCTAACTGGTTGGGTAAAAACCTAGTAACTTACCAAACTGACGCTAACGGTCAGCCTGTTTCTAAAATCTTGGTAGAAACTTGCACAGACATCGCTAACGAATTGTACCTAGGTGCAGTTGTAGACCGCTCAACACGTCGCATCGTGTTCATGGCGTCTACTGAAGGCGGCGTAGAAATCGAGAAGGTTGCTGAAGAAACTCCTGAGAAAATCCTAAAAGCGATCGTTGATCCGCTAACAGGTGCTCAGCCTTACCAAGGTCGCGAACTTGCTTTCAAACTTGGCCTAACTGGCGTTCAAGTTAAGCAATTCGTTGCTATCTTCCTTGGCCTAGCAAAAATGTTCCAAGAAAAAGACTTGGCGTTGCTAGAAATCAACCCATTGGTTATCACTGACGAAGGCAACCTACACTGCCTAGATGCTAAAGTGGTTATCGATGGTAACGCTGTTTACCGTCACAAAGACGTTCAAGCAATGCACGATCCTTCACAAGACGACGAGCGTGAAGCACGCGCGGCTGAGTGGGATCTTAACTACGTAGCACTAGATGGCAACATCGGCTGCATGGTTAATGGTGCTGGCCTAGCAATGGGTACTATGGACATCGTATCTTTGCACGGCGGTTTCCCTGCTAACTTCCTAGACGTTGGTGGCGGCGCGACTAAAGAACGTGTAACTGAAGCATTCAAGATCATCCTTGAAGACTCTAAAGTTAAAGCCGTTCTTGTAAACATCTTTGGTGGTATCGTACGTTGTGACCTTATCGCAGAAGGTATCATCGGCGCAGTTAAAGAAGTAGGCGTAAGCGTTCCTGTTGTCGTTCGTCTTGAAGGTAACAACGCTGAACTAGGTTCTAAGCTTCTTTCTGAGTCTGGCCTAGATATCATTGCTGCAACAAGCTTGACTGACGCAGCTGTTCAGTCTGTTAAAGCTGCGGAGGGTAAATAATGTCCGTTTTAATTAACAAAGATACTAAAGTTATCTGTCAAGGTTTTACCGGTGGTCAGGGTACTTTCCACTCTGAGCAAGCGATTGCTTACGGTACACAAATGGTTGGCGGTGTAACCCCAGGTAAAGGTGGTACTGAGCACCTTGGTCTACCTGTATTTAACACAGTTGCAGAAGCTGTAGAAGCAACAGGCGCTGACGCTTCTGTTATCTACGTTCCAGCTCCTTTCTGTAAAGATTCTATCCTTGAAGCAGCTAACGGCGGCATCAAGTTGATCGTTTGTATCACTGAGCACATCCCTGTAATGGACATGCTTGAGTGTAAAGTTAAGTGTGACGAGCTAGGCGTTCGCCTAATCGGCCCTAACTGCCCAGGCGTTATCACTCCGGGCGAATGTAAGATCGGCATCATGCCTGGTCACATTCACCTACCTGGTAAAGTAGGTATCGTATCTCGTTCAGGTACTTTGACTTACGAAGCAGTTAAGCAAACTACTGACTTCGGCTTCGGTCAATCTACTTGTGTAGGTATCGGTGGCGACCCAATCCCTGGTTCTAACTTCATCGACATCCTTGAGTTGTTCGAGAAAGATCCTGCGACTGAAGCGATCGTAATGATCGGTGAGATCGGTGGTTCTGCTGAAGAAGAAGCGGCTGCTTACATCAAAGCAAACGTAACTAAGCCTGTTGTATCTTACATTGCCGGTGTAACTGCACCTCCAGGTAAGCGCATGGGTCACGCTGGCGCAATCATCTCTGGTGGTAAAGGTACTGCAGACGAGAAGTTCGCAGCACTAGAAGACGCTGGTGTTAAGACTGTACGTTCTCTAGCTGAGATCGGTAACGCACTTAAAGAAGTAACTGGCTGGTAATACCTGCTATTACGCTTTAATGCTTTAAAAAGGAGACTTCGGTCTCCTTTTTTTGTGCCTGAAAAAAGAAGCCGAGGAGAACTAGCAGAAGCGCCTAGGAGGAAAACTAGTCGGAAATAGTTGAGTAAAATGCTAGGCTATAGCTTGTAACTGTTAACCGAGTATTTGTTATGTCGCCGACCAGCCAAGCGTTTTCAGCGTTAACCTTTGATAATACGTTTACCGAGCTTCCTTCGGTATTCTATCGCCATGTGTTACCGCAGCCACTTAAAGCGCCGTTTTTAATTAGCGTTAATACCAAAGTAGCTGAGCTATTGGGGTTAGACGCTGATCAATTAGATGAAGAAGGTTTAGCGGCTATGTTTGGCGGTGACGATCTACACGAAGCCTTTGAGCCCTTGGCAATGAAATACACAGGTCATCAGTTTGGCCAATATAACCCTGACTTAGGCGACGGTCGAGGCGTGTTGTTGGGCGAGGTGGTTAACCCCAACGGCAGGCGTTTTGATTTACATTTAAAGGGCGCAGGGCAAACGCCATTTTCACGCATGGGTGATGGTCGGGCCGTGTTACGTTCTTCTATTCGTGAATACCTCTGTAGTGAGGCGATGTATGCTCTAGGTATTCCCACCAGTCGCGCACTCACGTTGGTTGGCAGCGAAACACAAGTGATGCGTAACGGCGTTGAGCCTTGTGCAGCTGTACTTCGTGTGACTGAGTGCCATATCCGTTTTGGTCATTTTGAATACTTGTATTACTCGCGCCAACACGAACAACTCAAGGTTCTGGCTGATTACTGCATTGAGCGTTACTACGCGCAGCTTAAAGAACACGAAAAGCCGTATCTAAGCTTCTATAAAGAGGTGGCTCAACGCACGGCGCGCCTATTCGCCTTATGGCAAGCCTACGGTTTTGTGCATGGCGTGTTGAATACCGACAATATGTCGATTTTGGGCGAGAGCTTTGACTATGGCCCATTCACCTTTATGGATGGTTACGAGCCGGGCTACATCAGCAACAAAAACGACCACTCAGGTCGTTACGCCTTTGAGCAGCAGCCCAATATCATGATTTGGAACTTGGCTGCCTTGGGGCAAGCGTTACTGCCCTTGGTGGAGCGAGAGGATTTAGAGTCGGTGCTTGGGCAGGTTAAAGCTTGGTATGACTCGGCGCTTTACGGCCGTATGGCTGCGCGTTTGGGCTTGTCTTTAGCGCAAGACAACACGGTAGTCCTTATCGACCAGCTATTAGCGACCGCTAAACTGCAAAAGCTGGATATGACACGCTTTTTACGAGCCTTAACAGAGTGGGATTTTGTATCGCGCGATACACTGGATATCGCTGACGTTTGTGCCTTCCCTAAAGGCTTAGACAGTTGGCTTGATAGCTACGAAGCGGCCTTTGCCAACGAGCCGGGTAGCGTGGCAGATAAAACCCAGCGAATGGCAGAAGTTAACCCGAAATATATTTTGCGCAACTATATGGCCGAAGAGGCGATTAAAGAGGCGCACAATGGTAACCACCAGCCAGTGAACGACTTGTTAACGCTGCTAAGTGACCCCTTTAACCCACAAGCGGGGGCTGAGCGCTTTGCAGGGCCTCCACCTGATTGGGCTGCGGCCATTTACCTGACGTGCTCTTCATAAGCTAAGGCGTAGCCTGTTGCTCTTTAGTCATGTGTGCGCGTTTGGCAGCGGTGGGCAGGAATGGCGATTTGAGCCATAAAGTAACGCTTAAACTCGTCCGAGTAATCTTGCTTTTCGAGTGCATGTTCCATGCACAAAAGCCAAGCGTCGCGGGCCTTGGGGCCAATGCCTAGGTGGCTGTGCGCTGCAGGTATACGTATCTCGCCATAGCTTTCTTGGTAGGCTCGCGGGCCGCCAAGCCAGCCCGATAAAAACTTAGCGAGCTTGTCGCGCGAATCGGGCAAGCCTGGGCGGTGCATGGCTAAAATATCTTTGGCTTCTGGCAGTGTTTCCATTGCGGTGTAAAAGTCATCCACCAACTGTTCGAGCCCTTCGGTGCCGCCAGCGGCGTTAAAAGATGCGTCGTTAAAGCCAAAAAGGGGAAGTTTATCGCTCATGCAGACCTCCTGTTGCAAATATGTGTTTAGCCAAAGCAGGTAACGAGGTTAAATGTCGTAGCTTGCCTCGGTAGGTACGAATCTTCGCTGGTCAGGATTATATCAGAAGTGTTACCTTTGCTTTCAGAAGTCGACGCCGCTCTTGCGGTCAGTCAACTAGTGTATGTGTTATCCAGTATGTTGAGTTAAAAGGGTTTTGTTATGAATAAGAGCATTATTAGCACCGAAAAAGCGCCAGCGGCCATTGGCACCTATTCGCAGGCAGTTAAAGTGGGTAACACGGTTTACATGTCGGGCCAGATCCCACTTGACCCTGAGTCAATGGAACTAGTGATGGACTCTTTTGAGGCGCAAGCGACCCAGGTGTTTACTAACTTATCTGCGGTGGCAGAGGCGGCAGGTGGCAGCTTGGCCGACTGCGTGAAGCTAACGATTTTGCTATCGGATATGGAGTACTTCGCACAAGTAAACGAGGTCATGGCACGCTTCTTCTCTGAACCTTACCCAGCACGTGCGGCGTTTGCGGTTAAGCAGATTCCCAAAGGTGCGGACATCGAAGTCGAAGCGATTATGGTAACTGCTGAATAAGATCAGCAACGTTTCACCTGTTACATAGCAGCGAGAGCCTCGGTCATGTTAGTGGTCGAGGTTTTTTTATGTCCGCTCGCTACTGCTCAGCTTTTGGTTGAGCGAGGGCTGTAACGAGCAGGCACAAAAAAGGCGCTCATGGGAGCGCCTTTTACAAAGTTTATAGCTTAACGGTTGCCGTTTGAGCGACCACGCGAACGGTTATCACCACGTGGTTTACCGTGGTTACGGCCACGGCGTGGGCGATTGTCTTCGCCAGCGTCGCGATCAGAGCGCTTTAGGTTTAGGCGTTGGCCACACACAACGGCGCGTTGTAGGCGCTTAATGGTGTCGGCAGGTAGGCCTTCAGGCAAAGATACCATTGAAAATTCGTCACGGATTTTGATGTGACCAATAGCGGCCGCGTCAATGTTGCCTTCGTTGGCAATGGCGCCCACGATGTTTTTAGGCATGACACCGTGCGAACGGCCAACGGCAATTTCAAATTGCTCTTGCGGGCCGTCGTAGTCTCGACGTGGGCCACGTTCACGACGGTTGCCGCGATCATTGCGATCATTGCGATCGTTACGGTCACGGCGATCCGGGCGACGCTCTGGCTCTTTCATCCACAAAGGCTGGTCGCCTTGAGCAATATGTGCCAACGCTGCTGCGATGTTTAGCGGGTCGTTTTCGTTTTCTTGGTGGTACTGGCTAATCAACTCGATGTAAGGGCTTAAGTCTTCGTTAGACAACACCTCAGTAATCTTGTTGGTAAAGCGTTTCATACGCTGTTCGTTTACGTCACCCACGCTTGGCAGTTCCATGTGTTCGATGGTCTGCTTGGTCACGCGCTCGATGGTTTTTAGCAAGCGTTGTTCACGCGGTGCCACGAACAAGATCGCCTCACCTTTACGACCCGCACGGCCAGTACGACCAATACGGTGAACGTAAGACTCAGCATCGTGTGGAATGTCGTAGTTAAGAACGGTACTGATACGCTCAACGTCCAAACCACGAGCTACGACGTCGGTCGCTACCAAAATATCGGTGCGGCCAGACTTAAGGCGGTCAACGGTGCGCTCACGCTGTTGCTGTGACATATCGCCGTTGAGTGCTTCGGCAGCGTAACCACGTGCAGCCAGCTTTTCGGCCAACTCTTCAGTGGCAGACTTAGTGCGCACAAACACAATCATCGCCTCAAAGGTTTGTACCTCAAGGATACGGGTAAGGGCATCTAGCTTGTGCATACCGCTTACGCGCCAGTACTTTTGCGTAATGGTTTTTGCCGTACTTGATTGAGCAGCAACGCGAATCTCAACTGGGTTGTTAAGGTAGTTTTCAGCAACGCGCTTAATCACGTCGGGCATGGTTGCCGAGAACAGCGCAATTTGGCGCTCTTTTGGCGTGTGCTTAAGGATCCATTCAACGTCGTCAATAAAGCCCATGCGAAGCATTTCGTCTGCTTCGTCTAGTACCATTGCGCTTAGCTTACTTAGGTTAAGTGTGCCGCGCTTGATGTGGTCCATAACACGACCCGGCGTACCCACGATAACTTGTGAGCCGCGCTTAAGTGAACGAAGCTGAGTATCGTAGCTTTGGCCACCGTAGATAGGCAGTACGTGAAAGTCCTTAATGTGCTTAGCGTAGCTTTGGCACGCTTCAGCTACTTGCAACGCAAGCTCACGTGTTGGCGCAAGAACCAACAACTGAGGCTCGCGACGTTTAAAGTCTAGGCGAGATAGCAGAGGTAGGGCAAACGCTGCTGTTTTACCTGTACCAGTTTGTGCCATACCCAACAAGTCATTGCCTTCTAGCAAGTGTGGGATGGTTTGAGATTGAATAGGGGTAGGAGTTTCGTAACCCACGTCGTCAATTGCTTGTAATACGGGCGGGGCTAAGCCAAGTTGAGAAAAAGCGATTTGGCTATCGGCATCGGACATTAAGGAAGTACCTGTAGAAATAGAGTTGCAGTGCCTTAACGGACGCACCGCATGACACTAAAAAAGCAAAAATAAAAAAGCAGCACATCACATGGCTGTTTTTTCGTCAAAGGCTCAGCGCGAACCACATATGTATTCAAACGGGGTAAACAACCATTACCGCTACGGCGAGCGGAAAACAAAGCCCTTTGTAATGGTGTTTAGGCGCATCGGTTTAGCGTGTGACGCAATGGGCTAACCGGCGTTGCTGAGAGTAACAAGCGGAAAGGGAATGCGTAGTACGCAAAGAGAGCGACTCAATCGTGGTTTAAGTTGCAGCTAAGGCTGGGGAGTATTATAAGCTTTTTTTAAGTCATCCGCGTCTGCTTTGACAAAAAAAACATAAAAATTACGGTTTTGGCTTATTTTTAAACGATTAAGTGCTCTGATTTTCTTATTTTGGGATGCTTTTAATCGTTTGGTATGGCGTTTTAGTTTGAAAACGGCAATGGGTGTGACGTTCTCTTAGGTGGACAGTAGTTTAGATAGGACTGATTTTAAGCTTTTGGGCTCAAAGGGTTTTCCGATCACAGCATCAACACCGGCGTTGTGCATGGCACTTATCGTCGACTCGTTTTGTTCTGAGGTCACCATCAAGACAGGTGTATGCGCTAATGATTCGGTGGCACGAATGTTTGAGGTGAGCTCAACACCGTCCATTTGAGGCATGTTCATATCTGAAAAAATAACATCGAACTGGCCTTCCTCCGCTTTTTGAATGGCCTCTAGGCCGTCCTCAGCTTCTGTAATGAGCTCAATGCCAATTGTCTTCAGAACTTTGATAATCGCACGGCGTGCCATTTTGCTGTCGTCTACAACAAGGACATTTAAGGTGTCTGTTTCGAATAAGCCAGTATCAATATCGTCTGGGTTTATAAAGTCGAGTGTCGCTTCAATCGCCGATTCTAACTGCTTTTGTTTGAAGGGCTTGGGCAAAATCGCAACGACACCTTTTTGCTTGAAGTACTCCAAGTGGGAGGCTCGAGACTCGCTCGATATTAAAATAAAAGGCAGAATTTCGGGGTGAAGCTCTTGAATCTTATCGACAAGATCACTGGCCTCGCCGTCGGAGAAGTGCAAGCAACTCACCACTAAGTCTGGCTTAGATGAGCGGACAGCCTCTACGGCTTCATTAATAGATGTTGCATACTCCATAGAGTCCACGTGAGCCGCGACAAGCGTTTGTTCGATGATTTTGCGTTGTGTTGATGAAGGCTCAACAAGCAAAACATGAAGTTCGCTGACAGACAATGATTCCATAAAATAGGTCTCAACACAGAGGCAGCAACATGCCGCATTGTTAAACTCGATCTTTTTCCCGCGGAGGACTAGAGCAGTTGGCTCTAAAAGTCGTAGCCGTGGTCGGGGCCGGATACCTAAACGCTTGTATCGGCGCTAGTAAATAAACCTTAAATCAACGGGTACATCTCAACATAGTCAACAACCTCAAAAAAAGAAAGAATGAACTTCTAAATTTAACTAAGGCTACGGTTATGCTGTACATTAGGCATACAGGTGGATTCAAGGAGGCTTTGTGTGCGCCTGTATGCCTGTTTTGTTGCTCAATTTTTAGTAGTTTTGTAGGGCCCTATGGACGATAACCAAAAAGCTAAGCAAGCCGCCTTTAACGCCAAACTGAGTGAAGTACTGAGTTTAATTAACCAAACCAGCCACTTTGATGACGCCTTTCCTTTGGTTGAACATGCCATTTTGGGGCTTTTTCAAGCACAGCGTATTACTTTCTATCAAAAAAATTTACACAGTCCCGATATCGTCTCGCGTTTTAAGTCGGGCCATGATGTAAAAGAAATACGCCTGCCGCTGAGTACCACGTCTATAGCGGGGTACGTCGCCTTTTCACGTAAGCCCGTGAATATTCATGATGTGAGTGACCAACAAGAGCTATCTAAAATACACCCCAACTTGCAGTATGATGCTTCTTTCTCGGCTGAAACCTCATTTCAGCCGCGCTCAATGCTGGTCGTGCCCATAGAGCATGCGCAGGTGCTTTTAGGGGTGATGCAAATTATCAATCACACCAGCGAAGGCGGCTTTAGCGAAGACGATTTAGTTAAAGCACAAGCTTTTGCTTATCGCATAGGTCAAAAGTTACGTGTGGAGTTTGGCTGTACCGACTCACCGTATGAATACCTGACCGCGCGCAACCTGATTGAGCCATTCCACTTACAAAACCTTGAGAAGCAAGCGGCTAATGGCGTACCTATGACCCGCTTGCTGCGCCATTCGGCCAACATTAGCATTGATGACATTGGTCGTTCGTTAGAGTGCTACTTTCAAGTGCCGTTTATTCGCTATGACGAAAAGTGCTACAAAATACATCCCCTGTGCGAAAATATTAAAAGCAGTTTTTTAAAGAGCAATAACTTAGCGCTGCTTACTGATGGTAAAAGCGAGTGTGTGCTGGTAGTGATAGACGACCCCAACGACACCAGTCGTGTGTTGGCCGTAGAGCACTTACTGGGGACACGAGAAGTACGTTTATGTGTTGCCTTACCGGATGATATTCATCAGTTTTTAGGTCTAGCTGAAGTAGGGTTTGACCAAGCCAAACGCGCCAGTGACGACGTAGAGTTGGTGGTGCCCGGTGCAAGCCCTACCAGTATCGAAGAACTAGACGACAGCATGGAAGGGGGCGCAGACGTTGTTAAGCTGGTGAACAATATGGTGACCGAAGCCTCGCAGTGGGGCGCCTCTGATATTCATATTGAGCCAAGTCGTGAGCGGGAGCCAACACGGGTACGCCTTCGCATTGACGGTGTGTGCCAAGAGGGCATGCAAATTCCGGCTAAGCTAACCAAAGCAGTTATTTCTCGCATTAAAGTCATGGCGCATATGGACATAGCCGAACGTCGCTTGCCGCAAGATGGCAAATTTAGTGTGCGCTACAAAGGCCAGTTATTAGAGTTTCGTGTTGCTACTTTGCCCACGGTTTTTGGCGAGTCGATGGTGTTGCGATTACTGCAAACCGGTGAGCCCATCCCGTTTGATAAACTTAACTTTTCGAATCGTAACCAACGTTCAGCCAAAGAGCTTTTGGCTAAACCTCACGGCATCATTTTAGTGGTAGGGCCAACGGGGTCGGGTAAAACCACCACGCTGCATGCCTTGCTTGCTGAGTTAAATACCCCAGATAAAAAGATCTGGACAGCAGAAGACCCGGTTGAAATTACGCAGCCAGGCATGATGCAGGTGCAAGTACAGCCCAAAATAGGTCTTACATTTGCTACGGCGTTGCGGGCGTTTTTACGCGCCGACCCCGATGTTATTTTGATTGGTGAAACGCGCGATAAAGAAACCGCCAAAGCTGCCATAGATGCCGCGCTGACGGGCCACCTTGTGCTTTCAACGCTGCACACCAACTCCGCCGCCGAGACGGTCACACGCCTACTCTCGTTGGGTGTCGAGGCCGATAACTTCGCCGAGGCATTATTAGGTGTATTAGCTCAACGTCTAGTGCGTACCTTGTGTGTTAAATGTAAAGTCGCCTACGAACCGAGCGATGAAGAGTGGCAGCATTTGCTCTACAAATACCGTGGCGGCAACCAAAGTGTTAAAAAGCCTTCGGTTCTTTATCGGGCAAAAGGCTGTGCTCACTGTAACAACACAGGCTATCGTGGCCGAACGGGCATTCACGAACTATTGGTAACAAATGAAGAAATGCGTCGAGCTATTGTGAGCGGCGAAGATGCAGGAGCACTGCTTAAATTAGCGAAAGCGGCCGGAATGCGAACCTTGCTACAAGACGGCATTAGCAAAATCGTTAGAGGGCAAATCGACTTAGAGCAACTTAAGCGCGTCGCAGCCGAGTAACCACTGCGTGTGCTGGCAACGCGGTTAGCGGCTTATTTTGCAAACCCACGGAAGAACAGGTGTACATGTTATGCAACAGCGCTGGATTCGCACGGTCATTGGTTTATTCATTACAGCCGTGATGCTTTTGCCAGTTTTTACGGGCTATCGACCTGAGTTAATTAGTCGCTTTGAAGGTGATTTGTACGATCTACGTTTGCAAGCGGCCATGCCCAATACAGTTGACCCCAGTGTTGTTATTGTAGACATTGATGAAGCCTCATTGGCCGAGATCGGCCGTTGGCCGTGGAGCCGAGATCACCTAGCACAACTGACCCAGCGACTGCTTAACGACTATGGCGCAGCCGTTGTGGGCTTCGACATGGTATTTAGTGAAGCCGACAACCGAATACCGCTCACAGCCTTAACACAGTGGCTTGCCGATGACCCCAATCGCAGTGGCGAGTCGATCGTGGCCATGGCCCAAACCCTTCACCCGGATGAGCAGTTGGCCGCACAAATAGACCCCGCAGCCGTGGTATTGGGTTACGTGTTTGAAGCTCATAAAGCCGTAGCACCCGTAGGGCAACTCGCCGCGCCTGTATCGGCCGAAGCCTCCTTACTCGCCAATGCCGCTTTGCCTGTTGCCAAAAGTTACATTGCCAACTTGCCGTTATTTCAATCAGCCACACCATGGGCCGGCTTTTTTGATAACCCACTAGTGGACGCAGATGGTGTGTTTAGGCGTGTGCCCTTGCTACAACAATATCAGCAACACTATTACCCCTCACTGTCACTCGCCATGATTCTCGCGCTGTTTGGCGAGTCGCAGGTAACACCGGTAATAGAGCAAGACATGACGGGGCGCGTTTCTGCACTGACCGCACTTGAAGTCGCAGGACAGCGGATTCCCGTTAATGAGCAGGGGGCGGTGTTTGTGCCCTATCGAGGCGCTCAGGGTAGCTACCCCTACGTGTCGGCGGTTGATGTGATCAACGGCAACGCCGATGCAAACACATTGCAAGGGGCAATTGTGCTGGTGGGCACCAGTGCAGCGGGTTTGCTCGATCTGAGGGTGACGCCCATGAGCCACGCCTACCCGGGGGTAGAGATTCATGCCAATGTAATAGCCGGCATTTTAGAAGGGCGTATCTTATCGCAGCCAGACTACACCCGTGCATTAGAACTGTTGCAGATATTGGTGGCGGGCTTATTGATGTCGTGGTTGCTCCCTCGACTGGGCGCGCTGTGGGGCACACTCTTAAGCCTTGCCCTTGGCGGTGCGCTCATTGCGGTTAACGTATACGCATGGCAGCACCTGCTTTGGGTCATTCCGTTAGGCTACACCTTGGTATTAATGGTGGTGCTGTTTTTATGCGAGCAAGTGGCAGGCTTCTTTTTTGAAACCCGCAGCCGCCAGCAATTGGCCGCCGTGTTTGGACAATACATTCCTCCGGAAATTGCCAACCAACTCAACACCGAAGGGGCTAAAGCCACTCTTGAAGGAGAGAGCCGCGACATTACCGTGTTCTTTTCAGACGTACGCGGCTTTACCGACATATCAGAACACCTATCGCCCCAGCAAGTTACCAAATTTATGAACACCTACCTCAGCATCATGACAGGTGTCATTCACGACCACAAAGGAACCATCGATAAATACATCGGTGATGCCATTATGGCCTTTTGGGGCGCACCCCTCGAAGACAAAGAGCACCCGCGCCACGCGTTGCAAGCCGCTATGGCGATGCAAAAAGCGCTAGAGAAAGTGAACGCCGAGTTTGCGGTGTTGGGGGTTCCACCCATTTCGGTGGGTATGAGCCTACACTGTGGCGACATGAACGTAGGTAACATGGGCTCTAACTTTAGAATGGCCTATACCGTACTCGGCGACGCCGTTAACCTCGGATGTCGCCTCGAAAGTTTGACCAAGTTTTATGGCGTAGGCATTTTAGTCAGTGGTGAGTTGGCCAGCCGCTTGCCGGAGTACGCGTATTTACCCCTCGACTTAGCGCGAGTGAAAGGGCGCGAAGAGCCCGTTGAACTATTTGAGCCACTTGGCTTAAAAGAGCAGCTTAGTCCCGAGCTTGCAGCCCAACTCGCCATAGCTAAAGCCGTGGTGGCAGCTTACCGCCAAGGTGATTTTTATGCCGCCCGCAGTGAGTTGCAGCTTTTAAAGCCTTCGCTTATTGGAAAACATTTTTGCGATATGTACGCTAAGCGCATCGATCAAGTATTAAACCAGCCCGAAAACACATTGTGGGATGGTATATATAGCCACACGACTAAATAGGGCATTTTGCTTTATTTGAGTGAAACAATACTAAAAAAGAGTGATGATGAGCGAAATCACCTTGCTCAGTGGCTCGCTTAAGTCATACTTCTAATAAAGAGATACTAGCTAAGCAAGGTAACGATCAAACGGTGGTTAGTTAATGTAAATTGATCCATAGTTAGGTGCAAATGCTCACCCCTTATGAACCTTGAAGACGATTACACCATAGCCCAAGAGCTAGCCTCATTAGCGCTGGCCATGTCGGCCGAAAAAGACCAGCAAAAGCTCTTAGAGCGCATTGTTGAGTCGTGCATGAGCCTTGTAAATGCCGATGGCGGCACCCTTTACACCGTATCCGACGAAGCCGAGGGCTCGCTCGTATTTAAAGTGCTACGCAATCGCTCCCTTGGCCTAAACGATAAACCGAGCCGTATTCCCCAAGTGCCACTTTACGACGGTCAAGGTCAGGAATCTAAGCTGGTATCTGTGCAAACTTACCTCACCAGAGAAGTGATTCGCGTCGACGACGCCTACACCTGCACCCTATTCGATTTTTCAGGAACCAAAGCGTTCGATACCGCCTTTGGCTACCGCTCCCAGTCGTTTTTATCGGTGCCACTGGCCGACCACGAAGGGGATATTATTGGTATTTTGCAGCTGATTAACGCCCAAGACGAAAACGGCAACATTGTTCCGTTTAACGAGACTATTTCGGCATTAATTTGCGCCGTGGCCTCGTTAGCTGCCACCGTACTCACCAAGCAAAAGCTCATTGAAGGGCAAAAAGAGCTACTCGAAGCCTTTATCAAACTCATCGGCCGCGCCATTGACCATAAGTCACCCGTGACCGGCAAGCACTGTGAAAACGTGCCCGAAATTGCCATGGTGCTCGCCGAAGCCGTTAACGACACCCAAGCCGGTAAATTTAAAGACCTCTATTGGGACGAAGAAGACATGTACGAGCTACGTGTCGCGGCATGGCTACACGACTGTGGCAAAATCACCAGCCCCGAAGCCATTATTGAAAAGGGCCGCAAACTTAGCACCCTGTTCGACCGCATCGAAATCGTCGCCACCCGTTTTCGCGAGTACAAACAACACCTGCAAATTGAGCTACTTAAACGTAAACTCAGCGGCGACCTAACCGACGAGCAAATAGCGAACGCCGAAGCCCAGCTTAATGACACCTTTGAGCAACTCGATAACGACCTTGAGTTTTTACGCGTTACCAACCTCGGTGGCGAGCACATGTCATCGAAAGACCAAGACCGCGTCACCGCGCTGGGCGAGATTCGCTGGTACGACATCAATGGCGATGAGCAAACCCTGCTCACCGAAGAAGAGATGTACCACCTCAACATCAAAAAAGGCACCCTTACCGATGAAGAACGCCAAATTATGCGTGACCATATTAAAGTCACCATCGAAATGCTCGAATCGTTGCCGTACCCCAAGCCGCTGAGCCAAGTCACCGAAATTGCCTGTAACCACCACGAATGCCTCGACGGTACTGGCTACCCCCGCGGCCTAACCGCCAACGACCTATCGACCCGCGCCCGCATCATGTGCATCGCCGATATTTTTGAAGCCCTTACCGCCGCCGATCGCCCCTACAAACCGGGCATGTTGCTGTCGCAAACCATGAACATCATGGGCCGCATGGTGGTAGAAGGAAAGCTCGATGCCGACCTATTCGCGCTGTTTATCGACAGTGGCGCCTACCTAAAATACGCCAAAAGCCATATGGCCGAACGCCAAATCGACACCATCGACAAAGACATGCTACCGGGCTATCGCCCTTACTTAACCAACTGATTAGGTGAGCAATCAGCATCGCCAAAAATTGTGCTTAAGGCCCAAAAAGTGGCTTGAAACCACTGCCGAAGTTTGATTGAATACGCCCCTCGCAACACGCGATAGGACTATAGCTCAGTTGGTTAGAGCGCTACCTTGACATGGTAGAGGTCAGCAGTTCGAATCTGCTTAGTCCTACCAATCTTTGCTGATAAATCAGCCACTTAAAGCCGAATCGATTAATTTTGATTCGGCTTTTTTGTTTCCGAGGCGCTGTTCAAGCTATTACTAATAGGCTTGTTAGCTATCTTCGATTAGTTTCGCTCAGTTGAAAAGGCACTTCATAGCTAGATTATTACTTCGGCATGCTGAGATTTACATTGCTAGTAGAGTTGCAGTAGGCTGACGCTCACTAATTAATTTAAATGCTTGAACTAGGGGGGAAGCACAGTGAGAGTACTGATTGCCGAAGATGACCCTATTTTGTCGAAGTCCATGAATGCCAAGCTGACGAAGCTGGGCTACGTTATTGATACTGCTGAGAATGGTGTAGTAGCTAGCCAATTTCTAAAAGCGCAGAATTATGAGCTGATCGTCTTAGACTTGAATATGCCTAAAAAGGGCGGGGCCGAGGTGTTGAGAGAGCTTCGTTGTCGAAGTGATAAAACCCCAGTGCTCGTGCTTACGGCAAGGGGGGAGCTTGATGACAAAGTGAGCCTGTTTAATCTGGGCGCTGATGATTATCTAACTAAGCCATTCAGCTTTGAAGAATTAGAGGTAAGAGCTAGGGCGCTGATTAGGCGAAGCTATGGGCTCGCTCAGGATACCATTGCTCATGGCGACCTGATGGTCGATCGGGGTGCATGTGAGGTGTCTGTGAATGGCTTGCCTGTGACACTCACGCAAACTGAATACAAACTGCTAGACCTATTATTGACCAATGTAGGTAAAGTGTTGAGTAAACCAGTTATTCTTGACCATTTGTACCAGCTCGACAATGCCCCTAACCAAAGCGCAGTTGAAATATACGTTGCTCGCTTAAGAAAATCCTTAGCCTCGTCACAAAGCTTTAAACTTCGCACGATGCGTGGTTTGGGGTACATCCTAGAAAAGGCCAGAGAGACTTGAGAGCTTACTCGATAAAACAGCGTATCTGGCTAGTGGCTCTGATAGTAATGTTAGTTTTGTGTGCTGTCGTTTATAGCTCGGCTTCGCTCTATGGCGATAGAGCTGCGCGTATTACTCATGATCGCCAACTATTGAGTGCGGCGCTACAAATGGCCGAAGGCATCAACCTCGTAGATGGACAAATCGAGATTGATCTTCCATTGGCGGCTTTTGAAATATTATCTCTTTCACCTTTCGATAGAGCTTTCTATTCCGTTAGAGCTGCAACGGGGGATCTACTTACCGGGTATACTGACCTACCGACACCTGCAAACCCACCAATATTATTAAACTCTGCTCCCGTACAAAGTAATAATTACGTTTTTTATGATGAAACTTATCGTCAGGAAAGCGTACGGTTTATTGCGGTTCAAAAACGCTTGTTGGATCGTGATTACGACTCGTTTGTAACCTTGATAATTGGTAATACACAGGTAGCGAGCCGCCAACAAGCGGAGGAGGCTAAGGCATTTGTTGCGCGCTTCGTCTTTGCTTTTTTTGTGTTGTCTATCTTTTTGATAGTGATGGGCGTTTGGCTAGCACTTCGCCCTTTAAAAGCTATTAGTATGGCCTTACAAAGACGTTCTTCGGTCGACTTATCACCCTTAACGCTCGAAGCGCCAAGAGAGGTGGCTCCATTAATCTTAGCAATTAATGAGCATATGGCGCAGTTATCCTCAACTCTCGAAAGGCTTAAGCATTTTAGTAGTGAAGCAGCTCATCAGCTCAGAACACCGCTTGCTGGCCTGCGTTCAGAGGCACAAAGTGCATTGGAAGAGACGGATCAAACCTTGCAAAGAGAACAGCTTGAAAACATTGTGCTGTGTAGTGATCGGCTGGCAGACATGCTGTCGTATATGTTGAGCCGTGCAGAGTTGACACATCGTTATCAGAGTGAAGCAAGTGTGATGGTTAACGCAGAAACGCTTATATCGGAAGTTTGTCGAGAGCTTGTTCCAGCAGCTCTAGATCACGATATAGAAGTGGCTTTAGAAGTAACAGGTGAAGAATTTGCATTAATGGGCAACCACTACGCACTCCGCTTTTTGGCGAGTAACCTTATCGAAAATGCCATCAAGTACAGTAAGCCGATGGGTGTTGTGTCGGTTCAGCTGGTGGGTACGGTGCAGTCTATTACCCTTGTAGTGAAAGATACAGGAATAGGTATTAGCGATGAGGATAAAGAGCATGTTTTTGACTACCTATACCGCAGCCAAAATGCACAAGCACCCGGTACAGGGATTGGCCTAACGGTATGTAAAGAGGTTGTAGATTTTCACAACGGTAGTCTTGTGCTTGAAGATAACTCGCCAAGCGGAGTGGTTATTACAGTGATAATTCCAAAGTGAGGTTGCCGAATGTATGGCTGGTTACTAGCGATTGGGTGTGCAGTTTTTACTTATTACGCTGAAGCTAAAGAAACGTATCTTGTAGAAGGCCCCTACGAGGGACCTGCACATATTACACTTCGTATCTATGGTGCAGCGAACTTTGACGCTATAGAACCCGTATTTAAGCGCTTTGTTGAGACCCATCGCCACCGCTCGATATTGTACACCGAGTATGGAACCAAGGGATTATATGAACACCTTTCTATAGACCAAGACTGGCCAGATGTTGTGATGAGCCCAGCAATGAACTACCAAGTAAAACTAGTCAACGATGGCTATGCTAGTCCTAACTCAAATATAGAGACCTCTCTTCTTCCTGATTGGGCTCATTGGCGTGATGAGGTCTTCGGTTTTACCTATGAGCCAATTGCAATTGCGATAAATCGAAAAATTGTCGGGGAAGGTGCAAAGCCGAGTAATCGAGACGAGGTGCTCCAGCTCATTCGCCAGGCACCTGATAAATTCTATGGAAAAGTAGGCTTACTCGATATGAAAACCGTTGGGTTAGGCTACCTTACTTGGGCTCATGATAGTGAGCAATCTCGACTGTATGGGCGATTGTTAGAAGTTTACGGTGCGAGCAGCGCCCGTGTATACCCGAACAGCAGTGCGATGCTAAAAGCGCTTTCTGAAGGGGACATATATATCGCCCACAATGTGCTTGGGAGCTACGCTCTAGCGTGGGCGGATCAACACTCTCAGTTGGACGTAATCTTTCCATCTGAGTATACATCGGTGATATCGCGGAGTGCTTTTGTTCCTAAAAAAGCGGAACGCATTCGAGAGGGGCATGAGTTCGTAGAGTTTTTACTTTCGCCATTAGGGCAAAAAGTATTGGCTGACGCGTCAAGCTTGATACCTTTGTTGTTGAGTGAAACCACAGGCGATCAGGTCTCATTATTGCGGCTGTCACGTACCAGCCCTTTTCAGCCCATTTCGCTTAACCTTCCCCTAATTTTGTTAACAGATTATGCAAAGCAGATGTTGTTATTCAAAGAGTGGAATAATGCATTAGAGCAATGATGCCTTGCTTTACTTTCAAATTTAACTTCTCTCGAAAGGTAACTGAAAGGTTCGGTTTTTAGAATCCTCCTGATTACTAACAAGAACAAAAAATCGAGGTCTAAAAAATGAAAGTTAAGTTATTCGGTTTGGCTGCTACTATCGCTCTTGCTACTTCTGTTCAAGGCTCTTTTGCTCAAGAGGTTGACTTTAACGGGGAGCGAATTGAGTGGACGGTTCCTTTTAAAGAGGGGGGCGGTACTGACACTTGGGCGCGCTTTTTCGTCTCTGATGTATCTGAAATGTTACCCGGTCAACCTACCGTTGTAATTAAAAACGTGCCTGGTGGCGGTTCTATTAATGGTGCTAACCAATTTGATGCGCGTGCCAAGAGTGACGGGACCAGCATTTTTGGCTCAACAGCTTCGACTTTATTTTATTACCTCCTCGGCGATAAGCGGGCTCGTTATGAGCCAAAGTCATGGAGGGCTGTGTTTGCAACGCCAACGGGCGGTGTACTTTACACAAACCCCAGCTTGGGAATCAGCTCACCAGAAGACTTAGCAACGACGGAGGTCGAGTTTATTTTCCCTAGCCTTGGTCCTACATCATTAGACCTTGTTCCACTCCTCGCGATGGATATGCTGGGTGTTAATGTACGTCCAGTATTTGGCATGGACCGCAGCGCTGGCCGATTGGCTTTTGAGCGAGGTGAAGTCAATATCGATTACCAAACATCCGCGCCCTTCATTCAAAAAGTTATGCCTTTGGTTAATAGCGGCGCGGCGCAACCGCTTTTGTCATGGGGTGTCCTTGATGGCGAAGGTAATATTGTCCGAGATCCTTCATTCCCTGACCTACCAACATTCAACGAGGTGTACGAACGTATTCACGGTGAAGCGCCGTCGGGGCAGGCATATGATGTTTGGAAGACTTTCTTTATCGCTGGTTTCGCCGCCCAAAAAATCATGTTCCTCCCATCTACAGCAACCGATAGTACCCTGACTGCTTACCGTGAAACGATGGAAAAAGTAGTAAACGCGCCAAACTTCAAAGAACGCGCGAGTAAGGCTATCGGTGACTACGACCAAATTGTCGGTAATAACGTGGAAGCTGCCACTAAAATGATCTTTAGCTTGAGTGAAGAAGATAAAAAGTGGATCCAGAACTGGCTAACGCAAAAATATAATGTGAAGTTTTAACACCACACTCATCCCTCATTGAGTTGCCGGGTGACTAGTTGGTAGCAGTTGGTCGCCCGACTTATCGTCATTTCATTAGGCTAACCCTTCACCTATCAGGTTAGCCGCATCTTTAGGTAAAACAGCAATGATTGATGTCTTTACGAGTGCGCTATATACAGTGCTATCTTTCGATCATCTAATATTTTTGTGTGTGGGCGTTATTCTTGGGTTAGCTGTTGGCATTTTCCCGGGCTTGGGTGGAATCGCAGGGCTGTCACTTTTACTTCCTTTTATTTATGGCATGGATGTCACCTCTGCGTTGGCTATGTTGATTGGTCTCGTAGCTGTTATCCCCACTTCAGATACATTTACTTCAGTTCTCATGGGAATACCAGGATCGAGTGGGTCTCAAGCCACGGTCATAGATGGTTTTCCTCTTGCCAAAAAAGGGCAAGCCGCTCGCGCATTGTCGGCGGCGTTTTCGGCTTCCCTATTCGGTGGACTAGTAGGCGCGATTGTTTTAACAGCACTCGTTTTGATTGCTCGTCCTGTCATTCTCGCATTTGGGTCTGCTGAGCTGTTTATGCTTACGCTTCTCGGGCTGAGTATGGTTGGAGGCCTGGCCGGCAATAGCTTGCCTAAAGGATTAGCAGCCTGCTGCCTAGGACTCCTGTTAGGAACGATTGGGGGAGCGCCTGCTACGGGGGAGTTTCGGCTATATTTTGGTATCGAATACCTCATGGATGGTTTACCTCTTGTAGTTGTGGGGCTGGGGATTTTTGCGATTCCTGAAATTGTCGAACTATTGCGCCAAAATCGATCTATCGCAAAAGCTTCGAATCTTGGTGGAGGTTGGGCTGCAGGTGTAAAAGATTTAATTGCTAATAAATGGTTAGCGTTACGTTGCTCGGGTATTGGCTGCGTAATTGGTGCGTTACCTGGACTGGGAGGGAGTGTGGTGGACTGGATTGCCTATGGCCACGCAGTTCAGTCTAGTAAAGACAAAACCCAGTTTGGTCAGGGCGATATTAGAGGGGTTATCGCCCCTGAATCATCTAATAACGCCAAAGAAGGTGGAGCGTTGGTTCCCACTGTGCTTTTCGGTATTCCAGGCTCAGGAGGCATGGCTGTATTTTTAGGCGGCATGATATTGATTGGCTTAGAGCCTGGCCCATCTATGGTCAGCACGAATATCGACGTCACTTATACCATCATTTGGTCGTTAGCATTAGCTAATGTTCTGGGAGCTGGCGCTTGTTTAGCGATTTCAAAGTGGGTCGCAAGGCTTACAACCGTACCTTATCCAATTTTAGCGCCGTTTATGATTACGGTTATTTGCTTTGCAGCCTTTCAAGCCACTCGAGATATAGGGGACTTGGTGGCACTCCTTGCTGTGGGCGTGTTTGGAGTTTACCTCAAGCGCTTTGGCTGGCCGAGACCGGCGTTCTTGATTGGATATGTACTAGCATCCGGAATGGAAAACTATTTATATCAAGCTGTTCAGTTTGATGGTTGGGCATTCTTGCTAAAGCCAGGAGTGGTAATTATTGGTGTGATTACACTGTTATCGATCGGCGTGTCCGCTCGCCAAATTAGCTTAAAAGGTAAATCCCAAGAGAGTCTTGTTCAGACTAAATTAGCACCGCAGTTATCATTCACGTTAATTGCTTTTGGGCTAGGTGCTTATGGGCTATATGACGCGATGCAGGTTTCATCGTTGGCTCGAATTTTCCCATTGGGTATCGCTATTACTCTTATGATACTAACCGCGGTACTGGCTTTGGCATTTGTGAAAGCCAAGGGAGGGACCTCTAGTAGCTATGATGAGGAGTCTCAAAAAGCCTATGGTTGGGAATCACCTATAATCTATTTGGTTTGGATAGGTAGCTTTGTAGTGGGTAATTACCTCATCGGTTTCCAGTTGTCTGTATGCCTATTCTTCCTGTTGTTTCTTCGTACAAAAGCGTCTTTATCTTGGTTTGTTTCCGGTTGTCTGGGTATAGCAGTCGCATTCGCGATTAGCTTGTTGTCCTATTACATGGTGTTGGAGTTGCCTAGTGGACTACTGTTTACTTGGTTTTCCGAAATATCATTATTGGGGTGACGCTCTCACAGGTAAGGGATAGCAGACTTTCCTCGATAAAGTTGAGTTGGGTATGTCGCTAGGCGGGGGCGATCCGCTTTCGCGCAAAGACGCTGAATAGCTGTTTCATTTTTGTTTTGGCGGGGAGTGCTTTTTCGGGCTTTTTACTTCTCGCCCTTTTTCTTACTATTCGTACGCCCAGTCAGGTTTAACCTACAAGACAAGTTTCTCTGTATCCTGAACGCTTTTATGAAAGGGTGTTGCTGAGGAACTTTCAGAGTACTTGAGCGGGGGCAGTGACTTTAAATACCAGAGCGATGTTCCCCATGTGAGCCAGAATACCCTCTGTACCCCACCAACCACTCCCCATCTGTATCTGTTTTCCCTACCCACCTCGGCTTACACTCGTTAGCACTATGATGATAAATACCTTAAGTGCGAATACCCGTGGTGGGTTGTTTATGTGTTTTTCGATGGCGGGGTTTGCTGTTGAAGACATGCTGATAAAAGCGGCGGCGCAGTCGGTGTCGTTGGGTGTGTTGCTCATGCTGTTTGGTGTGGGTGGCATGGTGCTGTTTAGCTTGCTGGCGTGGATGAAAGGGGAGCAGGTGTTTAATGCGGCTTACTTTTCAAAGGGGCAGTGGGTGCGTTCTAGCTTTGAACTGGTGGGGCGGTTATTTTTTGCGCTGGCGATTACCCTGTCGCCGTTATCTAGTGCCTCGGCTATTTTACAGGCCACGCCACTCGTGGTGGTGTTGGGTGGTGTACTGTTTTTAGGCGAGCAGGTGCGTTGGCAGCATTGGTTGGCGATGGCAGCGGGCTTTGTGGGTGTGTTGCTCATAGTGCGTCCGGGGCTTGATAGCTTTACGATGGTGTCGTTGTTTGCGGTGATTAGCACTGTCGGGTTTGCTGGGCGCGATTTAGCGACGCGTGCTGCGCCGCCGAGTTTGAGTAACTTTCAGCTGGGTATTAATGGTTTTGCTGTGTTGGTGCTCAGTGGTTTAGTGCTGCAGTTTGGTTTCCCTGAACAGAGTGAGCAGGCGTTGCCTGTGGGTGCGTCATTCGGGCTTACATTGTCGCAAGGGGTATTAGTGGTGGCGATTGTGGTGTCTGGGGTGCTTGGGTACAACTGCTTAACCAAAGCCATGCGCACGGGTGAGGTGGCGATGGTAACGCCGTTTCGTTATACCCGTTTGCTATTCGCGATTATTTTGGGTGTGGTGGTGTTTAACGAGCGCCCCGATGCGCTGACCCTGTTAGGCGGAGCGATTATTGTCGCCAGCGGTGTGCTTGTGCTGTGGAAAGGTCCCACTTGGGTAAAGGCGGCGTAAGCTGTGCATTCGAAATAAAAAGGGCAGCGAGGGTAGCCCTTTTTGATGATGAGGTGGGGTTAACCCACCAACCAAAGCGAGCCCAAGCCCAAAAAGGCGAAAAAGCCCACCACGTCGGTCACCGTGGTTAGCACAACCGAGCCTGCAAGGGCAGGGTCGATTTTTAACTTTTCAAGCACCACAGGCACTAAAATGCCCGAGAAAGCCGCAGCCAAAACGTTCACGAATACGGCTAGGGCCAAAACTAAACTCAGTAGTGGGTCTTGGAACCAAGCATAAGCCACCGCGGCAACACCCACGGCCCAAAAGGCACCGTTACACAAACCCACGGCCATTTCTTTGCGAAGCAGGGCGCGTTGGTTACTGTTGGATATTTGCCCCAGTGCCAAGCCTCGAATCGTTAAGGTGAGGGTTTGGCTACCGGCGATACCGCCCATACTGGCAACCAACGGCATAAGGACGGCCAGCGCCACCACTTGCTCAAGCGTCGCCTCAAACAAACCAATCACCCACGATGCGAGGAGTGCTGTTAGTAAGTTGATACCCAGCCATACTGCACGCTTGCGAGCGCTTTGCATCACAGGTGCAAATAGGTCCTCTTCTTCAGGTAAGCCAGCCATACCCATCAGTTGGTGATCGGCTTCTTCTTGCATGACATCCATGGCGTCGTCGAGGGTAATACGCCCTAACAGGCGGCCGTCGCTGTCGACCACGGGTAACGACACATAGTATTTTTGCCTAAACAGACGCGCCAAGTCGCTGGTGGGTAAGTTTGGATCAATGGTGTCGATATCGATGGTGGGGATGTCGGCAAGTGGCGTATCTTCGCTGGCCTCTAGCACGGAGGCGAGGGTGAGCGCGCCCAAAAAGCTTTGTTGTTTACCCACCAAAAAAATCAGGTCGCAGTACTCTGGCATGCCGACTTTTTTGATGTGGTTGAGCACTTGGCCAGCGGTACGGTGGCGAGTAACCGAGAGGCCCTCGTAATCGAGTAAGCGGCCCGATTCGTCTTCATCAAATTCCAAAGAGCGCTTGAGCTGCGTTTGGTCTCCTTCGCTTAGACTGTCAAAAATCTCTTGGGCAACGTCGTCTTCGACGAGCTCCATCACTTCGGCAATGTCGCCGACTTCCATGCCGCTGGTGGCGAGGCGAATGGCTTCGCTGTCCATCGCTTCTAAAAGGGTTTGTTTTACGCTTTCAGAAACGTAGGGAATAACCTCCCCTTGCTGTTCAGACGACAGCGATTGCCAAAGCTGCTGGCGCTCCTCGGCCGGTAAACTGGTGAGGTTAAGGGCAATGTCACTGGGGTGGAGTACTTGGGTTTCCTCTGCGGGTGCTGCCTGCATATTCATTATCCTGCGCCGTTAAAAAATGGCGACTGTTGTTGCGTTGGCAAAAAGGTGTGCCTTTGGGGTAGTAACAATCGTACAAAAAAACAAGGCACACTGGCTCTATCCTAGCACTAATTTTTGCTGTGTCGTCTCAATTTATTTGTGTGCCTAACGCTTGAATGCTGTTGTGCAGCAAAGTGATGCCTTAAACTAGGCTGCCTTCTAACGACTGTTGCTATCTAATTGATTGCTTTAAGGAAATGAAAGCGGGTGTCTTAACGGTAGCGAGTATCAACTGTGCTGCTTGCTGTGGTTGTGTTGTAAATTGCCGTACCCATTGGAGATGTATTTATGGCAAATCGTCCTAAAAAATTGTTGATTGCTTCTGCGGTCGGTCTCGCGTTGGTTGCGGCTGGTGCAACTTACTTTATGAGTGGTTCTGACTCTTCTCAAACCTTTGAGGGAGCGTCACTTACGCCGTCTAAAAATACCAGTGAGTCGTTACCTAAGTTTGCTTCTTTTACGGATGTAAAAGAGAAGAAAGCCGCGTTTTTTAACTACCTTAAGCCAATGGTCGAGAAAGAAAATGCTCGCATTTTGGCTGTGCGTGCGGTGGTGAGTAGTTTAAAAAGCAAAAGTTCGCTGTCTGAGAAAGAGTCGGCTTTTTTGGCTGAAGTGGCTAAAAAATACAAACTTGATGAAGTAACAGACTGGACACCCAAAGCCTTCGATTCGCTGCTAACTCGCGTAGATAAGGTGCCCGTGTCGCTCACTTTAGCGCAGGCGGCCAATGAGTCTGCGTGGGGAACATCACGTTTCGCCCGCGAGGCTAACAACCTCTTTGGCCAATGGTGCTTTACCGCTGGCTGTGGCGTGGTACCCAATGCACGTGATGCAGGCAAAACCCACGAGGTGGCGAAGTTTAGCTCGGTACAGGGCTCTGTAAATGCTTACATTTATAACCTTAATGTGAGCAATGCCTATGCTCAGTTGCGTGACATTCGCAAAAGCCTAAGGGCAAAAGGCGAGACGGTTACGGGTATGGCGCTTGCTAATGGCTTAGAAAAGTACTCGGAACGTGGCCATGAATATGTTGAAGAAATTCAGGCGATGATCCGAGTGAATAAGTTGGCTGAGTTTGATGTGGTTGCGCAATAGCGAGAGCGGCAAGTTTACAAAGCTAATAAGTATTGTGTCCTGCCGTTTCCGAGGCCAACACCGCGAGCGAATAGCTTCTGAACTTGATTGATGATTGTTTATAAAAAGGGCCTTCGCATCGGCCCTTTTTTTCGTTTAAGCGGGCAAGTGACATGTGAGCGCTTGGATTGATAGCGGGGGCGCATGAGTTGCTGTTCGTGGTGCAGTAACTTACCCAAGTGGTGTGGCTGGATTCGGCGGCGGCCAGCGTAAAGCTCAAGGTAGCCAATGCCCGGAAAGATATTGTGGGCGTACAGCCTGTCGATAATGGGTTTTGCGTGGCGAAGATGGCCCAAGGTGGCCAAGCAGTGCAGTCGTTGTGCCGTTGTGGGCGAGAGTAATTGGGGGTTGCGCATTAACCTAGTTCCTTGGCAATGATGCGTGGGTTGGATTTAAGTTTGCGACCGCTGCGTTTTTGCAAAATAATAGGGACGCACTTTTGGTCACTTTCGTAAATTACCACACAATCTAGGCATTGAAAGCACTCGTTGTAGTCGATGTGTCCGGCCTGACCAATGGCGTTGTACTGACACGCCTTGTTGCAAAGCTGGCAGGGGTTTCCACATTCGGTGCGCCGTGCCAGCCAATTAAAGAGGCGAACTTTACCCAGTAGCGCCATCAGTGCCCCGAGTGGGCAAAGGTAACGACAAAAGCCCTTGTAAAAAAATAAGCTGACTAAAATGATAAACAAGGCCCAAGCAACATAGGGCCACTCGCGCTCAAAAAGATAAAAGGTAATGGCGGTTTTAAAAGGCTCAATTTCGACGAGTCGATCTGTCCATGGGGCCGAGGTAAAGGCGACCAAAACGAGTAGTAGCAAAACAAGATATTTAAGTTTTTTAAGGTGTCGATCCCAACTATCCTTCACGGCACGAGGTTGAATACCGATCCATTTTCCAACCTGACTCACCAGTTCTTGCAATGCGCCAAAAGGGCATAACCAGCCACAAAAGGTGCCTCTTCCCCATATAAAAAAGGTGATTGCGGTGGCAGCCCAAACGGTGGTGGTCATTGGGTCGTACAGAAAAAAGCCCAACCCGCCCCCAGCGTAAATCGATTGAATTGCACCTGTCAGGTTGACGATTGATAGCTGGCCTTGAGCATACCAACCAATAAATACCAGCGTAAAACATAAAAAACCGAGCCGAAATGCGACAAAAAAGCGGGGATTTTGCACGGTTTTTGACTGATAATGCAGGGCAAGAGCTAACAAAAGAAATGCTAAGCCAAAGATGATGAGCTCAGGTACTTTATTCCGCCAAAGGCTTAGCCAGCCTTTATCGCTGGCGCTGGGCTCAATGTAATAACGACTAGGCACGGTGTATTGAAAAGGGTGAGGCATTGCCGCAATCGATTGAAAAGCCGACTCGGGCAGTGGGCTAACATCCAACTCAAAATCGAGAGGCTGGGAGATATCGATACCCGAGTTGCCAATCACTCGGTAGATTTTCCAGTCGGCCGACGCGAGGTTTTTAGGGAGGTTTAAGATGCCTTCGGGTGTATCGCTAAAGCGCTCAGCAAAGTCTAAATCGCGCAGCTCAATGGGAAGGCCGTGCTGCCGTAGCAATAGGCGATCAGAGATGCCGCCCCGCAGGCTGCGCTCGTGCACAAACGAATGTTGCCCGTCACTTACCACCAGCAAAGCGTGGTCACCCGGTTCTAGGTTGCTCTGCAAAAATGCCCAGCCTTCTTGGCTGAGAAGGTTTTGCCCGACACTCGGCAGCGCTATGTCGGTGACATATAAACTAACGGGCATAAGCGAGCTTTCGAGGGGGCGAGTAGTGGTGGATGGCGTTGAGAGTCTCTGCTCCAAAGCGGCAAAATTGCTTGGGGTGAGTTGGGTATGTTTGACCAAGCCTTGGGCAATTAGCTGTTGCCACTGAAATTGGTCAAAGACTTGGGTATCGATTTGCGCAATAAGCTCAGGGTCTTTGCTTGTACCAAACCCCAGCTTGCTTCGCGCAACCTTCAATGCCGATGACAAGAGTGTTTGATTAAGAATGCGGATAGACGCTGTGGCACCCGTAATACCGTCGAGATAGATGGTATTGCCAACGTTGTTTTTCTTTTGGCCTTTGTTGTTTGAAAACTGGATGTTTTGCATCAACGACAGGCCCGTGTATTGTGCAACAAACTGGTCCATGGGGCCGGTGCCAATCCCGCCAACAAACATGGGTTCGCGTTGGAATAACACCTTTACGTCGATAAATCGCCCTGACAGGTCAATGGCGACGAGCAGGTTAAAAGGGATGCCCATAAACCCCGGAATCGCAGAATACTCGATCGACTCATACACATAACCGATAAGGTGCTGGCCATCGACCGCTTGCTGATACAGCGGCCAAATTGCCACGTCTGGGTCTTTTTCGCCGATGACGTAAGGATATCCATAAAGCGTCGCGAGCTTTTCTTGGTTCATCACACTCACAACTTTAATCTCGCCCTCAAAAACTTCGCTACCCGACGTCGGCATATCCGCCCACAGCGCAACAGAAAAAAGAGTAGAGAGCAGAATAGAAAATAGCTGCAATAGCCAAAAGCGAAGAAAACGAGTCATGCTGGCCCTCAAGTATTAAATTTAAAACAGGCAGTTAAGTAGCTGCTGTTATTAATGCTGAGGGCGAGTTAAAAGTTGTCAGAATTTTGAAAAATTTTTGTAAAAAATATAAAAATCAGAGTGTTATCTCGTGCTTTGGGTGGCGATAGCCTTGGCCATGCACCGTAACAATTAAAGCCGGCCGCTGTTTTGAAGGGTCAATTTTTTTGCGTAAGGTGGCTATGTGTTGCTCTAACGAGCGGCTATTGGGTAGAAAGTCTCGGCCCCAACCGGCGTCATACAGCCGACTTTTGCTGATGACTTCGTCAGGGTGACAAGCAAAATATCGCAGCAGTTTAAGGTCTCTTGGTGAAATATCTGCTTGATGGCTATCGCGCAACACTCGCATGCGCTTAGGGTCGATTTGCATGTCTCCTAACCAAAATGCCGCCTCGTCGGTCGCGACGGTGGCTGTGCCAGCTGTCTCCTTGGGCGCTTCCTTTTGTATTCCCTTTTGTATGTGTTTAGGGCGACTCGCAGTGCTTGCGCCTGCGCATCTTTTCAGGAGCATGGGTGAGAGTAAAAGTGCAGCTAAGCCTAAAGCCGCAACGAGCAGCGTACTTGTGTTAATGCCTAAAAAGATAGAGTTACCTTGGCTTGCAGGCGAGGCTGTTGAGCGCAATGCCTGCCTGATCTGAGCTGCAGGCTCGCCCACCGTTTCGCTTAGTTTATCAATATCAAACTCGACACAGGTTTTAAGGTTGATGCTGCGAGTACAGGCAATACCTGTTGTTACCCGCAAATCACTGGCCTCCCAAGCAAACCCTGCGTCGCTGTTTGCTATCAGCGGGGGAGTGTGAGGTGTCAAGTACCGGCTCGATTGCGGAATCGCCATGGCATCGATGGGCGGAAAAACGGGGCTGTTGGAGTCATTCCACACCATAACCGCTTTTAAATAAGAAGTGGCCGCTATTTTAAGTTGAATCGCTTCAAAGCGGTTCGCTCCTGCCTGTTCGCCAACCCACTGGGTATCGTTTTGTAGCGCTTGTTTTGCAGTGGAGGCCCAGCTGGTGGGAGAAAACCAGCCGACCAGTAGTATCAGTGCAAGCCATGGTTGCATCTGCACAGGTATGTCCTTTTATTGTTATTTAATCGCAGTCCATTTTGAGCATAGGGATTAGGTAAAAACGCCACAAGGGTACTTATGGCGCAAATTTGGCCCCATATGGGCGACCATAGGGTAGTGATACTGAGCGTGAAATAAGGAGCTCGATGAGAGAAAGTCGTTACAGCAATTAGTAGTAGCCGCTTAAAGCAACGGATTGTGCACTGCAAAATGAGTGTTATTGTGTGTTTTTTATACAGTCAGCTGGGAGACAACGATGAAAAACGTTTTACGGATAACAGGTGTAGCACTTACTTTGGGAATGTTGAGTGCAGAAGTCAGCGCGACAACAATCAAATCACTACCGTCACTCAATGCACTACCCAATCAAACCTCTATTTCTGGGTTGTCGTCGGGCGCCTTTATGTCAGCTCAGTTTCATATTGCATACTCAGAGAGCCTAGTCGGTGCAGGTATCGTGGCAGGTGGGCCTTGGAACTGTGCTCAAACTAATCCTGCGTTTACTTTAATGCCGGTATACAGTGCGGTTTCGTCTTGCATGAACCCTTGTGACCCAATGCCACCGTTTAATAATGCGGCGGTAACGGGCGTGTCTTGCCCTGCAGGAGAGCCCAAATATCCGGACCCTGAGTACCTATACACGCTTGCCACCAGTAGCGAGGCTGTTGGCCTGATTGATTCGTTAGAAAATGTTGCTGACGATAAAATCTATCTATTTTCAGGTCACTCAGACCAAACAGTGCAAACGGGTGTGGTGGATTCTGCGGTAGCGTTTTATCGCCAATTGGGAGTCGATGAAAGCCAAATTTTTTACAACGCTTCGGTGGATGCGGGCCATGCCTTTATCACTAATAACCCCGCAGATACACAATGTGACGAAACCGCTCCGCCGTTCATAAATAATTGTGAAATAACCCAAGCCTACAATATCTTAAACCAGATATATGGCGGCATGGCACCTCCGGTATCAGAGCCCGAAGGAGAGCTCATTGCTTTTAACCAAGGTGAGTTCGTTAATTCGCTGTTTTATCCGAATGTCAGCATGGACTCTACTGCCTACGTTTATGTGCCAAAAGCATGTGCAGAGGGAACCCAGTGTAAGGTTCACGTTGCAATGCATGGTTGTGAGCAGGGCGCAGAAACGCTGCAAACTGAATATATTACCGACACTGGGTATAACAATGTCGCCGATGCAAATGACCTCATCGTACTTTACCCCCAAGCAGTTAAGTCGATTCTTAACCCTAAAGGGTGCTGGGATTTTTGGGGTTATTCAAACAATAACTTACCTCCCTTTAACTACTTCACGAAATCTGCACCCCAAATGGTTGCGATTAAAGGGATGATTGATCGTTTAACGACTGCGCCTTAACCCGCTGTTGATCTTTGGCTTTCCACCTCACACATTCGCTGCCGTATAAGTCACATGCGGCAGCAATACCTGATAACGCGAGAGTTGTTGCGGTTGTTTAATGGCGGTGCACATGGCGTCGATGAGCTTGGTAGCCATCCAATCGTTGGGGTGTGATAACACCATAGAGATTTGCCCATTAATAAGTGCCGCGCGTGAGAAAGGGGTGAGATCGTGGCAAATGGTTAATGGCCGAGTTGTTGTGCTGGGGTGTTCTTTGAGTGCGTTAACCACGCCTTCAATGCCGCTGCCAGCAACATAGAGCCCAGCTAGGTCAGGGTGCTGTTTGAGTAGCTCGAGAGTGGCGTTTTCAGCAAGGCGATGGTCTTCAAGGTTGGTGAGGGTTTCGAGTAGGTGAACCTGTGGTGCATGTTCGCGCAGGTAGCTTCTAAAACCAATTTCGGCTTGTTCTTGGCAGAGGTAACGGTGGCTGCCAATCATCAGCCCTATTTTGCTTTTTGCGGGTAGTTGTTGGCTCATGGTCCATGCGGCGCTGCGGCCCATCATGCGGTGGTCGACGCTGACAAAGCCAGCGCAGTCTTGGCTGCTAAGGTCAGACACGAGTGCAAAGGTAGGAATACCACGTAAGCGTAAGTCGCTAATGGCTTGGCTAATGAGTGGGTGATCGGCGGCCACAAGGGCGATGGCATCCACTTTTTTGCTTAAGCTCATTAGTGCTTTAACCACGCTTGTGGGGGTAAGGTCGTCTAAAAAGCTCACCACACAACGCCCCAACGATAAGGTTTGGGTTTGTGTTGCATCCGACAAGGCTTGCCCTAACTCAGTGTAAAACTCCGAGGTTTTTTGCAATAAAAAACCTAAACGATGACCCGCCGTGTTGTCGTTAATTCTGTCTTTAATCAGTCCTGTTCGTACAAAGCCCAACGCCTCGGCGGCTGCCAATACCTTTTTGGCGGTTTCGGGCCGAACTCTGGCACGGCGATTAATCACTCTATCTACCGTGGCAACACCTACACCGGCGGCTTTGGCTACGTCCGTCATGGTAACGACTTTATCGTCTGTGCTTTCTTTTGATAGATCTATCATTTTTATTTTTATCGTTAAGAGGGTTGATGAAAGAGAGTGATTCGCCCTTATTGTGCGGTTTTTATCATTAAATATACTAGCGCTTAGCCACTTTTGGTGTAAAGCGGCCAGCGTTAATAAGCTTGGTCTAGGTATAAAAATGATAGTTGCTTGATAGCTTGTAGGCGGGTTTTAGATAGCCAGTTAAGCAGCTAAGCCCAATGAGATAAACGTTATGACAATAAAAATAAGCAGTGCCCCTTGTTGTTGGGGCGTCGATAACCCTAAAAACCCTCATCTACCGCCATGGACGCGTGTGCTTTCAGAAGCAGGGCAGGCTGGTTATCGTGGCATTGAGCTTGGCCCTTATGGCTATTTACCGCTGGATGCAGCCACCGTAGCCAAAGAGCTAAATAAAAACGACTTAAAGGTGGTGGCGGGTACCATTTTTGATGACCTAGTGGCCCCTCAAAACTTGGATAACTTGTTAGAGCAAACCCACAATATTTGCGCCTTGTTAAACCAGTTACCCGCGATTGAAAGCCCAAGTGCCAATAAACGCTTTCCGGCGCCTTATTTGGTGATTATTGATTGGGGCCACCCAGAGCGGGACTCAGCAGCGGGCCAGTCGAGCAAAGCACCGCGCCTAACGCCAGAGCAATGGCAAACGATGATGGCGCACATTCAGCAAATTGCCGAACTGGCGTGGCAGCAATACGGTATTCGCTCGGTGGTTCATCCACATGCAGGTGGTTACATCGAGTTTGAAGACGAAATTCGTCAGCTGGTGGACGATCTTTCATACGAGCAAGTGGGCCTTTGCCTTGATACAGGCCACCTGTATTACTCGGGTATGAATCCACAAAGCTGGCTGCGCGAGTTCGCTCATCGCATTGACTATGTTCACTTTAAAGATGTTGACCAAAGCAAGTTCGAATCGGCCTTAGCGCGCGACTTGCCGTTTTTTGAAGCGGTGGCCGAAGGGGTGATGTGCCCGATTGGCACCGGAGTGCTGGATTACCCAGCGATTCGCCAAGCCCTGTTAGACATTGGCTACGAAGGTTATATCACCATCGAGCAAGAGCGCGATCCGCGCGACTCAGACACCAGTTTGCGCGATGTAAAAGCCAGCCGCGACTATTTAACCCGCGTTGGCTTTGCCTAAGCCGTCCTTTAACAGTGGAGTAAACAAATGATTTTTGGCGAAAAGAAAACACAACGCAGCTTACGTTGGGCGATGGTCGGCGGCGGTCGAGGCAGTCAAATTGGCTATATTCACCGCTCGGCGGCACTGCGCGATAACTACTTTACCTTGGTGGCAGGTGCGTTTGATTTAGACCCCGCCCGTGGCAAAGACTTTGGCGAGAGCTTAGGTGTAGCGCCAGAGCGCTGCTACGAAAGCTATCAGGCTCTATTTACGGGGGAGCAACAACGGGACGATGGCATCGAAGCGGTATCTATCGCCACGCCAAACAGCACTCACTTTGCCATTGCCAAAGCGGCGCTAGAGGCAGGCGTGCATGTGATTTGTGAAAAGCCCCTGTGCTTTACTACTCAAGAAGCGTTAGAGCTCAAAACCCTTGCCGAGCAAAAAGGCCTAATGGTGGGCGTGACCTACGGCTATGCAGGCCATCAAGCCATAGAGCAAGCCCGACAAATGATCGCCAATGGCGACTTGGGTGAAGTGCGCATCATTAATATGCAATTTGCCCATGGTTTTCATAGCGAAGCGGTTGAGGAAAATAACCCCGCAGCAAAATGGCGAATGGACCCTTCGGTCGCAGGGCCAAGTTATGTGCTGGGCGATGTGGGTACGCACCCTTTGTATTTGTCGGAGGTGATGCTGCCCGACTTTAAAATCAAACGCCTGCTCTGTACTCGCCAAAGCTTTATCAAAAGCCGCGCGCCCTTAGAAGACAACGCCACCACTTTGATGGAATACACTAATGGTGCCGTGGCGACAGTTTGGTCGTCGGCGGTGAATGCGGGCTCAATGCACGGCCAAAAAATTCGGGTGATTGGCTCCAAGGCCAGTATCGAATGGTGGGATGAGCACCCCAACCAGCTAACGTACGAGGTACAGGGCCAGCCTTCACAAGTATTAGAGCGGGGAATGGGCTACTTGTATGAACAAGCCTTGGCAGAAGATCGTATTGGTGGCGGCCACCCCGAGGGGTTATTTGAGGCTTGGTCGAACTTGTATGCGCGCTTTGCTGTGGTGATCGAAGCGTATCAGCAGGGCGAGCAAGAGGCGGTGAGTGACCTTTGGTATCCAGATATTGATGCCGGAGTGGAAGGCGTGCGCTGGGTCGAAAACTGCGTGCGCTCTGCTGACCAAGGTGGCGAGTGGGTCGACTACTGTTAAGAGTGCTATTTAGTGATTAGGTAAGCACCAAAGTCGTACTATTAGGACAAGACCAAGCAAAATACTCACGTATTTACAGGCTTGGTCTTTTTATTTGTGAAAAAAAGTAAAAAATGATTTAACCCTCAGAAAGCGTACGGACTTTGGCTTGTGGTTATAGTGGCTTCGCGAGTTAGCAAACTACGTATTCACAAAGAAGGGTTATAAAAATGAATAACAATAACTTTAAACGTTTTACTAAACCGTTTTTAACTGCCATCGCAGCAGGTGCTTTGTCTCTATCTATGGGCGCAAGCGCTGCCAGCGATTACCCATCAAAGCCAATTAACTACATTTTGCCATTTAATGCTGGTGGCGAGTCAGACCTATCTGCCCGCTTACAGCAAACCGTTTGGGAAAAGCACTCAGGTGTTCAATCAGTGATTCAGTACATGCCGGGCGCGGGTGGTGCCGTGGCGTGGTCACAACTTAACGGTATGGAAAACGACGGCTACACCGTGATGGGTATTAACATCCCCCACACCATTATGCAGCCAATGGTCAAAGACTCTGGTTACAAAACTGACGAGTTAACACCGATCTACTACTTCCACTACACGCCAAACGCGATTTTTGTACCTGCGGCGAGCAAAATCAAAAGCCTTGAAGAGCTTGTTGATTACGCTAAAAGCAATCCAGGTATGGTGACCTTCGCAGGTTCTGGTTCTAACTCAGCTAACCACATTGGTCAGGCTTTGTTTGATAAGTTGACCGGCGCAACCACCACTTACGTCCCTTTTAGCGGCATTGGCCCAGCCATGACAGCGCTGATGGGTAACCAGCTAACCGCAGGTTTTGCCTACGCAACATCGGGTGCCAGTGCGGGCGATAAGCTACGCATGTTGGCGGTATCAGCGCAAAAACGTTTGCCAGCATTTCCAGACGTACCCACGTTTAAGGAGCTAGGTATTGAGCTAGTGGGCGGTGCCTACCGTGGTGTAGCCGTTCCTAAATCAACGCCAGAAGAAGTGCGTATCAAGCTTTCGAACATTATCGGCGACATTAACAAAGACCCAGAATTCATCAAAAAGATGGAAGAAAACGGCTTTGTACTCACCGATATCCCTTACGAAAAAATGGACGCCTTTATGGAAGCTAACAAAGAAGAGTACGCGGAAATTGGCCGCTTACTTGGCGTTTCTAAGTAAGATCGGTAGGTATTCAAATGGAACTATTAGGCTATTTAGTTGAGGCCTTAACGCCGCTCAACCTTTTGCTCGCGTTAGTGGGCGTAATTGCAGGCACCATGATTGGTGCCATGCCAGGGCTATCGGCAACAATGGCTGTCGCTGTATTAGTGCCATTTACCTATGTGATGGGGCCTGCTTCAGGCCTCATCGTACTAGGGGCAATTTATACAGGGGCGATTTACGGCGGTGCCTTTGCCGCTATTTTGGTTAACACACCCGGAACACCTTCGGCCATAGCCACCACCTTTGATGGCTACCCAATGGCGAAGCAAGGCAAGGGTGCGCTGGCTATTTCATTGGCCACACTGGCCTCGGTGGGCGGCGGTATTGTCGGTGCCATTGCACTGCTACTTTTGGCACCACCTTTGGCCGAAGTGGCCTTGGCCTTTGGCCCTGCCGAATACTTTTGGATGGCCGTGTTTGGTCTTACGCTTATCTCGGCTTTGTCTATCGGTAACACGGTAAAAGGCCTGATTGGCGCTTGTATTGGCTTGATTATCTCAACCGTGGGTGTCGCGGTGGTGGGTGGTGATGTTCGCTTTACCTTCGACCAAGTATCCCTATTGGGCGGTATTGACCTTACCTCTGCGATTATCGGTCTTTACTGTATTCCAGTGATTATTGATTTGGTGGCCTCGCGTACACCGCATTTAAATTTTGCCAAGGTAGAAGGCGAGTCGTCGTTAAAAACTGCCTTTGGTTTGGCTGCAAAACGTAAATTTAACTTATTACGTAGCTCTGTGATTGGCACCGTGGTAGGCATTTTGCCGGGTGCGGGTGGTTCGATTGCTGGTTTGGTGGCTTACACTGAGGCTCGTCGTAGCTCAAAAGAAGCCGATGATTTTGGTAAAGGCGCACCCGATGGCATTATCGCCACCGAGTCGGCTAACAACGCAACCGTAGGTGGTGGCTTTATTCCTACACTGGTGTTGGGTATTCCGGGTACACCGCCCGATGCGATTATTCTGGGTGCTTTGTTGGTGCAGGGTATTAAAACCGGCCCAACGTTGTTCTCTGAACAAGGCAGTATCGTTTATACCTTTATTTACGGCTTACTTATCGCCACAATTTTGATGTTGCCAGTTGGCTTGATTCTTGGGCGTTACGCCTACAAGTCGATTGCTAAAACGCCTAAGCAGTTACTGGTGCCAACCGTTGCTTTCTTGACGGTGATTGGTAGCTACGCGATTCACAGCAACCCACACGATACCCTCGTGATGTTTGTATTGGGTGTGTTTGCATGGGTGCTTGCGAAGTTTGGCTTTAGTGCCTCGCCTATTGTGCTGGGCTTGGTGTTAGGCAAAATTGCCGAGCAAGGTTTTGTGCAAACCTACCTCATCGGCTCCGCTCAAGACCGTGTGCTGGAGATGTTCTTTGGTCGTCCAATTTCTATTGGCATCATTATTTGTGCGGTGTTTGCTTTGGTATTCCCACTGTGGGCCGCGCGCAAAAAGAAAACCGAGTCCCAGGACGTCGTAGTCGATCACAAGCCATCAACCGTGGTGGTGACTGGGCTTATCCTCGCGACTTGTGGTGTGCTCTTGTCGCAAACTGGGAGTATCTCAATGTTGGGTGCAGTGTTCCCAACGGCGATTTTGTATGCGGTTATCGGTTTGTGTGTGTTACTACTCATTAAAGTGACGATGTCGGGTAACTCTGTAAGCTTTGCGGCGCTAAATGTCATTCCAAGCGTACGCCAAGTCGCTGTTGTGGTGGTGATTGGTTTGTGGACGACGCTCATGTCGACGCTGGGCTTTGCGTTATCGTCGGGCCTTGCTTTTATCGGCATTATGGCGGTGGCGAGCTTTGATAGGCCCTCGCCAAAAGAGTTGGTGACTAACCTTGTCGCAGCGGTAGTCATCGTGGGTGGTTTCTACTTGATTATGAGCGAAGTGCTTAACCTGCGTATGCCGCAAGGTATTCTGTTTTAAGTCAGCCTAGCCATTACGAGTATTGTGTTAACGGGGCCCAATGGGCCCCGTTTTATTTGGAGCAAAGTGGTAAAAGCCGGTGCTACCACAGGGAGTGCGCTTCGTTCTTCGCATCTAAAAATGAAGCTTGTAAGTAGTCTAAAAAACGTGTCACCTTAGCACTTAAATTAAGCCGTTCCATGTATACGGCGTAAATATCAGCTTCGGGCGTTTTGTAACTCTCTAGTACTGTTTCTAGCTTGCCCTCACGAATATAGCGCGCAAGGTCCCACTCGGCACGCATCAACATACCATGTCCATTCAGCGCCCAGCGCAATGCAATTTCACCATCGTTGGTGACCATTCCTGCTTTTACCTTAATGACTTCTTCTGGTGCGCCGGGGTCTTGCTCGGGGGTAAATCGCCAAGCACTGGCCACTTGTTGGTTTTGCTTAATCACAATACAGCTGTGTTGATGTAAGTCGGCAGGGGTTTGGGGCTTGGGATGCTTTTTAAAGTAACTCGGCGAGGCGCAAATCAAGCGGCGGTTAGGTGCAATTTTGCGGGCGATCAGACGCGAATCGGGTGCTTGGCCAAAGCGAATGCACACATCCACCGACTCATCGGGCAGGCTGAGAGGGCGGTCGGTGAGCATCAGTTCAATGGTCACTTCGGGATACTCGTTCACAAACTCCGACAAAATAGGCGCGATGTAGTTACGGCCAAACCCTAATGGTGCATTGACTCTCAACAAGCCGCTTGGCTTGGATCGGCGATGGCTTACCGCGGCTTCCATTTCATCAATTTGGTCACGAATGCTTTTGGCATAGTCCAAGTACACCACACCTTCGTCTGTCAGGCTGATACGGCGAGTGGTGCGGTTAACCAGCCGAACACCTAAGCGCGACTCAAGATTATTAAGGCGCTTTGTTACCGCCGAAGGGGTGAGGTTTAGTTCCCGTGCAGTGGCCGATAAACCGCCGTTTTTGGCAAGGGCGATAAAAAACTCAAACTCAGAAGTTGGGTCCATTATTTCCTCACTGGAAAAAGTGTCTGTCTTTTATTTTTAACGCAGCAAGGCGTATATCCATAAAATCATACCACCAGCAGCCTGATAATAAACACTAGCGGAGGGGTATATGAGCAGCGAAAACTCAGTAGAGTACATGTCTGACGTCATGACCAAGTTTACCAGCTACATTGGCAAGCGTTTGCCAAAAGATGTCAAAGACAAACAAGCCGATTTAAGAAAAAAAGAAAAGAATCCCATGGCGATCGAGATCTACGACACCATGGCCGAAAACCAAGAAGCTGCCGACAAACTTGACCGCCCAAGCTGTCAGGACACCGGCGTTATCCAATACTTTTTAACTGTGGGTGCTAAGTTTCCTCTGATTGGTGAGCTTGAAGACATTCTTCGTACGGCTACCATCGAAGCGACAAAAAAAGGCCCACTGCGTCACAACGCTGTTGAAACTTTCGACGAGAAAAACACCGGCACGAACGCCGGCTCTAAAATTCCATGGTTGGATTGGGAAATTGTGCCTAACGAAGACACAGCCACCATTGAAGTTTACATGGCGGGTGGTGGTTGTACTTTGCCGGGTTCTGCCAAAGTTCTAATGCCAGGCCAAGGTTACGAAGGCGTGGCCGACTTTGTATTCGACGTTATCACCTCTCGCGGTGTAAACGCCTGCCCTCCGTTGTTGGTGGGTGTGGGTGTTTCAACATCGGTAGAGACTGCCGCTCGCTTGTCTAAAAAAGCGATTCTTCGTCCGGTAAACACCAAAAACGCTAACGACAATGCAGCGTTAATGGAAGAGTTGCTAGAAGAAGGTTTAAACGAAGTGGGTATCGGCCCACAAGGTTTAACCGGTGATAACACCGTGATGGGCGTAAATATCGAATCGTCTGCGCGTCACCCCTCTACCATTGGTGTAGCGGTTTCTACTGGTTGCTGGGCGCACCGTCGCGGCACCATCAAGTTCCAGCCAGACCTAAGCTACGAAATCTTGTCGCACGAGGGTGTCACACTATGAAAAAAATCCTAACCACCCCAATCACAGATGAAGCCCTAGCCGAGCTTAATGTAGGCGACATTGTGTACTTAACAGGCCAGTTGGTGACCTGTCGTGACGTCGCGCACCGTCGTCTGATCGAGCTAAAACAAAAGCTTCCGGTTGATATTAAAAACGGCGCTATTTTCCATGCTGGCCCGATTGTGCGTGAAAAAGAAGACGGCAGCTTTGAAATGGTCTCTATCGGCCCAACCACCAGTATGCGTATGGAAAAGTTTGAGCGGGAATTTATCGCCGAAACCGGTGTAAAGCTGATTATTGGTAAAGGCGGCATGGGAGAAGAAACAGCGGCGGGCTGTAAAGAAAACAACGCCGTTCATGCTGTCTTCCCGGGTGGTTGTGCCGTGGTTGCAGCCACCAAAGTAGAAGCCATTGAAGCAGCCGAATGGCGCGACTTGGGTATGCCCGAAACCCTTTGGGTAAACCGAGTGAAGGAGTTTGGCCCGTTAATCATTTCGATTGACACCAAAGGCAACAACATCTTTGAGCAAAACAAAAAGAAATTTAACGAGCGCAAAGGTGCCATTCTTCAACGCATCCACGAGAAAGTGAAGTTTATTAAATAAGCTTATTAAGTAATGGATGACGTCAGCCCCCTGTAAGTAGGGGGCATTTAAAACGTAAGTGACACAAGTAAGTAACTACTTCAGCGACCATGCCCGTGACAATAAAAAAACGACTTGATGATAACAACCTCCATATCGCTGCATCGGTATTTAACCCGTTAACGGTCGCAATGGCCCAAGATACCGGTTTTGACTGCGCCATAGTGGGTGGCTCTGTCATGGCTGCAAGCAAACATCTCACACCCGACGTGGGTTTGCTGACCTTGAGTGAGCTGGTGGAGGGGGTGTATCGCATTGCTAGCCATTCTGAACTGCCACTAATTGTGGATGGCGATTCAGGTTATGGAAACGCCCTAAATGCCCAACGTTTGGTAAAAGACCTCGAACGTGCTGGCGCCAGTGCTGTAACCATTGAAGACACGGTTTTACCTTATCGCTACGGCAACCGCAGTGGTTTGTGCGATACCCAAGAACAGCAAGACAAGCTCGCCGCTGCTGTTGAAGCACGCCGATCTAACGACTTTTCTATTATTGCGCGCACGAGCTTTTCGGCCAGCGAGTCGGCAAACACATTACAAACTCGGGTCGCGGCTTATGCCAGCACTGGGGTAGATGCCCTGTGTTTATTTGGTGATGTCGATGCCGACGGTTTAGCCAATATCAAAGCCGTAACGGACTTGCCGTTGATGGTAATTTCGTACAACGCAGGCGAAACCGAGCAAGCTCTTTATCGCAGCGAAGGCGTGAGCATTTTGCTTAACGGCCACCACGCCTTTGAAGCCAGCGTTGTCGCTATGATGCAGTGTTACCAACGCCTTTCAGGGCAACCGGTCAGCCAAGAGACCGGCAAAGCTCTGTTAAAAAAATACACACGAACCGCACAGTGTGAGGCCTTTGCAAAACGCTATGTGGGCCTATAACAAGACACCTGTGTTTTATAACGGGAAAGAGTGCCGTTACCTATTACCGTATTTATCACTTTTGGCCGCTCTTCGGTCGAAAAAAGAGGGTCATATACACTCTCGCCTAAGTTGGACGTCGGTCTAGTTACCCTATCGTCATTGCTCTTGAGCTGTTTTTTAAGGTTTATCCAGCCCTGAATGCAGCTTGTAAAGGCGCAGTGCGGTAGGGATTTTTTATCTATAAATCACATGAATTCTTGATACATTCCCTATATCAAAACCCTTGCTTATTGGGTCGTTACTCGTAGGCCAAACTGCCTGTTTAGAATGTCCTACTGCAAATAGTTCAGCACCATCCTTTTTAGTTCACGAATAATCTTTTCTTGGTGTATAGAATCAGGCTCGTTGAGCAATGTTTCGTGAATCGTCTGTTCAACCACCAAATAGATTAGCTTGGTTGCAATGGAAATATCCAAATCAGCTCGTAATTGATCTCGGTATCCCTCTAAGGCCTGTTCAACTTTGACGGTAATCGAGATGCCCGAATGATCTTCTTCTCTTAGGTCAATTTTTAGAGACTCGTGACTTAATATCTGATGGAGTTCGGGGTCAAGCAAATGTCCTTTCACGCTTGCGTCCACAAATGCATCCACTAACTCTGTCAACGTGCCCGTCTCCAAACCTCGGTGGGCATCAGTAAAAAATTGGCGCAGCTCATCAAAATGATCACGCTTAATTTCCGCGATCAGTACCTCTTTTGAACCAAAGTATTGATACAAAGACCCAATGCTAACACCCGCACGCTCGGCGACAGAGTTCGTATTAAATTGGGCCACGCCTTGTACTTTTAAAACATGAGTAGCGGCCTCCTTAATGGCCTTTACCAAAAACTTAGAGCGCTGCTGAAGTGGTTGTTTTTTAAGAGATAAATCAAGTTTTTTCACAAGAAAATACCGTAAAAATAAAGCGAGTATCGGGTCGAAAAAGTAGCATCTAAACTTATTGAAACACCGGATAAAAAGGATAGATGAATATGACCCAACGCAACACCCTTATCTTTATAACCACACTCATCGCAGGGCTCGGTGTTAGCAACACTGCACTGTCTGAGACAGCTAACGAGCCCAACGCCCCTAGCTTTATCATTACAGGTCCTGGTTATACAACAGAATTTCAGGGGAGCAACGACTACTCCATTGTGCCATTCATCGCCTCCCAGTTTAACGTTGGTAAAATGCGTGTCGATATTGAAGGCCTTGGAAGTCGCGTAACCCTTTATAACACCGGTCAATGGCAGGCTGGCCCTGCACTAGCTCTAGACCTTGGGCGCAATGAAGAAGTAGAAAATGCACAAATAGCCAAGTTAGACGCAGTCGACTCAGCAGCCTTTCTCGGAGGGTTTATTCAAAAAGGAATAGATAATGTAGTTGTTAAGGGTGATGAGCTGACCGTCAGCACAGCCGTCTATCATGATGTAACCGACACCGGTGGCGGCAATTATACCCAATTATCACTTTCTTACGCTCCACCACTAATGCTGCCATTTAGGCTTGATTTTTCGGTGGATGCGACGGTGGCAGATGATGATTATATGCAGACCTATTTCGGCGTTGATACACAAAATAGCGCGCGCTCGGGCTTAAATGCCTACCAAGCTTCCGCGGGACTTAAAGATATCAGTCTAAGTACAAATATAGGGTTGTTTGTGAGCCCAAAATGGGGTGCCTTTGCGAGACTGAGCGTGACGCAATTGCAAGGGGATGCTAAAGACAGTCCCATCACAAAAGCAGGCAGAGCTCAAAGCTATTTTGCTGGGCTTGGTCTTTACTATCGATTTGGAGCAGAGTAATGAAAACGATCACCCACCTTATACTATTCTGCGCTTTTTGGTCGACTAACGGCGTTGCCGATAATCGCATTCTGCCATTGGAAACAGGGCTTACCCTGGCAGAAGTAGTCAATGGTGTACATCGACATACGATTGCTGTTTTTTCGGACACGGGTGAAACCATCAAAGGCTACAACCTAAGCGAGCACTTCCAACAACCCCTAGCGCCGATTGAACTCTACTCGCAGCAAGGTTACGAATCCCTTCGGCGAGCCATTCGTCAAGCCGACAAAAACAGTTTACAGGACTACGCTTACAATGAACTATTAAGCCCAGCCGGTGACGCTCAACATCACTTTGCAGCAGGCCTTAACTATGCCGATCATGCCGATGAGGTTGATGCAGAGGCACAACCTTTTATCTTTTTGAAAACAACAAAAGCAACACGCAATCAGCCAATCTCGTACCATGCGGAACGCTTATTAGATTACGAAGTAGAAATCTGCGCGCGCCCATTAAGTGAGATTTCAAATGCCAATGTTTCAGAACATGACTTTGGTTACTTTCTTTGTGGTGACTTTACGGATCGTGCTAGCCTCCTAAGAAACATTGACCTCGATTACATGCAAACAGGTAAAGGCTTTAGCCAATCCAAAAGCCCAGACACTTATTTTCCAACCGGACCATATTTGTTTATTCCAAAGCCAGATACGCAACTGCTCAATACATTAATGCTTGAGTTATCGGTCAACGATCAGCAAAAGCAATTATCCAGTGCAAGCGCGTTAATTTGGTCCATGCCGCGCATTGTAGAAGAGATTTTCCAAGCGCATCAGGAACGCCGCGATACCCACTCCGACATAACTCAGCAATGGCTTAAGAACAATACTTTAAACAGCCAGTCGAGTATTCTGACGGGCACTCCAGACGGTGTCATCATGGCGCCACCTAGCCTTAGCTATAAAATCACCCGTGGCATAAGTTATGTGCTCACGGGAGCTATATTTTCTGACCAATACCGCTCAGTGAGGGAGTATGTGGTGAGTCGTTACATCAAAGACCTTTTAGATAGCAACACGTTTCTCAAACCGGGGGATTCGGTATCATTATCCGCCACTGGCTTGGGGAGCTTAGTTATCGACATAACCTCTCCCTAATACACTTTGGCTGCCAATAGCCTTATGGTGGTCGCGTTCTTCTATGGGCCATGGTACATCGCCGTCTAACAGCGACGGGGATGGGTCACCCCTCAGCATTAAAGATGAGGGGTTAGTTTTCATTATTTAAACCCCAACCTTCAAAGCAAGCTGCTTATCCACTGCTAGGCGACCAGAGCCTGAAATCGCAAGTGCCACCGTTGCGGAAAGTAGTGCAAGAGCAAACTCGTAGCCGTTGTTGCTCATAAACAAGCCGTTAGATAGGTGGGTTGTGATAATCGCAATTACCATGGTAAAGGCGAGGGCAAGAGCTGCTGGGCGAACGAGCAAGCCGATAAGCAGTGCGATACCGCCAAAGAACTCTGCGCTACCAGCCAGCAGAGCCATTAGGTAGCCCGGCTCTAGGCCGATGGAGGCCATCCATTGGCCGGTGCCTTCGAGGCCGTAGCCGCCAAATGCACCAAACAACTTTTGTGCGCCGTGGGCGATAAAGATGATGCCCAGTGGTAGGCGAAGGGCGAGTTGTGCAAAACTTTCGTTAGATTCGAAAATAGATTTTAGGGTTAGTTTATTCATTGTGTGTCACCGTAATTCGTTTGTTTTGATGTATGGGTGTATTGTATTTGCTATATTTTTAAAAAAATAACGGAGAGATTTGATTTAAAAGATCAAATTATTTGAATAATGCATTCGCCCATTACCCTCGACTGTTTACGTGTGATCGAAGCCATTGATCGTAAAGGAAGCTTTGCCGCTGCGGCGCAAGAGCTACACCGTGTGCCTTCGGCAGTGTCTTACACGGTGAGTAAGTTAGAAGAATCGTTAGGTGTCGAAATTTTTGATCGTAGCAAGCGCAAAGCGGCATTAACCGAGGCGGGTAAGCTGGTGTTGGCGCAGGGCCGAGAGATTTTGTTGGCGACGGAGGAACTCACTACGCTGGTGAAGCAGGTCGAAGCGGGGTGGGAGGTGTCGATTACTCTTGGGGTTGATAGCGTGGTGAACTGCGGTCCCTTGTATCAAGTGATTGCTGAGTTTCAGCAGCTGCACCCTAAAGTGGATGTGCAGCTACTTGAAGAGGTGCTGGGCGGCACGTGGGATGCGCTAAATTCGGGGCGTTGTGATTTGATTGTGGGCGCGGCAGGAGATCCGCCGGGGCCAGGATTTGAAACCCTTGAGATTGGTCAAATGGCTTTTGTTTTTGCGGTCGCGAGGAGTCACCCCTTGGCGCAACATCAGGGGCCTATTGCGTTAGAGGCGATTCATGCTTACCCGACAGTGGTAATGGCCGATAGCTCGCGTAATTTGCCGTTGCGCTCGTCGGGTTTATTAGATGGTCGCTCGCGGGTAACGGTGCCCAATTTACAAAAAAAGATAGAAGCCCAATTACACGGCTTGGGAGTGGGTTATTTGCCGCGTCATCAGATTGCTCACCTCTTGGAGTCTGGAGCGTTAGTTGAGCTTGAAATCGCCCGTGCTCGCCCTGTTCACCCGTTGTATATGGCGTGGCGAAAGTCGAACAATGGCAAAGCGCTTAAGTGGTTTGTGGAGCGTGTAACCCAATCTAAGGTTGAGCTTTTAAACAGCCAATGACTCCGTTTAAGTGAGTGATCTACTCACACACTCCTTTGCCTATAAGTAACCGTCACGGTTGCGGGCGTTTGTTCTGTTACACGTGCATAAGTGCAACAGATCTCGGGCAAACGCATTGAATAGTAACGACTTAACTAACGCTTCTAATGGATTATCAGAGAAGTCTCCTTTAAACGTGGTATGGTTTAAGCGAGATTTACGTGCTTATGACCACGCGCCCCTCGTTAAGGCCAGTGAGCAAGGAAAGACGTTGTGCTTGTACGTAATTGAGCCAAGGTATTGGCAGCTGGCCGATACCAGCAATCGCCAGTGGTTGTTTGTACGCGAATCTCTCGTAGACTTGCAGCAGCAACTCAAAGCCTTGGGCGGCAATTTGGTGGTGCGTATCGGCGACATGACCGAGGTGCTGTCGCAGCTCTTGGCTGAGTTTGATCACTTTAACTTATTCAGCCACGAAGAAACCGGTAACCTTTGGACCTTTGAGCGTGATTTGGCGGTTAAGGCATGGTGTCAAAGTCACCAAGTTAGCTGGCAAGAGTATGCCCAAAACGGCGTAAAACGCCCGCTGCATCGGCGTCAAAGCAACTTTAAACCGCTGTGGGATAAGTGGGTTAAAACCCCGTTGCTGGAAGAGCCAGAGCAAATAACCTTCGCACATACGTTGGCTAACTTGCCTACGGAGCAATGGCCCGAGTCGGTTTGCGACGACCCTTACCCATGCCGCTATCGCCAAACCGGCGGCCGCGCTAAAGGCATCGCCATTATCGAAAGCTTTTTAGGTCATCGCGGTCGATGGTATCGCGGCTCAGTCAGCTCACCACTCACTGCCGAAGAAGGCTGCTCGCGCCTCAGCGCCCATCTAGCCTATGGCTGTGTCAGCCTTAAAGAAGTCACGCAAGCGGTGTTTCAAGCCAAGCAAATGTACCAAGACGACGGCCAATGGCAGCGAAGCCTATCAGCGTTTTACTCTCGCCTTTGGTGGCATTGTTACTTTACCCAAGCTCTGGAGTGTTTTCCGCAAATGGAAAACCGCTGTGTCGTGAGCGAAATGGCCGAACTCAAGCGCCCCTTCGACGCTCAGCGATTAGCCGCATGGCAACAAGGCCGCACCGGCTGGCCTTTGGTAGACGCCTGCATGCGGTATTTGCACAAGCATGGTTGGGTGAATTTTAGAATGCGCGCCATGTTGGTGTCGGTCGCCACTTATTCGCTATCGCTTCCTTGGAAGCCTGTGGCCGATTGGCTGGCTCATCTCTTTGTCGATTACGAACCGGGGATCCACTACCCACAAATTCAAATGCAAAGTGGTACGTCGAGTATGAGCATCGTGCGGGTTTACAACCCTGTTAGCCAAGCACAAAGGCTAGATGCGAAAGGCGAATTTGTTCGCCGCTGGGTGCCTGAGTTAAGAGGAGTAAGTGATACCTGGATTTTTGAACCTTGGCGTATGCCCGATCACCTTTGGCCGCAAGGCCAACCAAGTTATCCCAAGCCGCTGGTGGATTTTGAGCAGGCGCACCGTGAAGCCAAAAAAGATATCACCCGTATTCGTGAAAAATATGGGTTGGTGTCGAAAAGTGCGGAAAAGCGTCGAGCACAAGATTCTCGTAAGCAAAAGGCGACGCGTTTAAGTCGCAAGCGACAAGTGGCGAAGCAGGCAGGGCAGATGAGTTTGTTTGATTAGGTTTTTGATTTTGGGCCGCTGGGCGGCCTGAGGGGCTGATGCTCGCCGCTTGTCGGGTTTCGCCCTGTTGGGCGAGCCAAGACTTTTGTCTGGCCAAAAGTCTCAGCACTCTAAAGGCCACCCCGCTGTTTGGTCGGCAAGCCGACTGCCCTGCGCGCCCATTCAAAAGATGGGCGTGGCAAAGACTCGGCTTAAACGCCTCAGACAAGTTCGCCCCGCTTTTCCATCTTTTGACTGGGTGCTCGGCGGCACAGAGGGGGATTGGGTTCCTCGCCGTTAGCGAGTTCTTTGTTGTGGGGCTCTCCCTCTGGCTCCCATGCTCCTGCGTGGGAGCCTATACCTATGTGTGAGGGGGAGCCACATTTTGGCTTCGGTTTGGGCCGCTGGGCGACCTGAGGGTTTTATGCTGGCCGCCTGTCAGGTTTCGCCCTGTTGGGCGAGCCAAGACTTTTGTGTGGCCAAAAGTCTCAGCGCTCTAAAGGCCACCCCGCTGTTTGGTCGGCAAGCCGACTACCCTGCGCGCCCAGTAAAAAGATGGGCGTGGCAAAGACTCGGCGTAAACGCCTCAAACAAGTTCGCCCCGCTTATCCATCTTTTGACTGGGTGCTCGGCTGCACAGAGGGGATTTGATTCGTGCCTCTAGGCAGTTTATTTGGTGTTTGAAATTTTGATTTAGTGTTGGGCCGCTGGGCGACCTGAGGGTTTTATGCTGGCCGCCTGTCAGGTTTCGCCCTGTTGGGCGAGCCAAGACTTTTGCTTGGCCAAAAGTCTCAACACTCTAAAGGCCACCCCGCTGTTTGGTCGGCAAGCCGACTGCCCTGCGCGCCCAGTAAAAAGATGGGCGTGGCAAAGACTCGGCGTAAACGCCTCAGACAAGTTCGCCCCGCTTATCCATCTTTTAACTGGGTGCTCGGCGGCACAGAGGGGGATTGGGTTCCTCGCCATTAGCGAGTTTTCGGGGTTTAGGCTGGTTCTAGACCCTCTGGCTCCCATGCTCCCGCGTGGGAGTCTATACCTATGTATAGGCCCGAGATAAATTTTGGTTTCGGTTTGAAATATTCTTCCTAAACGCTCTGGCTTTCGTGCTCCTGCGCGGAGGAGCTATACGTATGCATTCCCACGTGGAACGTGGGAACGAGATAAAAAATACCCTAAACCACCCGTTGGCACGGATAGAACCCCTTTGCGCCGCCGAGCACCCGATACAAAAATGGATCAGTGGCGCGAACTGTTTGAGGCGTTTTTTGCCGAGTTTTCGCGACGCCCATTTTTTTATCGAGCGCGCAGGGAAGTCGGCTTTGCCGACCAAGCGGTGGGGTGGCCTTTGGATTGTGAAGGCTTTTGGCCGAACAAAAGCCTTTGCTCGCCCAACGGGCGAACCTTTGTTAGGTCAGGCGAAGCTGACCTATGACTACAACAAAAAACCTACCCCCAAAGGTAAGCACTCACCTGCTTACCTAGAACTTGGCCACTAAAAATTTGCTCTGCCACTTGGCCTTTGGCCATGCCATAACACACATGCAAAGGCAGTAAGTGCTCTTCACGTGGGTGGCAGTAGCGAGCATCGGGGGCGTCAGTCCAGTTGACTAGGCGTTGGCGAGTTTCGGTGGGCTCGCGTTCAGTCACTAGGGTTTCTTTTAGCCACGCCTCAAAGCGCTTTTCTTTACCTGCGGTGCGCACTGGGTCAAAAAAGGCCTGCATATTGTGGAAGGACATACCTGAGCCAACCACGAGGATATCTTTTTCACGCAGTGCGGATAGCGCTTCTCCTAATACGATATGCTTCTCGGGGCTTAAATCGTGATAAAGCGATAGCTGGATAACGGGAATATCTGCGCCTGGGTACACCAGCTTAAGTGGCACGAACATGCCGTGATCATAACCGCGTTCAGCATCGGCAGTTACTTCAATGCCTTGTTCGCCTAACAAGCTCACCAGTTCATTGGCTAAGTCAGGCGCGCCCGGCGCTGGGTATTGGATGTTGTAGGATGCTGCGCCAAAGCCGGAGTAGTCGTAAATAAGGCGTGGGGCCTTGCCGGAGGTGACCTTAGGCGTGCGTGTTTCCCAGTGGGCGCTCACTACCAAGATCGCTTGTGGCTTCCAAGGTTGGTCACCTTGCTGTTTTAGTTTAGCAAGGTCATCACCTAAACCAGACAAAAACGCCGTCAGCTCCGCATGGCCTGGCTCACCCATCAATGGCAGCGGGCCGCCGCCATGGGGTAAATAAACGATGGGCGCTAAAGACGTTACCAAACCTTGTTGCATTGTTCACCTCCGTTAAATTCTTGGCCAAAGTATAACCTTCAACTTTGGCTAAAACAGTGGCCTACAGCCTAATTAACGGCTCATCGGCGTGAACTCAGTGTTTATTTTTATTTAACAATGCACCGAAAATTACAGTGTGATTTAAGCCTTAAAGCACAACCAAGGGCTCACTTCGGTGAACAATTACTTCATCGCCTTGAATCGCAGCGATACGTGCGCGTTGAGTGGCCACTTCGGCCCCTGAGGTTAAAAACGAAAAGGTCAAATCAAAGTCTCTCGACTCGCCCGCACCAATGGTCGGCACCAAACCTAAAGCGCGCTGATAGCGGCGGTTGTAGGCGTAACTGGTGCCGGGCTCTAGGCCGATCACATAACCTTGTTTTAAGGTATCGGTGTTTTTCCAAAAGGTAAAAACAGGAAGCTGTTTAAGCGAATAAGACACCGCCACGCCCTTGTCTTTACTTTGATTAAACAGCATGGCGACTGACTCGCCTTGGGCGTCAGCCTTGGGTTTAATGTTAAACACCTGCTCATCAAAGCCTTTTGTGGGCGCGTTTACTTCCTGCCACTGGGCCAAGCCCGCTTTTGCTTGTTCGTTAAAGGGTGATACGTCATGCGCTGCCAGCTCAACGCGCGCACCCTTCTCTAACACTGGCGACCCAAAGTTATTGTGATAAATCACTTGGTATTCTTTTTCGTAGTCGCCCTGATTGGTTAAGCGATCTTTTACTGTTAACTCAGGTTTATCCGGCGTCATAATAAGGGTCATTTGGGTTTCAAAGTCGACTTGCTTAAAGCGTTTTTCGTCCACTCGCCCAGATAAGCTGACACGATAAGGAGGCTGTTGTTCGACGGTTAACACCACCTGAGACGCAGGAGTGTTTTGCACTCGCCCATGCAACGATAAAAACTGACCACGGTCTTCGCCTGGATGCCCAGACCACTCATAACCACAGCGCACCAGCATTTCGTTAAAACCTTCTAGCCAGCCTAAGCCGCCACCAACTTCTTGGTTAATAAACGCTGGGTTTACCACCTCTTTCACCGGCGAATCCCAACCAAAGCGCACGCCATTTACCGTGACATCGAGTACGCCTAGGCCGCGCGTGGGTACAATGCGCAAACACATGGCACCCACCGTAAGGGTCACAAGCTCGACCCCTTGCTGCTTGCCACCTTGCAGTTGCGTGCGGGTCATAGCGATAGGCACGCCTTCGGGCAAGCCCATATCTTGCGAGGTCAGTTGGAAATATGTGCCCGGTTGCGGGCAGCTAGAGTCATCGAAGGCGTAGGTAAACATGGCAGGGTCCATTAACAATGAGCGAGCAAACGCTTACTTTGTCGCCCAAAGACAACGAAGCAAGCCTTGCCCGCGAGCATAGCAACAGCTAACGCCAAAGATATTTCAATTATGAACGGCCACTTTAGAGCGCCGAGCACACGCGAGGCTTATTCCTCGGTGAGCGCCTCACCCCAAAATTGCTCGCGCCATTCTTGCTGCTCTTCTTGCGGGAAGAAAGTCCATGCCAATAAACGCGCCTGTTTGTTGCCTTGCTGCATTGGTATAGTCACCACAGCGGCCGGTTCGACCTCGGCAAGAGCTTTGTAGAGCGGTGACAAGCTGTCTTTTTTGGACACAAGGGTACTAAACCAAAGTACCTGCCCTGCCACGTCTTGGCTTTCTCCAATCATGTTTTTGATAAACGCTACTTCGCCGCCTTCGCACCAAAGCTCTGCGGCCTGGCCGCCAAAGTTCAGCGAAGGTTTATCACCTTGAGTGCTTTTACCTTTCGCACTTTTGGCTTTAGAGAGGTTAGCGACCTTACGAGCACTGCCTGCAGTGGCTTGCGCCTCGGATGTATGGAACGGCGGGTTGCACAGAGTGATGTCAAAGCGGTCTTGCGGCGTTACCACACCGGTAAAAATATTGGCGGAGTTACTTTGCAAACGTGGCTTTAGGGTATCGCGCATTTTAGGGTTACTGCGACTTAGCAACTTGGCTTGGGAGATTGCCACTGGGTTAATGTCTGAGCCAACAAAACGCCAACCGTAAGTGGCATGGCCCAACATTGGGAACACACAGTTAGCGCCCATGCCCACGTCTAACGCTCTTACTTTTTTGCCCGCAGGCACCTTGGCATTTTCGCCTTGTGGCGATAGCTGTAGGTGTGAAATGCCTTTCTTTGATATTGAAGATGTGAGAGAGCGCACACCTTCAGAGCTTTCGAGGTGCCCTGTAACAGAAAGCAAATCACCCAAATACAAGAGGTTATCTAAGCGACCGGGAATCGGCGGGCACAGGTAACCTTGGGGAATATCCCAAAAGTAAATTTGGTAATAATGCGCTAACAGCGCTTGGTTAAGCGCTTTGACCGCCTGCGCATCGCTAAAGTCGATGGTTTTGTGGCCCTTTTGCTCGATGACAAAGGGCGTTAAAAGCGGTGACGCGGCACATAAGGCTGTAAAGTCATAACCCCCGTTATGAGGGTTACGCGGGTGCAAGCCTTTATCAGAGACAATAGCTTCGCTCTGCTTGGCTTGGGACTTTTTTTGCAGTTGAGCCTTACTGGCACGCTTAGCGGTTGGCTTGGTATTTTTTGCTTTTACAGCACGAGAGGATGTGGTCATTCTTTACTTCCTAATGGACGAAACCGCCCTAATTTAATCGCTGCTTAATCAGCATGGACACGATACTGGGGTGCTAATTTACTTACCCCTAAGCCCGACATTTTTTGAATTTCGATACTCACCGGCACACGTTCTTTAAGCGCATCGATGTGGCTAATAATGCCAATGGTTTTTCCTGATGCGTTGACGTTATCTAACGCATCTAATGCGATATCGAGGGTTTCGCGATCGAGGGTGCCAAAGCCTTCGTCTAAAAAGAGACTGTCGATTTGTGTTTTTTGACTAACAAGATCCGAAAGCGCCAAAGCCAGCGCCAAACTCACCAAAAAGCTCTCACCGCCCGACAAGGTTTTGGTGTCGCGCACCACATCCGCTTGCCAAGTATCCACCACTTCGAGTTCGAGCGTTTCGCCTGCTTTACGGCTTAAGCGGTAACGGCCATGCAAGTTTTTAAGCTGGCCATTAGCTAAATGAATAAGGTAGTCGAGGGTTAAGCCCTGAGCAAACACCCTAAACTTTTTGCCATCGGCCGAGCCAATTAACTCGCGCAACAGTCGCCAATCTTCAAGGGCCGCGGTGTCGGCTTCAATTTGCGCCACCAGCTCAGCTTGTTTTTGTCGTTGCTGCGCATCGGCTTTAAGCTGCTGCTCTATTTCACCCAGCTGTTGGTGTGTGTGCTTTTGTCTCGCTTCAAGGTTAGAAAGCACCTCGGCAAGCTCGCCATCCGTTGCCGTTTGGCTTTCGCCCTCTTCGTTGGTGTACTCAGCTGTCAATTGGCTTAGCTCGCTTTGTAGCTGCTCGCAGTAATTTTGGCTACTGGCAACGAGGGCTTTAGCCTCACTCACAGCGGTGTGTAGCTGTTCTTTTTGCTGAACCAGTGTTTTACGCTCTTCTGGGCTTAGGCAGGCGACCAAAAAGCTCGCCTGATCCGCAAAGTCACTGCCTTCGAGCGCCTTTTGCCACTGGCTTTGTAGCTGTTCTAGGTTGCTACTCGCTTGGGTTAAATCGGCACCCAACTGTTGGTTTTGGGCACTGCTCGCAGATAACGCTTCGCTCGCCGTTTGTTGCTGTTGGCGCGCTTGACTTAACGCCGCTTCGCTTTGAGCCAGTGTGGTTTCGCTGTTTGTTTGAGCGTCATTCGCCGACTGCTCGCCTAATAGGATTTGTCGCTGTTTTGCTAACTCGGCCAAGCTTTGTTGCTGCTGATTAAGCTGCGTTTGCTGCTCGCCAAGGGATGCCTCTAATTGGCTTAATTGCTGTTGCTCTATTAGCACTTGGCGCGTGGCGTTTTGCTGCTGCTCTGATAAGTCGGTAAGCGCTGTTTGTTTGGCCACATAGTCGGCCAGTTTCGCTTTGAGGTTTTCTAACCACTGCTCCCACTGCTTCTCCTCGCTGTCATTGAGCGCAATACCGGTGGCCTGCGCGGTAGCAGCGAGATCGCCTGCAAGGCGACTAATGTGGTCATTCAACGCAGTAAGCTGCTGCCCTAAATCGACTAGTCGCTCGTTTGCATTTTGCTGCTGGCTCGCCACCAGCTGTTGCTGACTGATGGCTTTTTCGTGCTGTTGGCTTGCACTCGTAAGCGCATCTTTTGCATCGCGTAGGGTTTGTTCTTTTACTGCAAGGTCGCGCAGCGTTCGTCGCAGCGTTTTTGCTTGGTTCAATTGCTGCTCTAACGCAGTTTTGGCGAAGGCTACCACCTCCGCAAACACGGTTTGAGCAGGCCCCAAAGTTAGAGTGTTTGGGTCTTGCGCAAAGCGGGTTTGTTGTAACGCTTCCAGTGCGGGTGTTTCTGGAAGAGGCGATAGTGCGGCAAGTAGTTGCTGAACATGAGCAACCCAAGGCTGACCATCTCGCGGCTTAAACTCAACAAGGCCTAACCCATCTAGTTCTTGGCTAAGGTCGTTAAGCGCCTGAATCTGTTGGTGTACCTCGCTTAGGGCTTTTTCAGCGGCTAAACGAAGGTGACTTCGCTCCTCGGAAAGCTGTTTACCCTGATCTTCAACCGCCTTAAGTGTGGCTCTGGTTTGCTCCAGTTGGGTTAACAGTTCGACTGTTTCATTACTCTGATAACTCGCCTTAAGCGGGTGGTCTTTTGAGCCACACAGTGGGCAAGGCTCACCCTGCTTTAATGCATCTCGCTGAACCGAGAGCGAATCGATTTCTTTGCGTAGCTCTACTTGGACTTCTAACCCCTCAAACAGCGCCTTTTTACTTTTGTAACGAGTGCGTAATTCGCTAATTTTGTGTTCAGCCTGCTGCCAGCTTTGATAGCTGGCTTGCAGTCCTTGTAGGCCTTGGCTTAGCTGCTCAACACTAGCTTCAAGCGACGCTAACTGCCCATGTACTTGTAGCCATTGGGGGAACTGATCTTCCAGCAGCTCGCCCTGCTGGCGAAGCTGCGCCAAGTCGTTGCCATTGAGCAAGGTCGCCAGCTGTTGCTCAGCAGTTTGCACACTCGCTTGTGCCACCTCAACCGATTGATGGCATTGTGCGCTTTGTTGGGCCCACTGCTGCGCCTCGGTCTCACAACGCTTTAGCGTAGCTTGAGCGGCTGCATGGCTCGTATTGAGAATTGTTTGCTGCGCCGTTTGCGCCTGTAAGTCAGCCACTTTTTGCTCGATCAGCGGCAACTGATCGCTCAACTTGCCTACAGCTGCATGGGCGGCTAAATACTCATTGGCTTGCGCGAGTTGCTGGGTAACTTGCTCTACTGCCTCGTTCGCCGCTTTAACTCGCGTTTTAGCCTCTAGCTGAGCGGCTTGCGTTTTATCTAGGGTTTGCTGCTGCTCGGCTAAACGTTGGCTTTGCGATTCAATACGTAAATCCAGCGGTCGCACTTGCTCGGTGAGCAAGGTCATAAGCGTTTTATGTTGGCTTTGAGCTTGATCAAAGCCTGTTTGGTGCGCTTCAAAGTCAGCTTTCGCTTGGGCCAACTGCTGCTCGGCCTGTTGCTTCTGTGCTTGCAACTGCTGGAGCTTTTCAGCCAAGCGGCCATGCTCAGCCTGTGCCGATAACATGCCATCGTAAATAGGTTTAAGAGCTTGAGCTGGCTCGTCCAAACTCAGCTTAGCAAGGCTGGGTTGCACTGCATCTAACTCAGCTTGCGCTTTGGTTAGTGCAGCTTGCTGGTCAGATAAATTCGCTTCGGCTTTTTGAAGGTTTTGTACCGCCACCGAACGTTGGCTCAGGGCTTTGATGTGCAGGGCTAAACGAGTTTGGCCCTGTTCAAGCTGCAATTTTTCAGCTTCTCTGTCGGCACGACTTTCATCGCTGAGTAGCTCCATGCCGTTTTGGCGCTCACGTAACAACGCCAAAGCCTGCTCTTTCGCCTTACAGGCTTCAAAGGCTTGCTTGGATATTTCGCCATAAATCGTGGTGCCCGTAATTTGCTCTAATAACTCGGCCCGCTTACCTGCTTCAGCATTTAAAAACGCGGCAAAGCCCCCTTGGGCTAATAAAATCGACTTGGTGAACTGGTCAAAATCGAGACCAGTAATGCGCTTTATGGCGCTGTCTTTGTCTTTGATTTTGTCGGCAAGAATCTCATCGCCCTCATCACCGGCTTGCATCGGTGGTAAATCAAACAAGCAGGCTTGCTGTAATTCAGCCACACCTGCTTCAACGTCCGTAGCTTCATCTTCAGACAAGGGCGCTTGCTGCCAGCCGTCGGCTAACTTGGCCAACTCAACTTTGGCCGGCTGTAACTTACCATCGGCTTGACCACGGGCTCGGCGCACCTCCCAAAAGGCACGATAAGCTTGGCCTTTTAATTCAAACTCCACCTCGGCCAAACACTCACCTGTGTGGCGAGTCATGACTTTATCGGCGGGCGACGGTTCATTAAAACGAGGTGTACGGTGATAAAGCGCCAAGCAAATCGCATCTAACAGTGTAGTTTTACCCGCCCCCGTCGGACCGGTAATGGCAAACAAACCACTGGTAGAAAACGGCGCTTTACGAAAATCGATACGCCATTCCCCTTTTAGGGAGTTAATATTTTTAAGGCGAAGGGTTAAAAACTTCATGCGTTATCCCCTTCGGCTTTTTCACTGAGGTGATCAGCAGCGGCCTGAGCCAGTTGGTGAAAAGCTTGGTTCAATCGCTGAGTCTGTGCCTCGTCAAAGGCTTCGCTTTCGAGCCGACGATGAAACACATCCTGTGGTGTTAGCTGCGCAAGTGTTTCTTTTTGCTCGGTTTTGAGCTGAGCTGCTGCCACTTTTTGGCGACGAATACACAAGACTTCTAAGGGCAAGTCGGCAACCTTATCTTGAATTCGTTGCTGCAAGTCCACCACAAAGCTCTCGCCTGTAATCGTGACCTCTACCCATGCAGTTGTGGCTTGGCTCTCGTCAGCCTCTTGGGCTTTTGCCAATGCATCAAACTGGGTTTCTACCTCTTCAATAGTGCCTTTAACGCGATACATGGGTTGAAAGCGTGGAATGCTAACGGGCTCAATTTCTTCTAATAAGGCCCCCGCGTTATCGGGGCGATCGCCTTGATGCTCATCGCTAAGAAGGGCCAATAACACCACCTTATCGCTAGATAGCTCGTCAAAGCTTAAAGGAATGGGCGAACCGCAGTAACGGATATGTTCGGTTTTGCCAACTTTTTGATGGCGATGAATATGCCCCAGCGCAACATAGTCCACTTCTGGAAAGGCGCTTGATGGTAAATGATCCAGAGTGCCGATATAAATTTCGCGCACCGCATCTGAGGTTTTAGCACCCACGGTGGTTAAGTGGCCGGTAGCCACAATGGGCACCCAACGGCCTTCGCTTTTAAAGATGGCTTGCTGCTTGGTTTTGGCGAGTTGGTAAATACGCTGGTAGTGCTCGCTAATGGCGTTTTGCAGCTGCTTTTGCTTACTTTGGGTGCTATCGCCTGATTGGCTGGTCATGACATCACGAGGGCGTAAAAAAGGCACCGCACAAACAAGTAGCTCTGTTCGGCCGTCTTGGTTGTTTAAGCTAACAAGCTGCTCTTCGGGTGTTGCCATCGCACCGGGGATCACATGAGCGCCCAAGCGCCTAAGCAGCGAGGCCGTCTCGCTTAATGTAGCGATGGAGTCGTGGTTCCCACCCAATATCACCAAGTGCACACCCACCTTCTCAAGTTCCACCACAAAATGGTTATACATCTCGCGCGCATAGCTAGGCGGCGCACCGGTATCAAAGATATCCCCCGCTACCACTATGGCCGTCACATTTTGTGCCACCGCGGTTTCACGCAGCCAGTTTAAAAATTGCTGATGCTCATGACGGCGACTCTGTCCCATAAAATGCTGGCCCAAATGCCAATCGGAGGTATGTAAAAGCTTAACCATAAAATTTGTTTACCCAAGGCGTTGTGGGTGAGAAGGCGGCACTCGCACTCGCGCTAAATATCTATGCCACATATCTGTATAAAAAGGGGAACCACAAAAGCGAGAGTGTAACGGAATTACCACTATTTATCAGGGATTAAAGCCAAAGATGTCCATGCAAATTGTGGGGAGTTGCAGTATAATTTGTGCCCGGTTTTTGACAACCTAGGTTGCACATTGGCAACTAGGGTAGTTACACCTCTGCTTTTAGCCTAAAACCGGCAATAACCAACTGTTGTTTGCGAGCCGTGACGTTGCTATTTGAACAACGGATCGCGCCCCAGCACCACTTTTAACAAGCCTTAACTGGCGGAGAAACTTCATGTCTAACGTTGTTGTATGTGCCCTATACAAATTTGTGACCCTAGACCACTTTGAGTCTATTCGTGAGCCTTTGCTAAAGGTAATGGAAGATTCGGGTATTAAAGGTACCCTTTTGTTGGCCAAAGAAGGCATCAACGGTACCGTGGCAGGTAGCCAAGAAGCCATCGATAACTTACTGGCTTGGTTAGACAAACAAGAAGGCCTCGACAACATTGGTTACAAACTTTCGTACGATGACGAAATGCCGTTTTACCGTACCAAGGTAAAGCTAAAGAAAGAGATCGTCACCATGGGTGTTGAAGGTATCGACCCACTTAAAGTCGTTGGCACCTACGTTAAGCCAAAAGACTGGAACGCATTGATCTCTGACCCAGAGGTATTGCTGGTCGACACACGTAACGATTACGAAGTGCAAATCGGTACGTTTAAAAATGCAGTTAACCCTGTGACGAATACCTTCCGTGAATTCCCTCAGTACGTAAAAGAAAACCTCGACCCACAAAAGCACAAAAAAGTGGCGATGTTTTGTACCGGCGGTATTCGCTGTGAAAAGTCCACTGCCTTTATGAAAGAGCAAGGCTTTGAAGAGGTTTACCACCTAGAAGGCGGAATTTTGCAGTACCTAGAAGACGTACCTGCAGAAGAAACCATGTGGGAAGGTGAGTGCTTTGTTTTCGACAACCGCGTTGCCGTAAACCACAGCCTTCAAAAAGGCCAATATGACCAGTGTAATGCCTGTCGTATGCCAATTACCGAAGAAGAAAAGCAGTCTCCTGCTTACGTTAAAGGTGTTAGCTGCCCGCATTGTATCGATAAGTTGACTGACGCTCAGCGCCAGCGCTTTATTGAACGCGAGCGCCAAATGGAGCTGGCTAAGCAACGCGGCGAAGCCCACATTGGTAGCGATGTGAAAGGTGTCATCAATGCGCGTCGTGAGCAGAAAGAAGCGCTAAAAGCAGCTCAGCAAGAAAAGCTAAAAGAGCAAGGCTAAAGGCTATATGGGCGAGCAGAGTAAGGCTCTGCTTGCCTCACTAACAAACAGCTTTTGATCCTAACAGCGGTGGCATGTCTTTTACCGGTGTAGGCCGTGCTAGGTAATAACCTTGTGCACGCTCGATTCCCAGTGACTGGCACAGCCCAGCGTGGTAGTCATCCTCAATCCCTTCCGCAACAATAGAAAGCTTCATCGCTTTAATCATTAAAACCACACCGTGTAGCAAACCGAGTGCCTTTTCATCGGTGCTATTTTTAGGCATCAAGCTTCGATCAACCTTAACCACATCAATTGGAAAGTTGCGCAAGTGTGTAATAGAAGAGAAACCTGTGCCAAAGTCATCCAGTGCTATTTTGCAACCTAGATCATGTATCCGCTGGATGGTTTCGACTTTAACTCGCTCATCATTAAGCAAGGCCGTTTCGGTCAGCTCAATCTCGACTTGGCTTGGCTCCAGCCCTTCCTCTTTAATTTTATCGCTCAGGAAGTTAACGAGATCTGGGTTGGCAAGTTGCACAGATGATACGTTAATCGCCATACTTAGGTGCCTGCCAGACAAGGTCTGCCACTCGCGAAGCTGACTTAGTGCTTGACCGATCACCCAATCGCCAATTTCGTTAATGCTGCCGGTCTCTTCCGCTACGGGTATAAAGTCATCGGGGCTGCAAAAGTTTCCGTCGGGAAACCAACGAATCAAAGCTTCAAACCCCGTGATTTGGGAATAATCCTGTGAAAATACCGGTTGATAATAAAGAACAAATTCATCATCAGCGACCGCTGTTTTTAGGCGAGTTTCGAGGGTATAGCGATAAGCGAACTTTTCTTCCATTTTAGGCTCAAAAATGCTGAAGCAATTTCGCCCTCTATGCTTGGCGTCGTAAAGCGCAATATCCGCGTGCTTTAACAAAGAAGAAATATCAGGTTTAAGGTTATTGAGCACCGCAATACCAATGCTGGCACTGATCGCCACCTTGGCATTTCCTAGTTCAAAAGGCTGCTCCAACACCTCAATCAGTTTAAGCGCTAGGGACTCGTACTCTTGGGCACTGAGCACCTGCTCGATAATGATGGCAAACTCGTCACCTCCGAGACGCGCGAGGGTAGAGCGCTCAACAAGGCAGCTTTTAAACCGAAGCGCAACACGCCTCAGCAGCTCATCACCCATTGCGTGACCGTAGTAATCATTAACATACTTGAACTGGTCAAGATCGATCATTAAGACAGCAAGTTTTGTATCAGATAGGCACGCTTGATTAACCGCTTGTCGAAGTAACTCATCAAACTGATAGCGATTCGTCAGGCCTGTGAGCGCATCAGACTCTGCCAGTTGTTTTACTCGCTGATAACTACGAACCAGCTTTGCCTCTAATTCAAAACGTGCCTTAGCGTGCAAAATAGCTCGGCGCAATCGAACCGCTGTAATTTCGCTTTTTAGCAAAAAATCCTGCACCCCTTGACGAAGGCACTCCAGCGCCACCTCCTCTTGCTCAAATGCACTCATCATCACCACAGCGGTTTTATTCTCTGCCGACACGTTACGCAGCTCACGCATCATATCCAAACCATTTTTTTGCGGCATCAGGTAATCGAGTAAGATAACGTCAAACTGCCCCTGCCGATAAACCTCTATACCCTCATCCACATTAGTGGCTTCTGCCACCACAAGGCTCTCAACACTCTGCCTTAAGCTTCGCTTTAAGTGCTCTCTGTCAAAACGATCATCATCAACAATTAAGATATTCATCACTAAAATAAACCACTTTTACTACGCTAATGATCTCTTGGAGGTAACAGGGAGGTTCGCCAAAATGAGTCTAGGCACTTAGCGACCTCTTTATAGTCTCGCACGCCATCACTCTTTAAAAAGTAACCCGCTACATTACGCTGAAAGCTCTCAAGTATGTCCTGCTGAGCTTGGGAGGTAGTGAGTATAAACACCACCATATCTTGAAGGTTAGGGTCTTTTCGAACTTCATGCAAAAACTCGATTCCATTCATCCGAGGCATTTGAATATCGAGCAACGTAATAAACGGTCCCTTTATTGTACCTTCGCGCAGCATCATCAACGCTTCTACGCCATCAACCGCTCGGGTAATGTCCGCATCAATAGATTCACTTTTTAGACTACGGGTGATGCTAATCACATCAACGTCATCATCTTCGATCAAAAACAAGTTCATCCGACCTTCCATAACCCCTCCTCGATCATCTTTCTTTCCATGATTTCACACTAAAGTTGGGCCGAATCAGCACTGCAATATGGCCAAAACGTCTCGACCAACAAGCCGCCTTGAGCATTACTTCCTACATTTAAGTACCCGCCGTAGTGGCCTACAATTTTTTTAACTAGCGCTAGCCCCATACCGCTCCCTTCTACCTGATCTCGGGGCTTGAGTGTCTGAAACATAGCCAAGGCTTTGTCTACTAGGTGTGATTCAATGCCTGGACCGTCATCTGAGACGGTAACCAAATAATTACCTTGAACCAAAGCACATCGAACCACAATCACGCCTTGGTCTTTATTGTGATGTTTTACAGCGTTGCCAATAAGGTTATTTAACACCGTTTGCAGAGGCACTTTGGGTAACCATGCTTTTTCTGCCTCAACCTTTAGCTCAAAGCGGTTACTGGGGTCGATGAGCGCTAGGCAGTCTTCAGCCATTTGGCCCACATCACACAACTCGGCACCATAGTCCACTCGCCCAGCCCGAGAATAGGATAGTAAGTCATTCAACAAGGTCATTAGCCGCTCAACTCGCTGATTCAGCAGCGATAAGTGCCCTTTCGACTCTTCGGGCAGAAGTTCATTGCAGTCTTCTTTCAGCCAACCAGCAATTTTTTGAATGGCATTTAGCGGTGACTTTAAGTCATGGGATGCGACATAAGCGAAGCTGTCTAGCTCTTCATTAATGCGCTCAAGATCAGATACCTGCTTCGCCAACAACCGCTCAGCCCCAACCCGTTGTCGAATATCCACAATGGTGGCAATAACCGACGTCACCTTTCCTTCTTGATCTTTGAGGGGGGCAATAGCGACTTCGATATCGATTTGGCTACCGTTTTTATGTCGCCCTTGCAGGTCGCGACCAACTCCCATATAACGCGGTGTCGGTTGATCAACATAGCCCTGACGCATCGCCTTATGTGATGAACGCATCGCCATTGGCAACAGCACCTCCACCGGCTTGCCACTGAGTTCATGTGCTTCGTAGCCAAATAGTTCACACGCCTGCGCATTAACAATATCAATTAACCCACTTGGCTTAACGGTAATGATAGGGTTAGGCGAATGCTCAATAATATTCAGCAGGTTCGCTTCAACAGAGCGAAGTGATGCGTTTTCTTTTTCCAGCGCGGCCACCTTCGTATTTAAGGTGGCAATTAACTCGCTTTCTAGTGATGGAGACTGTTTGCTCATCAGTCAAATTCCTTGCGTTGTGCGGGGGCATCAGCGCAAAAACTTTGTCATAGGACAGGCGCTGTCTATTTAGCTTAGCTTAGAAGGAAAAGAACGCCAGCTTTTGTGGCACCAGCGCCTTTGCAGCGCTGGTGATTGGGAAGGGAAATTAGAAGTTGAAGCGGAAGTCCATTGACGCAATATCTACATCAATGTTTTCGTTTTTCCATACACTGTAACCAAAACCAAGCGACGCCCCCTCTAACTCTTTTTCGCCCAGAAAGCGAATGCCTACTTTATAATCAGGGTCCGGGCCGGCGAAGCCCACCTTTGCCTCTAGCTCAATTAGGTTAACAGGCTTCATTCTCAGCCCCAGAGCTATTAAAAAGTCAGTCGTGTTACCAGATGCGCCCGTAACTTCCGCTCGAGAAATCATTGCCCCCACCTCTTGAAAGGTATCAATGCGAGAAGTTATCGACTGATGAACGCCGAAACCAGTGCGGTATTGAGTAAGTACGTATTGGTCTGTGTCGAAAAAACCTCCGTCAAATCGTAGGTAGCTAGTATCCGAAATTTCTATTGATAAAGCAGCCCCTAGACCTGCTTGCCTGAGCTTAGAGCCATTATCGTCAAGTTCCCAATGCTGCGGGCTAAGTTCTAAAAACCCATAACTAAAGTCGGAAGCAGAGACGTTGGAGGAGGTGAATAGGCCGATACCGAGAGACAAACAAACTGCACCACAAGAACGTGGCAAACGCGAGATATGCATAATATTCCTTATTAAGGCTTCCGTTAGCTCTTCCCCATACAGCCTTAAATTATGTGGAAGGCAGACGCTTATTGCCAAGTCATGCTGTTAGCTGTTAACAAGCTAAGCACTGACTCGACCATTCCATTTTCCCTTAAGCGATCTTTAAGTCACGTAACTCTAATATAACACCCATAAGTTGGCTAGCTTAGATAAGCGATTTGTGGGGCACTGTGAAATCAAGCCTGCTGTTGAAGGGCGAGTAGCGCTTTTTTTGCCTCTACTCCACCAGCATAACCCGCTATCGAGCCATCGCTAGCAATCACCCGATGACAGGGCACCACTATCGACAAAGCATTTGCACCGTTGGCATTGGCCACTGCTCGCACGGCTTCTGGGCGATTTAAGGCACTGGCAAGTTGGGCATAGCTAAAGGTTTGACCATAGGGGATACGCTGTAGCTGCTGCCAAACCTGTTGCTGAAATACCGTGCCTGTAAGCTTGATAGGCAGGTCAAACGACTGCCGCTGGCCACCAAAGTAGCCCTCAAGCTGGTGAATCGTCTCATCAATAACGGTGTCACGGCCTTCGGTAGGTGCTCCGTACACCCCTTGCACACGTGTATCCAATGTTTGGCGAGCGCGGCGATATAGCCAGTCACACATCACGAGATGTTGGCCGTCACTCGCGATTAGCAGCTCGCCAACGGGGCTACCCCAAGAAAACTGTGTGAGCATAAAAACACCTCGCAGTGTAATAACGAGTTAATACTTAGATAGCGTCGGCTTCGCCGTTAGCTGTGGGCTCTTCAGGTGACGGTAAAAATACCCCCACCAAACGCGGCAGGTCTTTGGCCATATTCACCACATCATACTGCTGTTCACCTTTCGGCTCGACTTGTACCCAAAAAAAGCCCGAGGCGTTGGTGGCCACATCAAAGTGGAGTTTTGTTCCGCCAATAGAGCTGGTACCACTGAGTGCCACAGGCTCGTTGGTGTAGAGCAAAAATAAGTTACGTAAGTCGCCCGAAACATCGTCCTCAACAAAAAATTCTGCCAAACCGATAGGTCCCTCACCTTCGCTCGAGCGCCATACCGGCACGATGGTAGAGACCTTCGCTGTAACAGGAGAAACCTGTAAGCCAATGGCCGGTGCGACTGGAATCAAAGGTTTGGCGGTTAGCTGGGCTGCTAACGCTAACTCATCAAGGTTTAAACGCTCTTGGGCACCAAAGGTTACGGTGAGATAGGCGCTATCGAAGCTGGGTTGAAAGCGTGGTTTGTTGTTCAGTACAGAAGGCGTGACTCCAAACAGCAGCTCAACTTGGCTAGGCGGCTCGACGTTGTCGGCACCAATATAAACCGGTCTAAACGCTACAGACATCGCAGCTGATGGAGCACTTTGCACTACCTCTGGCTGAGTTTGACACCCCACCAGCCCAAGACTAACCAATAGACCCACTACACTTAATAATCTATGACGCGCCTTCATCCCAGTCTCCCGTATCTCAATGCATCACCTTATGCGGCATCGTAACTGTTGCAGCCACGTTCACCTAGACTAAGCGATGACACTGGCTTTTACCAAATTTTTACTTAGCTATTAACTGGCCATTACCTAGCTATTACCTCACGTCAGCACCGCGACATCACCCCGCTTTAATCACCGCTTCGCTGGCTCAATACCAAAAGCAGCGACAAAAAGGCCTCCACTGAGGCCATGGAAACAGACTCCGACATGGTATGATAACCCGTGGTGGGTACTTGAATTGTCGTGCCGGTCACCAAGTCATTAGACGCATCAATCACCCGTCCCATTTCAGTGGTACCTAACGACTGTGGCGATAACCCGCGAGATACGCGCTTTTCGTTTTCTTTCGCGATATATTCGTCTTTATATAAAAAGCTAAACCCTAGCTCCTGACACAGCGACTCCACTAGCGCTGTGGCTTCTGAGTTGAATTCTGCATTCGCGTCTTCTTTACGCAAAACCAACTGTTGCTGGTTGGCAGATTCGACCGACGGAAAAGGGCTAGTATCCACTACAAACAAACGGTTGGTAGTCTCACCAAAACGGCGAAACCACTCCAATAAATAGCGCCAGCTTTTTCCGGCCTCTTCTTGCGCCGTAAAAAACGCCGTGCCTTCAAAGCCCAAACTAAACATATGCACCAACGCCGCAGCACACAGCACGTTATCAAGCTGCCCCTGCAAACGGTCGTCCACTCGGGTTAAGCCATCTTGAAACGCAACGGGTGTGCCAGCCACAAGGTTACTCAAACCGTCCACTTCAAAAATCAGGTTGTTTCGATACTCGCAAATATAAGTATTGGTAATGATCCCTTGACCACGATAAGAGCCAGACCAAGGCTCGTAGCCAAATACATTTTCGTCACTAAAGCGCTCAGAAACCCTGGCCATCAGCTCTTCTGAGACATAGTTTCCGAGCAGGTCAGTTTTGTTACCCGCAATAAAGGCAGCATACTGAAACTCGTTAGGGCCAGTACAAACAAGGCCATGGCGATCAATATGCGCCGAAAACATAGTGCTAAACGGCTTGCTACCCTGCGCTACCAACACCCCTTCATACCAAGAGACTTGTGCCCCTCGCTCTTCTAGCTCACGTTGCAACACACGAAAAAACGAATGCTCGGCCCCCACCACACTCGGTTGACGAATTAGGGACTTAAGCAGGTCGATAAAGGCTTCATCAATCACAATGAACCTCCAAACAAAAAAGAAAGGTGAATCAGTTAAGTATCGCTTATTTAGTTACTTACTGATGTGGCATTTAGCCTGTGTCGCAAGGCATCTACCCGCGCATTAGAAAACTGTCGATAGTCGAGGTAAGGGCACCAAACCCATTGCTGATAACACCAAATATCTTGGCGCTCATCAAGTGGCGTGGCTTTTGGGTGAATAGGAAACTGGGCTTGTAAGGCTTTCCCCACCACAAATACTCGTTGTTGCCTTGGCAATTGCTCAGAGCCTATAAGGGCTGGGTCAAAACAAAAGCCTAACGCCTCGAAGGCTGAGCTATCGCGAAAGCTTCGCCACTGTTCAGCCTCGGGTGCCATAAGTTTTGCGGCCAAGGTCAAAATTTTTCGCCAATGGTTACCATTGATTGCAACCACTGCGCTAACAACCACAGGGCGATGGACACCCTGCTTTACCTCCCTCACAGGCACCTCGGGAGCATTAGGCAAGATAAAAACAGCGTGAGCCGAGTCTAGATCAGCACCCATATAGGCGGGCAAACAGGTCGGCGGATGGGCTTCTGAAAAGGCTTCTGAAAAGGCGTTTGATGATGCGTCTGAAGAAGTGGGCAAAGAGGTAACCTAAAGCATTTAAATAGGGCCGACGACAAATACCCAGTATGCGGCTTTTGCATACTGGGCAGCCATCAATAAGGCCATTAAAGGCGAATAAACGCATTCCATTTCGCAAGCATTTTAGCGCCAATACCCTTAATAACCAAAAGCCCTTCAAGCGAATCATAAGGGCGATGGTCAACGATTAACTTGGCAACCCGTGCCGAAACTCCTTTAATCTCGGTCAGCTGTTTGGCCGAAGCGTGATTAATGGAGATAAGCGACTCATCCGCTGCAGTTTCCACCATCTTCTCTGAAGCAGCCTCTGCAGGCGTTTCTTTAGCTGCTTTTGTAACCACCTCAACTTCTTCAACTACTTCTTCAACTGTCTCATCAGAGGCTAACTCAACCGCTAACAGGCTTGGCTCAACGTCTGATTGCAACGGCAGATCCGAGGCGACATCCGCTTCCGATGGTAGCCCCTGCCCAAAGTCCACACTAATGACCTTGCTATCCGCTTGTTCGTACACCGCCGTTTTCTCTGTCGGCTGCACACAATAAGGCACAGCAAACAGCACCTGATCGCACGCTTCGTAACCGTTTGCTCCCCACTCGCTCAACACCAAAGACAGAGCCCATGTGCCCGATGCAGGCAAACTAAGTGGTGCAATTTGAGTTAACTGAGTAACGCAATATTGGCCCCAAATAGGCGCCAATTCGACACTTGCAAATATATGAGTCTGATCACCACAACGCCCCACCAAGCTAACCTGTAAGCTACCACTGATATTAAGCGTATCGCGGTGATTGTTAACTTGGCCAAGGGTTAGCTCAACCTGCCCTTCCAGCATGCGGTAACTACTATCGCCCGCCAATGCAATTTCGGGGTGCGGCAGCAGGTTTAAAGGGTGATTTAGGGAACTATCTTGAGAATGGGGTGACAAAAATTGCGCGCTCATGGAGTGTCCTTTTTATCTATCAACACGAAGGGTTCTCAGCACTCGCTGGTTTTTAAAGCTCGGCTGATTCGGCGCAATCATAAAGTAAAAATGTGAAATTACAGACTAATAAAAAGAGTCTTTTTAGATAGTTTTGATCTAACCAGCAAAAAAAACCACTGACGAATGCTTAAGGCTCCATGGCGAACGTGACACCTCGGCCGCGCCCCTTGTTCGACGCCTCGGTAATAAGGGCCTGATAGTGGATTTTACCGGCATTGTTTTTTGGTAAATAATCGCGAAACTCGATTTGAGCAGGCACCTTGTAGTGAGTTAAGCGTTCTCGGCAGTATTCTCGCAAAGCTTTAATGGTTAAACGCCGATGAGAGCGCACAACATAAAGCTTCAAAAGTGGTGAGCCGGCCGGTGGCGACAAGCCAATCACGGCGCACTCACTCACGTACGGGTGGTCACTCACAATATTTTCGACTTCGCTGGGGTAAACGGTGAAGCCCATAATATTCACCGCGTAGGCTTTGGGGCCTAACACATCAAAGCCACCTTCGGGCAAACTGCGAGCCATATCGCCTGTAAAAAACCACCCTTCTCTATGCAGTGCAAGGGGTGCGAGCTCACCTTGTTTTAACGTACCCGATGCCAGCTGTGGCCCTTGAATATATAGCTCACCCACGACGCCGATATCCACCTCTTGGCCTTTGTCGTCCAAAATACAATATCGAGTGCCACTGAGGGGTTGGCGCGCCCCCGTTTCGGCACGAGACCCAGCGCGCTTGTTAGCTGCGTAAACACTGACAAAGGGCGCGGCCTGAGTGAGTCCATAGGCTTGTAGCAGGGCATTGCCAGTCAGACTTTTCCAACGCCGCTCTGTCGCGCCTGTTAAACGACCACCACCCGCCAAGGTGATTTTTAAGCCACTAAAGTCGAGGGTGTGGGTGCGAGGCGCTTTGCACAAGTCGACAAAAAAACTACTACCCGCAGAGATCACCTCAAAGGGCGTAATTTGCATCAAACTGATCAGTGCATCTAGGGGGTAGTTCTCGTCCACCAAGGTGATACTTGCCCCTCGATTAAGCAATAACCCAGCATTAAAAAGTAGAGAAAAACTGTGATAGAGCGGCAAGGCCGCTAAGGCGGGCAGCTGCTCAGGCAATGAGGCCTGCCCCAAGCTTGCTCCAAGCTGGTCGATACATGCCAAGGCACTGGCGTGACTATAGGCCACCGCTTTAATGTTACCCGTTACACTGCCGCTTGAGAAAAGCACAAAAGCCACTGAATTTGGCTGGAGGTGCTGAGGCCGATACCCAACTCCGGCGCCTCGGGCGAGTAACTCGGGCAAGCGTGTAATTTTTTTATCGGCGTGGCGTTTAAGAAGGGTTTGGGCCAACTGTGATAGTCGCTTAAATCGCTGACAAGCTCGCCACCAAAGGGAGCTTAAATCCGTTGGTTGAACCAATATAAGATGTTTGATGTTGGCAACAGCAGGTGTAGCGCTAAGGCGAATCGCCTCTTCGGGGTAAATAAATACGGCGTCTAGCTGCACTTGCTCAAGCTGGGCTTGTAGCGCTGAGTTGGCTTGCTGTGGGTTCATGGGCACCGCAACCATACCCGCTTTGATAATGCCAAAAAACACCACAGGGTAATGCAAAGCGGTTGGCGTTAAGATACCGACTCGACTGCCGGGTGGCAGGTGCAGGACGCGCTGTAAGCCTCCTGCGATAGCAGCCGCGCGCTCATTAAGCCCTTGATAGGTGATGTATTGCTTGCCGTACCTAAACGCCAGTTGCTCTGCAAAAGCTTCGCAGCGCTGTTCTATCCATGTATCTAAAGAGCCATCCTTGTCGTGCATTTGGGGCCAATTATCTGCATTATCCATAACATCATCGCCATTAAAGGGCGTTTACCCTAATCACTATATACTTAAGTGTTATAGCGCGGTTGGCAATAAATGACCATCGATAAAGGTAATCAATTCACCTTCACTAAACGTATGCCACTGCTCATCACAGGTGAGTGGCTCAGTGGCAACTACGGTCACCACGTCATCAGGCGATGTATGGGAGCAAAAGTCGATTTGCATATCGACGTCTTTTAACGTGGCTTTTCCAAAGGGCGCTTTGCGGGTAATCCAGCTTAGTTTGGTGGTGCAGTAGGCCATCAATACATCACCGTCGCTCAGCAACATATTAAACACGCCAAGGCTGCGCAGCTGGTCGCAGCGTTCTTTAACAAAGTGGTGCAGTACCACCGGCTCCGGCTGCTCATCCGGAAAAGCCGTTTCGATTTGGCCAAGCAGCCAGCAAAAAGCATATTCGCTATCGGTGGTGCCAACGGGTTTAAAGCGCGCCAAGGGCCAGTCAAACAAGCTTTTATCTAGCTGCCCATTATGTGCGTAGGTAATTTGTCGCCCCCATAGCTCGCGAATAAAGGGGTGTGTGTTTTGTAGGCTCACGGCGCCCACATTGGCTTGGCGAATATGGCTAATCACTGCCCGACTTTTGATCGGATAGCTTTTTAAAAACTGCGCCATCGCTGAGCTGTAGCCCGGTTCTGGATCATGAAAACAGCGAATGCCGTTACCTTCATAAATAACGGTTCCCCAACCGTCTTTATGAGGGCCACTGCCGCCACCGCGCTCAATCAAGCCGCAAAAACTAAAACAAACATCGGTGGGTACATTGGCACTCATACCCATTAGCTCACACATATCTCGCCTTTTACCTAAGCTTTGCTATTGGCGAGCATTAGGATGCGCTCGCCGTTTCCTTCTTATGAGTTACTTTAGCATCAATTGGGGCACGCTGGTCTGCCAGTTTTGGCATATCAGCACCTTGTTCCCATATTTTACGCTCGCCAATAAAGTTGCCTTTGGGGCTAATAGACATCTCCTTGCTCATCACCAACCCTTTCACTGTACCGCCGGGCTCAATGTGTAACTCATCACACACGGTTTCCCCTTCTAACAAGCCACACACATTGATATGGCGCGCTTTAATGGTACCTGTAACGTGGCCGCTTTCACCGATGGTGATGTTATCAACCGAGCTAATATCGCCATGAAAATTACCATCAACATGCATCATGCCGGTAATTTTCATTTCGCCAGTAAAGGTGTTTCCTTCGGCGATGATAGTGGTGCTAGGACTAGTGCCTCGCTGACTTGGTTTAGCGGATACATTTTTGTTAATGATGCCCATGGTACGTCCTTTACATCGTTAAATAGGGAGTCAAAGTTCGTGATGTTCCAGCGAACAAAGGGCTCCGGGTTTAAGGAAGAAAATAAATAACGAACTTCGTAGTGCAAATGGGGGCCAGTGGAGATGCCCGTGTTTCCTGTCCAGCCAATCAGCTCGCCACGGGCGACCCATCGACGGGTTTTTACATTGACCTTATCAAGGTGACCGTAATAGGTTTTAAAGCCCAAAGCATGCTGCAAAATAATTAAATTACCAAAGCCGCTGGCTTCGTGGTGCCCAGAGAACTCCACAATACCATCAGCCGTGGCATAAACCGGAGTACCTCGCTTGGCAGTAAAGTCGATGCCTCGATGAAAAATACGTTTTTTATGCACTGGATGGGTGCGATAGCCATACTTATCAGAGATACGAATTCCCTCTACTGGCTTGCCGTTTGGAATAACATTTAAAAAGAACAATCGCTGCTGTGCGACCATGCGCAACGCTTCTGCACGATCTACCGCATCGTCATCAATAGCACTCGGTACCGCGAGCATTTGCTCTAACGAGGCCAGCGACTCACCCATATCGAGATTTGCTTCGTTGAGTGATGCATTATCCTCGCCAATTCGTAAATTTTCTTCGAGCAGGGCGCTGCGCTCACGAGAAAGGCCGTCGACCTGCTGAACCAGCTCCGCCATTTCTCGCTCAAAAAAGTGAGCTTGCTGCTCAAACGCTTGTTGGCTTCTCATTTGCTCATCAGCAAAATGAGTATAGCCCGCAACTAATTGATGGTTAGACTCTTCTAATGTTTCGATACTGCCGCTTGCAAAAAACAGCAAAGGGTTAGAAACAAAGAAGCTAAAAATCGCCACCACAAAAAAGCCAACCAATAAAAAGCGCGCCACCTGATTCAGCGAAAACTGCTTTGAGCCTCTAACGGTGGTAAACGTAATAACGAGTCGGTTTTTCAATGCTCTGCCTTGCGCGACGTTAAGTTTTTAATATTTTTGGTTTTAGTAGTGATGGCTTTAATAAAGACATCTATCCCCTATCCGTTGGTCAATATACCGCCATTAATTGACAAAGTCATAACCTTAAACTACCCGCTCGACTAATCGATTACACTACGCACCGATTAAACAGCAACAAACACAAACGCCAGGCAATAAAAAAGCGATACCGAGGGTATTCGGTATCGCTTTAAAAGCCTTGAGGTTAGGCTGCAAAGTCAGTCGCTTGTTAACTACCCGTGACGATCTTGTAACATGGCACATAGTTCTCATGATCGATCGACATGCGTTTTTGGGTGATAAAGCCTTTTAGCATGTCATCTAAGCCAGCCATGATGTCGGCATCACCATGTATGTTAAACGGCCCGAACTCTTCAATCGCTCGAATCCCCGGCTCTTTAACATTACCCGCCACAATAGCAGATAGGGCCCGGCGCAGCTGTCCAGCTAGTTCCGAGTCATTAAGCGAACGCGAGATATTGAGGGTTTCCATATTCTCATGAGTCGGATCAAAAGGCTTTTGGAACGCCTCAGGAATATGCAGCCCCCAGTTGTAGTGGTACGCCTCGTGGGTTTGGCGACGGTAGTCCGTCACAGCTTGCATCGAGGCCTTAACCTCGGCTGCCACCGCAATGGGGTCGCCAATAATGATTTTATAGCGCTGTGCAGCTTCTTCGCCTAAGGCCATTTTGATAAAGGCATCGACCACTGCAAAGTAGTTTTCGCTGCCCTCTGGGCCGGTAAAGATAAGCGGGTAAGGCACATCGCGGTTTTTTTCATGCAGCAAAATACCTAGAAGATAAAGAATCTCTTCAGCCGTGCCAGCACCGCCCGGAAAGACGATAATCGCATGGCCTAAACGCACGAAGGCCTCGAGGCGCTTTTCGATATCCGGCATAATCATGAGCTGGTTCACGATAGGGTTCGGACTCTCAGCTGCGATAATACCTGGCTCGGTAATACCCAAATAAACCCCTTCGGTTAAGCGCTGTTTCGCATGAGAAATAGTGGCCCCCTTCATAGGCCCTTTCATTGCACCGGGGCCACAGCCCGTACAAATATCCATTCCTCGTAAGCCCAATTCGTAACCAACTTTTTTGGTGTAATCGTATTCGTAACGACTAATGGAATGGCCGCCCCAGCACACAACTAAATTTGGCTTTCGCTTAGGCACCATGACATTGGCATGTCGAATCATTTGGAAGACACGGTGAGTTATAGCTTCGCTTTCTGACAAACCTTCTGAAACCAAATCGTAGTTTTGCTTCATGTACAGTAGGTCACGCAAAACCGAAAACAAATGCTCCTTAATACCCTCGATGATTTCACCATCAACAAAGGCACTGGCTGGCGCATTTTCAATCACAAGCTGCACGCTTTGGTTTTTAGCCGTAATGCGAATATCAAAGTCTTTAAAGCGCTCTAAAATGAGCTTGGTGCTGTCAATTTCACTGCCGGTATTCAGTACCGCCAAGCAGCATTTTCGAAACAGGTGATACAAGCCAGAAGCGCTGTCGTCCTGTAGTCGTGCGACTTCGTGAGGCGACAGGCTTGGCATAGAAACAGGTGGTGTAACATTGGCAGAAACAAAGGATTCATTTTGCATTGCAATCCCCCCTTTAGTGGGTTTAGCCAGCGTGCTTTGAGACATGATAGGTTATTGATCGACTCATGTAGTTGGCATGGGTAGCTGACTTAGCTAGCTGGCTTAGAAAAACACCTCAAGCAGATAAAAGCTCGGCAACCTTGGCGCTCAAGCGCTCGAGTGTGTTTTTTCAATATAGATCAGTTTGTCCGCAAAAAACAATCGTTAAGTTATTGATGAAAAACACTCTTGCCACATGAGCACTTGAGATTCAAAGCAAATGAACTAAGCTGCAAATATTCGCTTGAGTCTCTTGACAGGGTCCAAGCTTCCGTACCAGTATGCAATCAAAGCAAAAGGATTTTTAGCTTGGCCAACTTGCCCATTTTTTTATTTGGGGAGAGTTTCTAAGCACGACCGAGCCACTAAAACGCCGGAGGTTGTTATTATCTGTATGCGACTTATACAAACGTTAGCCATACCCTTAAGGCGATGTAAACGCCTGGCCAACTTGGCCTGCGCTACTGCTACGCCCACACTTCTGCACCGCCTCCCTTTTGCTTGCCAAACGACTCCAACCCACCCTTTAACTTCGCACCAACGCACCTTCGATTTTCAGGTTATTCCCTTTTTCGAGCTGCATAAGGATGCCCTTATATGACCGCTAGCAAACTCTATATTCTCGATACCAACGTGCTTCTTCACGACCCTAAGTGTCTTTACGAGTTTAAAGAGCAAGACATCACCATTCCAATGACGGTGCTCGAAGAGCTCGACAGCATTAAAGATCGCAAAAAGAGTGTGTCAGGTGAAGCGCGACACGCCATTCGCGCCATTGACGCGATTTTAAGCAACGCAAAAAGTGCTGATGAAATTACCTCGGGCGTTAAAATTTTGCGCCCTAAAACCATTTCAGAAAACCAACCACTGGGCATGCTCAACATATTTCCAGACCATGAACTGAGCATGCGACGGGGCTTTCTCCCATCAGATAAGAGCAACGACAACCTCATTATCAACTGCGCACTGCACCTGCAAACCGTCCACTCTAATCGCGAAGTGGTACTGGTAACCAAAGACATCAATATGCGGCTCAAAGCCATGGGGGCGGGCCTCAAAAAAGTCGAGGATTACCGCACCGACCAATTGGTATCGGACCTTGAGTTACTCCCTGCTGGGCACACAAAAATCGAAGGTTCTTTTTGGGAGACGGTGACCCAAGTCGAAACACACCGCGAGGGCCTTGATGCTTACCACACGCTCAGCCGTGAGGCGCTGCCCAACACTTACCCTTGCGAGTATGTTTATGACGACAGCGAATCCTTTGCAGCACGGGTCATTTCGACCAATGACGAGTCGGTCAAGCTATTAGACTTAGGCTATGAGCGCCTAATGGAAGAGGATGCGTGGGGCGTTTCGCCGATTAACATTCAGCAAGGTTTTGCCATGCAAGCCATGTTGGACCCGAAAGTTGATTTAGCTATTTTAAATGGCGCTGCGGGCTCAGGTAAAACCATGATCGCCTTGGCCTGTGCCCTTGAAATGGTGATTGAGCAAAAACGCTACAATAAGATTATCGTGACTCGATCCACACCACCGGTGGCCGAGGACATTGGCTTTTTGCCGGGTACCGAAGAAGAAAAAATGGCGCCTTGGCTCAGCGCCATTCACGATAACCTCGAAGCCATGCACGAGGATGACGAGCGTCCACAGTTCAGCATCAAGTACGCCCTCGAAAAAGGCAATATTCAGTTTAAGTCCTTAAACTTTATTCGGGGTCGAAGCATTCAAGATGCCGTAGTGATTATCGACGAAGCCCAAAACCTCACACCTTCGCAGTTAAAAACCATTATCACCCGCTGTGGTAAGGGCTCAAAAATGGTGTGCTTAGGTAACTTGGCGCAAATCGACTCCAACTACCTCACACCACTCACATCAGGGCTGACCTATATCGTAGAGCGCTTTAAAGACTATCCTGGCGCGGCAAATGTTCACCTCGAAGGCGTGTTCCGCTCATCACTGGCAGAGTATGCCGAAGAGCACCTGTAAAACGCTCACCGCAAAACAGCGAATGTAAAGAGAGCAACCTAAGAAGCACCTCAGCCTTGGCTGGGGTGTTTTTTATTGTGACATCGGCGATAATCAGTGTCTCCAACCACTCAACCTAGGGTATGTTTGTGGCCCCTTCTTCCTTTTGGCATCGGCTATTATGTGCGCTCAACTGTAGCCTAATCTGGTTACTCAAAGGCCCTATTCGACTATACCAAATTGCCATTAGCCCATTTCTTGGTACTAACTGTCGCTTTTACCCCACCTGCTCTAGCTATGCCTTAGAAGCACTCGAGGTACATGGCCTATTCAAAGGCAGCTACCTTGCGATTCGCCGCATCCTCAAGTGCCACCCTTATCACGACGGTGGGATAGACCCAGTTCCAGACGTAAAAAAGGCGAGCCATGCTCGCCAGTGTGGGTGTCATCGCAGTACATCAAATCATTCGAAACAAGAGACAAACGATAGCGACGCTTAACGCAAACGCGGTTAATGACTACATCATGCTCGGCTCTGTCGCCGGTGAGGCAGGCGTCGGGCGTGGAGCTGGTAGCGGCTCAGAATAACGAAAAGCTTCTTTTTCCAAGTCGTCCAACTCAGCATCGGTCATAGTATCGTTGGCGATGGTGATGCGCCCTAAGTAAACCTTTGGCACCTCGCGGCTTTTGCCCATCAAATACAGCTTAATTGCTTCGGCGGTGGCCACTCCCACATCGTCGCTCATGCGCATGGGTGTGGCGTTTAACTCGCCCGTTCTAATTTTTTCAAGCTCTTTTGCAGTGCCGCCCCAGCCGGTTACAAACAACGGAGTTGGCGAGTCAAGTTCCGCTCGGGCTTCCACCACACCCATAGCCATGGCAGTGTTGGCATTGTGCAAAACCGTTACTTCCGGAAAGTTTTTATTAATTAAGCGAAAACCGTCGGCACCGCCCTGCTTTTGGTACTGGCCAAAGTGCTCATAGCTGTTAAACCAGTCGCCCTTTTGCTCCACACAGTTAGCAAAGTCGCCCGAGCGCTGATCATCTGTGATACCAAGAATTCCGCGGTTTAAGGCAAAGCTAACGCCTTGACCAAGGCGGCCAATAAGGTAATGGCACATGGTGAGCGCACCCGAGGCGCTGGAAAAGTCTAGCCACATATCAGGCTGTGCGGCCCAGTTCTTTTTGGGCGTATGAAAGGCCCAGGCAAAGGTCGAAAAGGCATCGGAGGCGGCAAGGCGCTGAATATTCTTGGCTTGAATATCAAGCTCAGTCGGGCCAAAAATCACAAAATCAAACTGGTCTTTACGGTTGAGAACCTCGTTGGTTTGACGTGTTTGCAACGAATGCTCGATCTGGCGCGAGGTAAACTCAGTCGTGTTAAAAGCAATCCCCAACTCTTGTAGGCGGTGTGTCATCGCCGCATAGTTTCTGACCCAAAAGTCCGACACGTCGGCACTAGGGTAAACCAGTGCTATTTCCACTGGACCATCTAACCTTAACTGATCTGACGTGATGGCTTGGCTTGGGGCACTAACGATTTCCTGAAAAGACGCCACCACTTCAGGCAAGTTTACTTGCTCTGGCAACCAGTAGTCACGCTGAGCATCGTCGGGAAACTCTTTATGAGGGATAGACGGGTGGTTAGCGTGCGCGCCAAAGGTAAGGGCTAAGAAACATGCTAAACTGACAATACGAAACATCTATGAAACTCCGCGATTTATGCTATGTTACTCGACCTACTGCATGTTTTGGCAGGCTGCGCAATTAAACATCCGTTTAAAGGTCATGTTTTAAAGAGCCTTAGCCTAGAGGAGTTTACTAGCTTTGTCAGCCTTGAATATAAACCACCTCAGAATAAAGCTCTGAAAGTGCTGTCAAAGGCGGGAAAAAAATAATAAATCAAACCCATTCCAAGCGACGTATTAACGAATGATGCATACCACCCACGATTTTGCACCGTTAAAGGCAAAGGAAGCCCCATTGCACAGCGCAGTTCCGGTAACCTGCGCTCTCAGAGCATTAGTCTTTCTTGCTCTGCTACTTTTGAGCGTGTTAGCCACAAAGCTAGCGACGGCTGCGGCCCTCGATCTTTCAGAAGTTAACCGCGTAGTAGAGCAAGCTGCCCGTACAAGCTTCGAGTGGGATGGTCCAACCTCTGGCCCAGCCGCAGCAACTCATAAAGAAATTGTATTTGTGGCCGCCGACTTGCGGAACGACGGCATCAACGGCGTGGCTAAAGGCGTCGCCGAAGCCGCTAGCACCATTGGCTGGCAGCTAAAGTTTATCGATGGCAAAGGCTCAAGCACCCGCCAAACGGCAGCGCTTGCTAAAGCCATTGCAATGAAGCCCGACGGCGTTATTTTGGGCGGATTTAACGCCCACGAGCATATCGAAACCCTGAATATTGCCAAAGAGCTAGGCATTGCCGCCGTGGGTTGGCATGCCTCTGGTTCACCTGGCCCTGATATGAAAGCAGGCCTGTTCAGCAACCTCACCACGGACCCTTTTGATGTAGCAAAGCTCGCCGCTTATTACGCTATTGCTTCGACCGAAGGCCAAGCCAAAGTGGTTATCTTTACTGACCCCAACTACGCCATTGCCCTCGAAAAATCGACCACCATGGCCAATATCATCAACAGCTGCACCAGCTGTGAAGTGTTGAGTATTGAGCACCTGCCACTCGAAGTCACAGCAGACCAAATGCCAAACACCATTAAGCGCTTGTTTGATACATTTGGCACTCAAATTACCAATTTTTTGGTGATAAACGACCTCTACATCGACTTTGCCGTGCCTTCTCTAGAGGCAGCGGATATTCCAGAACAGCAACTACCGGTCAGCATTTCTGCGGGTGACGGCAGCGCGGCCGCCTATGCACGTATCAAGCAAAATGCCTATCAGTCTGCGACCGTGCCCGAGCCGCTAACCCTGCACGGTTGGCAAGCCATTGATGAACTGAACCGCGCCTTTAATGGCGAAGCCGACAGCGGCTTTACTGCATCATCGCACCTCATTACTCCGGTCAATATTCGCGCCCACGAGAGCCCAACCCACAAGGACCTCTCCACAACCCCTGCCTACACACAGGAGTTTAAGCAGGCCTACAGCCGTATTTGGGCAGGAGAGACCGCACAATGAAGTTTAGTCAGCAACTCTCGCTAAGTAGCCGTTTTACCCTCACCAACATTGTCTTTGTGTGTATCGCGCTCATAGGCATTAGTTGGGTCATTAACGCTCTCTATAAAATAGAAACACAGCTACGAGAAGAATCGAGCACTCACATCACCACCCTGACGACCAACTCGGTGGTCAGCCGTGAGATTTTTGAGCTCGCCACCAAAGTACAACTGCTAGAACAAGCGTTTTTGTACAACGAGGCAGCGATTCGCCAAGAAGGTTTTGAAATTGAAGAGCGCCTGCAACGCATGCGCTCGCTGTCTTCCGACGCCGAATTTAATGTGCGCATTAATGTGTTTATCGAAGACTTTCACCGCTTTTTAGGCAGCTCACTCGCACTCAATCGCATTTTGAAGCAACTTAACGACGTTGATAAACGCCTTGAAGGCCAAATTGATGAGCTAGATGCGATTATCTCGCAAGAGGACCTCTACTCCTTGCGCGACAATCACGAACGGGTGTTTATCAACGGCATCGATGGCACCGTGAGTATTCGCGAAACCTACCTAAACGTCGGTAAAATGGTCGGCTCGATTCGACAGCGAATCACCCCAGATATAGAAAAAGTCATCATCATTGAGATCATTAAAGAGTTGGGGCTACTCAAGCTCTACCTCTCTAACCTCGAAAATGGCTCTGATGCGGTGCAAGCAAACATCAAAAGTATAAACCAAACCCTAAGTCGCTATAACGCTGTGTTGCGCAAAGTACGCGCTAACCTCGACCAGCGCTGGATAGTTATGGGTGCATTGGTTAGCTCGCAAAACGCACTGATTTCGTTTGTAGAAACCACCGAAAAGAACGTCGAGCTAAGCGCCATTGGCCTCAAGGATCGCCTTGAAAAGAACATTGCCGACCTGCGTTTTATCGCCATCTTGGCAGCCACAACCGCCGCCTTTTTCAGCTTGGTTTACTTTAGCCACTTGGTGCGCACCAACATTCGCCGCCCACTGGATACCCTGCTTACAGGCATCGAACAAGTAGAAGCTAACGAGTTTGGTCAGCAAATTAAGCTCAACCGAAGCGATGAATGGGCTACCATCGAACACGCATTTAACGATATGGCCAAACGCCTTGATGACTCTTATAAGGCAACTCTCAACGAGAAGAGTAAGTTTGATTACCTCGCCCACCACGACCCGCTAACTGGGCTCGAAAACCGCCTCTTTGCCTACGAGAAGCTCGACGAGCTAATTAGCGAAAGCCAAGCAGGCAACGGCCAGTTTTGCTTGCTTTACATGGATATCGACGGCTTTAAAAACATTAACGACTCCATGGGGCACGAAGCAGGTGACGAGCTGCTTAAAGCCGTGGCCCAACGCATCATTTCTGTGTGTGCTCCGAGTGGCCTACCGGCCCGATTAGGTGGCGATGAGTTTATGGTATTACTGCCTAACCTCGCCAACCTAGAGCAAGCTCAAAGTGTTGCAGCCGAGCTCTGTGCCGAGCTGCGCAAGCCTTACAACCTTAACGATGATCGCGTGTTTGTATCCAGCAGTATCGGCATTTGTCAGTACCCAGAGCACGGTAACGATGCGGGCACTCTCGTGCGAAATGCAGACACCGCCATGTACACCGCCAAACATGCCGGTCGTGACCAGTTTAGCGTGTATCACAACAGCATGACCCAAGCCGCCAGCGAACTGGTGTCTATTAGCTCAGGCATTCGCCGCGCCTTGGCAAACAATGAATTTGAAATTGTGTATCAGCCACAATACGACTTGCGCCTTAACCAAATGATTGGAGCCGAGGCGCTCATTCGCTGGAATGACCCAGAGCGTGGCTTCTTATCACCTTTCGCCTTCTTGCCGGTAGCAGAGCGTACTGGCCTTATTGAAGACATTGACGACTGGGTATTTAACAAGGTTTTGGCCGACATTAAGGCGTGGCAAGCACTGGGTATTGATTTAGAAGAGTTGCAGTTCTCCGTCAACTTTTCGGGCCGTAAGTTCCTATCTGAGGGTCTCGCCGAATCACTGTATCAGCGCACCGAGTGCTCGAAGGCGTTGACCCAGATGATCACCCTAGAGATTACCGAACAAGACATGATGACCAGCTTTAGCGCCTGCTCAAAAACCATTAAAGCACTGCGCACCAAAGGCTTTAGGGTCGCCATCGACGACTTTGGTATCGGCTATTCATCACTGGCATCACTCAAAAACCTGCCAGCCACCAGCATCAAAATCGACCGTTCGTTTGTAAAAGACTTAGAAACGACCACCTCCGATATTGCCATTATCACCTCGGTGATAAACCTAGCAAACCAACTGGGTTTACAAGCCGTAGCTGAAGGCATTGAAACACCGACTCAGGCACAGATTTTGGCCAGCGTGGGTTGTAAGTTTGGCCAAGGTTACTTAATGGCCAAACCCATGTCTCACGGGCAGTTTAGCCAACTGCTCAACCAGCCAGCACGCGGCTACGACCTCACCCCAAGCAATGATAACGAGACTAGTTGATGACGAGGCCTTGCTTACGCCCTCACACCTAATATCAACTTAGGTTAGGGCGTAAAAAACTGGTTAAACTCGGCCGTCGCCGCTTGTGCCTGCGCCAAGGTTAGACGCTGAAAGCGCACCTTTATACCCGGTACCGCTTGCGCGAGCCTCGCTAAGTCCATCGGTAATACACTACCTAGCTTTGGATAACCGCCTAGCGTCTGCCGGTCGTTTAACAAGACAATGGGCTGCCCATCCGGCGGCACCTGAACCGCACCAAGGGCGATCGCCTCAGATGCTAAACCCTCACCCTTTAGCTCAATTTTTGGCCCCTGTAATCGCGAACCCATGCGATCACTTTGGTGGCTGGTGCTGTACTCATTTTGCTCAATTACTTGCCACTGAGTCTCGCTTAATTCGCCGCCTTGATACCCAACCACCAAACGCAGTATTAACGCCGCTTGCTGTTGCTTTGGGGTTAGGTAGTGTCGCTGAAATCGCGCAGGTACTTGCCAACAAGTACTCGCCTTGTCGTTAGAGCTTGACGCATAAAACAAGGTATCGCCTGCACTAACGCAGCTATTAGCTTCACGCGCCACATGGCTACGACTACCCAAGTGCTTTGGCTGCTCAAAACCACCGAGCACTGCCACATACGCTCGCAATCCTTGACTCGGCCAGCCCAAGCACAGCTCATCACCCGCTTTAATCTCATGACTCGCCCAATTTTTACACGGCTGCCCTGCTAAGGTCGCGCCCACCTCGGCACCTGTCAATGCGATACGCGTGGGCGCTAAAAAACGCAACTTAAGCGGCGAGAGGGCCACCTCAAACAGTGCCGCGTCTTGGTGATTACCCAGTAAATAATTCGCCCAGTGAGCGGCGTGTAGATCTAACACCCCGCCTTGGCTGTATCCGGTGTGCTGCACACCTCGGCGGCCAAGGTCTTGAACCATCACCATAGCTCCCGCTTCGAGCACTTCGACCTTGCCAGTACTACTCACTAAGCCCTCAACCTTACTAGCTGTCGACTTGGGGCTAGTGTTTTCATCAAGTACTGCGGCAGTAGCCGTTAAAAACGCCTCATGGCTCATAGGCGTAAACCGAACCCTATCGCCCACCTTTGCCTGCGCCAGCCCAAAGGGCGTAGGTGTTTGCCCTAATAACCACCAGCCACCGGGCGTTGCTTGTGGGTAGATCGCCGTATAGGCCTGTGCCACAGCTAAAGAGCCTGCCGGAACCGAGGTACGAGGCGTCGCTTTGCGAGGTAACTGCAAAGAAGGGTCTAGGCCGGTGATGTAAGCAAAGCCGGGGCTAAAGCCAACGGCACCAACGCGATAATCGCCTTGGGAGTGAAGCTCAGTTACCGCTTGCGGCGATAGGTTTAAGGCTTGTGCAAACTCTTCGAGGTCAAGCGCCACACAAGGCTCATAACACACGGGCACATCCCAAACTTTGCTCGTGCCCGGCCCTTGGGCTCGCTCATCGGTGCTGTGCCAGCCTTCGGCTGCCTTAAATATGGTGCGTTGTAACTCTGCTAGGCTAAGTTGCTGCGCGTCGTACTGAATAAACAAGCTGCTAAATGCCGGTACTTGCTCAATGAGCGAGTCACCGAGATCTTCATTCAGGGCGTGCACCAGTTGCGCAACAGCCGAGAGCGCAACGCCCTCTGGGTCCTCTGGTGAAACATAGCTAGGCCCCAAATACACCATCAGCGCATCAACAGAGGCAATACTCAGGGTTAAATCCAGTTGATGAGCAGTAGCTTGGTCGAGGTTGCTCATTGCGCAGCCTGATATTGGTCGATGCGTTGACGCATTTGAGCAATCAGCGCGATGGAGGCAGGCGAGTCGCCATGCACACACAAGGTAGTGGGGTTAATCGCTAAGGCGTTGCCCGACTCGCTAATAATCTCACCCGAAGCTAACAAGGTATCTAAGCGCGCCATCAATGCCGCAGGGTCGGTAATAACAGCACCGGGCTGGCTGCGAGCTACCAATAAGCCATTATCGCGATAAGCGCGGTCTAAAAAGGCTTCGTGCTCCAGTGGCAGTGCAAGTGCCTTGGCCTGTGCGTTAATAGAGTCGGTATTCACCCCTGCTTGTACCACCAATGCCAGTGGCTGTTGGCGGCCGATATTAAGCTTAACCACCGCCTCCATAACCGCCGTCAGCACGTTTGGCTCGGCCATCATTTGATTGTAAAGGGCACCGTGGGGTTTAACGTAGCTCACTATCATACCTTGGCTTTGGGCAATCGCCTCAAGAGCACCAACTTGGTAAATCACCATGGCGGTAATTTCTGCCGCGCTGCACGCCATATTACGACGGCCAAAGCCGCTAAGGTCAGGGTAGCTGGGGTGGGCGCCTAGGGTCACAGCGTGCGCTTTTGCGAGGGCAACGGTTTGAGTCATCACCATAGGGTCGGCCGCATGAAAGCCACACGCCACATTCGCCATGTGGACATGAGGCATCACTTGGTCATCTTTACCCATTGTCCAAGCCCCAAAGCTTTCGCCCATATCACAATTTAGCTTCACTGCATTTGCCTCTTTTTTTTAACGCCACGCTTTAGGGAAAGCATTATCTACCGATAAAAATATCGCTGCAAATCAGCTTTAACGCTAAACTGCAAGGAGACCGCACCGTGGTTTTAAGGAAGGTACCGAGCCAATGATTTCGAGTTCAGTTCTAACCCTCATTATATTTTCATACGTTGGTATTTTGTTTGCTGTCGCCCAAGGCGTAGAGCGCTACAAAATAGCCAAGGGCAAAAGCCTTGATGGCGCGTGGATTTATGCCCTGTCACTCGCGGTGTATCACACCTCTTGGACCTTTTATGGCAGCACCGGTTTTGCTGCCGAAAACGGCCTGCTTTATCTCAGTATTTATGTTGGTGCTGTGGTGGGTGTTTGGTGTTGGCCTTGGACGATTCGTCCGATGATTAACGCCCGCAACACATTTAGGCTCACCAGCGTCGCCGACTATATTTCTACCCGATATAACCGCTCTAAAAAGATCGCCGCTCTGGTTAGCTTAATGGCCATTATTGGCATTGTGCCTTACATCGCATTGCAACTTAGGGCGATTGGCCAGTCCTTTAGCCTGATGACCGAAGGCCACACACAAATCGATGGCGAAAGCTCCAGCACCCTACTGGTGCTTTTTTTGATGCTGTTATTCACCATCGCCTTCGGTGCTCGCCGCCTCGACTCAACTGAGCGCCATGAAGGCATGATTGCCGCCCTTGTGTTCGAATGCCTGATTAAGCTCGCCGCCTTTATCGCCATTGGCCTGTACGTGTGCTTTGGCGTATTTAATGGCTTTGGCGATGTGTTTACGCAAATTCACGCCAACAACCTCAACCACCTCCTTGCCCTTGGTAAACCAGAAGGAGCCACTGGCCAGTGGCTGAGCCTATTGGCACTAAGCTTTGTTGCGATTCACTTTTTGCCAAGGCAGTTCCATGTCGCCGTGGTAGAGAACACCCATCGCAGCCACATTAAAGGTGCCATGTGGATGTTCCCACTCTACGTTGTGCTCATTAACCTGTTTGTTATTCCCATTGCCGCCGCAGGTTTACTGTCAGATATTCCTGCCTCGCAAGCAGACTTTTTTGCGCTCTTGCTGCCTATGGCAAAAGGCGACACCTTCATGGCAGGGGTTGTGTTTTTAGGCGGTTTCTCGGCCGCCACTGGCATGGTGATTTTAACCACAGTGGCACTTGCTACCATGGCCAGTAACCACCTACTGGTACCTGCCATCGAGCGCTTAGAAGGCCTTGGCTTTTTACGCGCTTACCTACTGCCCATGCGCTGGTTGCTGATCGGCGTTATTTTAATGGCCGCCTATGGGTTTATGCTGTTACTTAGTCAACCTATCTTGCTAGCCTCCATCGGTATTCTCTCGTTTACGGCGATTTTTCAGCTGGCAGTGGTCGGTTTTGGTGGGCTTTTTTGGAACCGTGGCAACTCCATGGGTGCACTTTTGTCGCTACTGACAGGTTGCGCCATTTGGGTCATTACCATGCTGGTACCCACCCTTATCGAAATGGGCAACCTACCCCGTGTTTGGTTAACCGAAGGCATTTGGGGTATCGAGTGGCTCAAGCCCCAGGGGCTGCTCGGTGTAGATTACCTTAACCCCGTAGCTCATTGCGTATTTTGGTCTCTACTACTCAACACCCTGGTGTTTATGTTTGGCTCCATGTGGTATCACCCGCGTAAGCGCGAGCGCACCTTTACCATTGAGTTTATGTATGCCTTAGCCCAGGGCAATCGCCACAGTCGCTCGCGTTCAGCAGGGCTCGATAACTACATTGTGTTCGATGATAAATACCACGAAGCACTCAATATGCTGTCGCTTTACATGCCACAAGACAAAGCCACCGCTCAAATGGCACACATCGCCGAAGACATGCTCATCGCAGGGCGCTCGCGCATCACCATTATCGAGCTCGTAGAGTTTCACCGTATGGTCGAGCATGTATTGGCGGGTTCTATCGGTGTGGCCAGCGCACACGATGCAATGGAAAGCCACATTAAATATTCGTCGCGGGAGTCGGCAGATTTAAAGGCGATTTTTAGCCACATCGTGCACGAAATGAAGGAGCAAAAACTCTTTAACGAAACACCTGATTCTCAAGACCAGCGTCAAAGCCGCGGGGTTAACTACGGCATGATGGGACAACTGCAAAGCAAAATTGCCCAGCTGGAGTTAGAGCTTGCACACAAGTCGGCTGTTATTGAGCGACTAGAGCATCGCTTAGAGCATAAGGAATCTGAAATTTTCACCTATCGTGTGGAATGCCAAAAGGCACAGCAAGAGGCGCGCGACCTGAGGGCAACCTTGACGATACAAAACGGCGACGAGACTAACTAGCTAAAAATACAGGGTGTATTATTTCAACACACCCATGTATTGCTCAACAAAGAACCCGCTACGTAGATACATACGCAGCGGGTTTTTAATGGGCTTTGATAAGCGCTTTGCAGTTTACAATTCACCAGCCCACCAGTTCAGCCTGTACTATTAGTACAGGCGACAATGAAAAAATAGAGCAATCTTAAGCTTTACGCTCTTCGCCGCTTTCTTCTTTTTCGCTTGGCTCTTCTTTATGAAGGTGTACATCCATTTGTGGGAATGGAATAGAAATACCTTCTTCGTCAAAGCGAAGTTTTACTTGCTCAGTGATGCTCCAGTAAACTGGCCAGTAATCCGATGTTTTGGTCCAAGGGCGAACGATAAAGTTTACGCTGCTATCGGCAAGCGCCGAAACCGCTACCACTGGTGCAGGCTCTTTTAGAACGCGCTCATCTTTCTCAACGATATCTTGTAGCACCGCTTTGGCCTTTTTAAGGTCGTCACCGTAGCCAATACCAAATACCAAATCCACACGACGTGTTTCGCGACGAGAGAAGTTAGTGATGACATCGCTGTAAATTTTACCGTTAGGTACGATAACTTCGCGGTTATCACCGGTGCGCATAATGGTGTTAAAGATAGAGATATGCTCAGCTACACCAGCAACACCACCTGCCTCAACAAAGTCACCTTCGCGAAACGGACGGAAGATAATTAGCAACACACCCGCTGCAAAGTTCTTAAGTGAGTCTTGTAGTGCCAAGCCTACCGCTAGGCCCGCTGCACCAACGATGGCAATCAAAGAGGTGGTATCAACGCCCAAGTGATCGAGAGATGCCACAATAACAACAAGTAGAAGTAAGGCATTAGCGATGGAGCCCACAAAGGCAACAAGCATGTCGTCAACCTTCATGCGACGCATAATACGCTCAAGAATCGACACAAGTTGTTTAGCAACGAAGCGACCCACAAAAAAGATAGCAATAGCAATGGCTAAATTAATAGCCCAAGGGTAAACATAGGTATCTAAAAGTTCGGGCATATTTTCTGGCATGAGGTTCTCTCTATAATCGTCCAAAACAACAAAGGCCGAGCTTAGCTCAGGCCTACTTAGCGAAATGTGTTTCTATTCTGGTACGAACAGCGGCCAATGTCATGGATAATTTAAGCGAAACACACTCCATTACGTTGGTTTCGTTACCAGTTTGCTCAAAATCGCAGCAGTTAGCTCAGAAAAAATCATGGCAAATTTGAGATAAGGCGCTAGGATTACCTTTTTGATGATTAATGCGGAACCGTTTACGACTTTTGTTGTCTTTTAAACTAAGCTTAAAACAGTTTAAGACGCTTTTAAGTCAGCTTTCGAGTGAAGTCGATATAAACCAGAAACAAGCCCCTGCGAGCGGCCACTTTACCTTCGCCGCTTTTTAGCTATTTTTTGTAGGCGCTGGGTCGACGTAACGCCCGATTTTTGCCTGGTGTTTGCCCGATGCCTGTAAGGCTCGACCAGCTGTACGCAACTGAATAAAGAGCGCCTTAGGCTTGTTATAAGTTGTATATGAGATTTATGGGTTGGATAGCGCACCGTTTGACCTTATGATGCGCACCGCTTTTTTATTGTCGGTTAATTTTTACCGCTGCGATTACAATTGACCGTAATCAACGCGTGATTCGTTGGAGTTTACATTAGCCATGAAGTTTCGTTTTTTTGCCTCAGCCCTTATCGCTGCCCTTTCTGTCACTCCGCTTGTTGCCTCAGCCGAGGAAGCAGCGCACATTGCCGATAACGCACCAGTGTTTTACCACAGCGGCCCCAGCAGCCAATACCGCATCAGCGGCCGTGTTCGCAGTGGCGAAGCGGTTACGATTTTGCAGCGCAACAACCAAAACAAATATGTTCAAATTCGCACCGAAGGTGGTCGAACCGGTTGGATGTCGCAAGACCTTGTCAGCACAGGCCCTAGCCAGCTCTCGCTACTACCAAGTTTGCAGGCCGACCTAGAGTCGTCGCAACAGCTAGCTGAGCAGCGCCAAATGTCCATCTCGCAACTACAAGCCGACTTAACCGACATCAAAGTCGAGCGCGACGAACTCAATCAGCAAGTCAGCGCCCTTAAAGAAGAAATAACCCGCTTGAGCAACAGTATGCAAAACCTCGACTCAAGTAACTTAATGCGCTGGTTTACCTACGGCGGCTTGGTGGCCTTTGGTGGCATCTTGCTGGGCGCTATTTTGGCCTCAATGGGACGCAAGCCTAAACGCCAGTCCGACTGGTAAGTAAAAGCCTGCTCCTGCTTTCAAGCTCAGGCTTAATCGCCCTCGTTCAGTACTTCCCTCAGCCTTGGCTCCCTCTCGCTCGATTGACGCAGCAAAGAGAGAGCTAAGGTTGCTTTACGACTTTCCTTCGCCATTTATTCCTAAGCATCTACTCCTAAACTTCTATCCCTTTCTTTATATTCCTTTCGCTAAAACTGCCTTTTAATACCTTTTTGCGCCTCGTTTATACAAAAGCGTCACAAAACAAGCCGTACACCCCTGTTGTACGCCAAACCATCTTTGCTCACTTAATAAACAAAAAAATCATATATCTTTCAGCCACTTAGCATCAGTGCATAAAATTCAATCAAAAACTATAAAGCCTTACGTAGCAAGGGCTGTAAGCAACTAATATCAAGTTACAAACAATGTTATCCACAGATGCTTGGGAAAACTCCTCCAAGGCCTATTTATTCAGTTTGTTCGCTGTCAGCTTGCGCCTAAACCACACGCCATCTCCTAATAGCCCGCCACAATGAAACAGATAAACAAGCCTAATTGGCCGCAAAAGATCGCAGCTGCTTAAATAACACCAAGTCGTTGAAACCCAGAGAGGAGTCAAACATGAAACGTTTTACGATTTTTGGCCGTGAAGGTTGTGGTTACTGCCGCCGAGCAAAAGAGTTGTGCGAGCGTGAGAACTTTCCGTTTAAGTACATCGATATCCATGAAGAAGGTATCAGCAAAGCAGACCTCGAAAAGTCGGCAGGTAAACCGGTAGAAACGGTTCCTCAGGTTTTTTACGGCACAGAGCACATTGGTGGCTTTACCGAGTTAGACCTCTACGTAAAAAACAACCACATCCCTAAAGCAAGCTAGTAGACGAGTAATAAAAGCAGGCTTTGCAATCGATCTGCTGGGTGGTTTCTGCCTCCCCCAAACCACCTTTACTCCACTGCAACACTCGCCCCCCCAAAAAGCCTGAACATACTGTTCGGGCTTTTGCGTTTTTGCGGTCGTACTCTAACGCAGGGTTCAAAACTGCGTGCTTATATCAAGGTTTTATCAAGTAATGATTGTTTTAAGTGACCCGACCAATAGAAGTATGCTTAAATATTCAGAAATATCTGAAACTTTGTTACCTGTATGAAACTCACACCAAAACTAGAAAGCTTTGTATATCACTTTGGCGAAATGGGCAGCCAATGGGGCTTTAATCGCACCGTTGGCCAAATGTATGCGCTTTTAGTGATTAGCGATAAACCCCTGAGTGCCGTCGAAATTGCCGAGACGCTCAGCATCTCTCGCGGCAATGTCAGTATGGGTATTAAAGAGCTACAATCGTGGCGCTTGGTTCAGTTGCAGCATATCCCTGGCGACCGTAAAGATTACTTCTCGCCCCGTGGCAGTATTTGGGAAATGGCTAACACCGTATTTGAAGAGCGCCAAAAGCGCGAAGTCGACCCTACCCTTGCACTGCTTAACGATATTTTAAGCGACGAGCCTCAAAACGCATCCCAAGCTCACGCACACGAAAAAATGCGCGAGATCCACGACCTTCTTGAAATGCTGACGCAGTGGGCAGGTGAGCTTCAACGCCTCGACCCCGACAAGCTGCACACGCTTATGAAGCTTGGCTCAGGTGTCTCAAAAATGCTTAGCCTTAAAGAGACCTTGTTAGGCAGTAACAAAGATAAGCAAGAAGTTAAAGACCCAGCTTAAGCTTCATCTGCCCAATAAGATCACCCCAACAAGCCGCGCTTAATAGTGCGGCTTCGTTGTTTTTACCCCTCTGGTTTAGTTGCTGCTCAAAGCGCCATTGGCGATTTACTACCGCGTTTACACCTCTCTACCACAACCCAACCTCGAATCGCCCCTGTTTTTTGGGCCTCTTTTACTCGCTTGCGCTTTAGGCTTACTCGTCTCAAAAAACGCCATGTTCACCGCAAAATCTTTAATTTTTTGACATAAATCAAAGAATTAACCCATATATAACTATTAGATATATAAATATAACCACATAGGTTAAAAGGGTTTTAAATTTAACTTTCAGAAATTTCTGAAAGTTCATATACTATGAAACATCTAATATATCTCGTTACCCCGCTAACGAAACAACCCAAGCACACAACGCGCATAGGAATGCCCCCATGATTGATGACAGCTTAGTTGATCTCTCTCGTTGGCAGTTTGCGATTACCGCTCTCTACCACTTTCTATTTGTACCCCTAACCCTTGGTATGACCTGGATTCTTGTGATTATGGAATCCGTTTACGTTATGACCGGTAAAGAAATTTACCGTGATATGACCAAGTTCTGGGGCAAGCTCTTTGGTATTAACTTTGCTCTTGGTGTGGCCACTGGTCTTACTATGGAGTTTGAGTTTGGCACCAACTGGTCTTACTACTCTCACTACGTAGGTGACGTTTTTGGCGCACCTTTAGCGATTGAAGGCCTAATGGCATTCTTCCTAGAGTCTACCTTTGTGGGTATGTTCTTCTTAGGTTGGGACCGCCTAAGCAAACGCCAACACTTAATGGCCACCACACTTATGGCCTTGGGTACTAACCTGTCTGCGCTGTGGATTTTGATTGCCAATGGCTGGATGCAAAACCCTGTGGGTTCTGAGTTCAACTACCAAACCATGCGTATGGAAATGACCAGCTTTGCCGAGCTCGTATTTAACCCTGTGGCACAAGTGAAGTTCATTCACACTGTCGCCGCCGGCTACGTTGCCGCTGCTATGTTTGTATTGGGCATCAGTGCTTACTACATGCTAAAAGGTCGCGACTTGGCCTTTGCTAAACGCTCTTTCTCTGTCGCTGCGGGCTTTGGTTTAGCTTCTATCTTGTCTGTTATCGTGTTGGGTGACGAGTCTGGTTACGAAGTCGGTGAAGTGCAAAAAGTGAAACTGGCCGCCATTGAAGCCGAGTGGGAAACCGAGCCAGCACCCGCTGCCTTTACAGTGATTGGCCTGCCTGACGACGACGCACAAGAAACCCACATGGCGGTTAAAGTGCCTTACGTGATGGGCATCATCGCTACTCGCTCACTTGATGAGCAAGTAACCGGCCTTAAAGACCTAGAGCAAGAGCACAAAGCGCGCATCATTAACGGTATGGAAGCTTACCGCCTACTGACGCTATTGCGCAGCGGTGACGACACACCTGAAAACATCGCCGCCTTTGACGCCGTGAAACAAGACCTCGGCTATGGCCTGCTACTCAAGCGTTACACAGACGCAGTGGTTGATGCGACACCAGAACAAATTGACCTCGCTGCACGCGACTCTTTGCCACCCGTAGCACCTTTGTTCTTCACCTTCCGCATCATGGTGGCATGTGGTGGCGCGTTACTCCTGATCTTTGCCTTGGCTTTTTACTTCAACGCCCGTCGTGTGATCGAAGAAAAACGCTGGTTACTAAAAGCCTGCTTGTGGGGTATTCCACTTCCATGGATTGCCATCGAAACAGGCTGGTTTGTTGCTGAGTTTGGCCGCCAACCTTGGGCGATCAGTGAAGTGCTGCCAACCTTTATGGCCACATCTAATCTCAACGCATCTGATGTACTGCTTAGCATGATTGGCTTCATCTCTTTCTACACCATCTTGGCAGTGATTGAGTTCTGGTTAATGTTCCACTTCGCACGTAAAGGCCCAAGCTCATTGCACACAGGCCGTTACCACTTCGAAACCCAAGCGGCGCCTAAAGCGACACTTGCCTAACCATCACGGAGAACAGAAAGATGTTATTCGATTACGAAACACTCAAACTGATTTGGTGGCTATTGGTAGGCGCATTGCTTATCGGCTTCGCCATCACCGACGGCATGGACATGGGTGCAGCCATCTTGCTGCCCTTCGTCGCAAAAACTGACGATGAGCGCCGCGTGGTAATTAACACCGTCGGCGCCCACTGGGACGGTAACCAAGTATGGTTAATCACCGCTGGGGGTGCTTTATTTGCCGCATGGCCAATGGTTTACGCAGCCGCCTTCTCTGGCTTCTACTTCGCACTGATTCTGGTTTTGTTCGCGCTGTTTTTACGCCCACTCGGCTTTGATTACCGCAGCAAGCTCGACAATGCTAAATGGCGTAATGGTTGGGACTGGGCATTGTTTGTAGGTAGTTTTGTACCTGCATTGGTGTTCGGCGTAGCCTTTGGCAACTTGCTACAAGGGGTGCCTTTCACTCTAGATGAGTTCTTACGTGCCACTTACACAGGCTCTTTCTTTGGCCTACTTAACCCCTTTGCCATCTTGGCAGGTTTGGTAAGTGTAGCAATGCTGGTGATGCATGGTGGTGTTTGGTTGCAGCTTCGTACCGACGGCATTGTAAGCCAACGTGCAGCGGCACTTAGCCGCTGGGCAGCAGTCGCAACCTTCGTACTTTTCTGCCTAGCAGGCATTTGGGTAGCAAACCTTGAAGGCTTTGTCATCACTACTACAGTCGATACTCAAGGCTACGCAAACCCACTCGGTAAAAGCGTTGAGTTGGTAGACGGCGCATGGTTGAGCAACTACCAAGACATGCCACTGACTATCCTTTGCCCACTGCTCGCTTTGGCGGCAACTGCCGCGACTGCATGGTTCTCTAAAGACAATAAAGCAGGCTTAGGCTTTGTTGCCAGCAGCGTTGCACTACTGGGTGTCATCGCCACTGCAGGTGTGTCTATGTTCCCATTTGTGATGCCAAGCAGCATCAACCCAGATGTCAGCCTGACTCTATGGGATGCGGTATCTAGCCACATGACACTAAACGTGATGCTGATCGCCGTACTGATCTTCTTGCCAATCGTATTGTTCTACACCGTGTGGTGTTACGTGAAAATGTGGCGAAAAGTCAGCGTTGCCGAAATCCAAGGCAACACTCACGGAACTTACTAGCCGCTCTAATCGCTGGCTGAACAACTCAATTGAATACTGGCGGGTGCCACCACCCGCCAAAACCTAGAGGACAAAAATTATGTGGTACTTCGCTTGGATCTTAGGTGTATTACTCGCATGTGCACTCGGTATCATCAACGTTATGTGGTACGAGTTTGAATCTGAAAACGACACTGAGGCGTAAGCACTTGGAGTCTTTGCTTAATTGCACTCGGTAAAGCGCTGCTCTCTCCTGCTCTAATCCTTGCACTCGCAGTGCTTTACCTAAACACCCCTTGAGGCTGGCGTTTGTCAGCCTTTTTTTATTTACGACCGAAGCGCGCTTTATACCCCCACCCAATCGGGAGAGAGTAAAGGGCGAAAGGTGTGAATAAAGCCCGGCAAATTCTTCTGCCTTACCTAAACAACTCGCTATGGCTGCCTATTCTAGCGAGCTTCAAAGCAGTCGCTTCTACCTTGTAGATTAACACCAAGTCCGGCTTTACATGGCAGTCTCGGTAGCCTTGCCAATTACCCGAGAGGGCATGATCTACATACTTCTCAGGTAGCTCAACCTTCAGCTGTAACTGTTTAATAACATGGCCGACCTCTACCACCTCAGATATAGGCAGTTTCGTTATCTTCTTAAAATCCTTTTTGAACTGGGTTGAGTATTCAAGTGTCAGCATTACTCACCAGCGCCAAGCTCACTAAATAATTGCTCTACATCACTCGCTTTACTTCCCTTTCCGGCTTCGAGCTCTTCCATTGCTGCTACGGTCGTCGCATTCGGTGTCTTGGCTTTTAGCTCAAACGGAATACCGCCGTGATTAACAACTGCCTTTGCAAACAGCTTTAACGCCTGCGAAGTGCTTAGGCCTATTTCGTTACAAACACTGGTAAATGCGATCTTTGTATCATGGTCTATGCGGGTACTTAGCATTTCTGTCTTCATAGCAATACCTTTTAAATCCACTTGTATTACATTGCATTACAAATGTAGCTTTTTTATTACCAAAAAGATAACTTTTTACACTCTTATACTTACAGCTCCTTAATCCATTTAGCGAGCACGACACCCGCACCGTTTTCAGCCCCCCTCTCCCACATCACACCAAACCCACTCGCCAAACCCAAAAGAAATGTTATATTATAACTTTTATTGCGACTTATTTTTAAATCACTCTTTAAGGTACAACCCAAGGTAAACCTCATGTCGTTGCTAAAAGCTCCGCTGTCTTTGTTAGGTCTTGCTCTTTTTAATGCTCAAGTAGCTCACGCTTCTGAGCTCGAAATGCACGGTGCCCACACCCATGGTATTTCGTCATTAGATGTCGTGCTTGACGCACAAACCTTGTCGGTCTCGCTTTACGGCCCAGCTGCTAACTTTTTGGGTTTTGAGCATGCCCCAGAATCACATGCACAATGGGATGCTGTTCACACCGCTCAAACAAAGCTAGAAGCCGGCGTACTGGCGCTCCCCGCTGCAGCGGGCTGTACCCTCGCAAGTGTTGATGTTGATATGCCGTACAAAATACCTGCAGAGCATCATGACGAGCACCACGACGAGCACCACGACGAGTACCATGACGAGCACCATGACGAGCACCATGACGAGCACCATGACGAGCACCATGACGAGCACCATGACGAGCATCACGATGAGCATCACGATGAGCATCACGACGAGCATGATCACCACAACGAAGGCGGTCATACAGAAATTGAAGCGAATTACACCTACGAGTGTAAGAGTCCTACTGCCATTAGCGCCCTAGACGTTCAGGCGTTCGCGCAATTTGAGCACACCGAAGAAATCAACTACCAAGCAATTATGGGTATGAAGCAATCGGGTGGTAAACTCAGCGCGAGCAGCCACAACATTCGCATCAAATAAAGTACGCTATGCACACACCCGAAGACGCCCCACTTGCCGTTTCGATAAACCAGCTGGGCTTTGAATGGCAAAGCCACTCGCCCGTTATCGAGATAAACGAGCTGACCATTAAACAAGGTGAGCATGTGTTTTTAGAGGGGCCTTCGGGCAGTGGTAAAACTACATTGCTCAACTTAGTCAGCGGTGTACTTAGCCCGACTCGGGGTGATGTTTGTGTACTTGGGCAATCGCTAGCGCAACTCAGCAACAGTAAAAGAGATAGTTTTCGCGCCGATAACCTTGGCATTATTTTTCAGCAGTTTAACCTACTGCCATACCTTTCGATGCGCGAAAACGTCACCCTCGCCTGCCAGTTTTCGGCGGCACGAAAAGCACGACTAAAAGCGCAACAGCAAACACCTGAGCAAGCCGCCGAAGCACTACTAAACCAATTGGGGTTGGGAGCCGAACTGTTTAATCGCCCAGTGACTGCATTGTCGGTAGGTCAACAACAGCGTGTGGCCGCCGCACGTGCGCTGATAGGCTCGCCTCCGATCATCATTGCCGACGAGCCCACCTCTGCCCTTGATGCGCCCCTGCGCGACCGCTTTTTAGAGCTGTTGTTTAGCGCCTGTAAACAGCAACAAGCCACTTTGTTGTTTGTAAGCCACGACCCAAGCATCGCCGAGGGCTTTGATCGTCGCATCGCACTTCAGGACATTAATCGTGCAGCTCAGCCGTTGGAGGCAGAATAATGGCCTTATTATCCTTGTGTTGGCGCAGCATGTGGCACCGCCGTGCCACCACCTTGTTATGCCTACTAACCATCGCACTCAGTGTTGCACTGTTACTGGCGGTGGAGTCCATTCGCACCAGCGCTAAATCGAGCTTTGCCAATACCATCTCGGGCACCGACCTTGTAGTGGGTGCGCGTAGTAGCCCCGTTCAACTGCTGCTCTACTCGGTATTTCGCATGGGCGATGCCACTAACGATATGAGCTGGAACAGCTATCAAACGCTGGCCAAACACCCTATGGTGAGTTGGACCATTCCCCTTTCGCTGGGCGATTCCCACCGCGGCTATCGCGTCATTGGTACTACCAACGCCTACTTTGACCATTATCAGTACGGCAACGGCTATGCCTTATCCCTTGCACAAGGCGAACGTTTTAATGGCAATTTTGATGTGGTTATTGGGGCAAATGTGGCAAAAAAACTAGGTTATAAACTCAACCAACCCATCGTCATCGCCCATGGCACCGGCAGCACCAGTTTTGTAAAACACGATGGTTTTCCGTTTAAAGTCACCGGTATTTTGGCGCCTACAGGTACGCCTGTTGACGACAGCCTGCATGTCTCACTTCATGCCATTGAAGCGATTCATCAGGGGGCCCAAAACCTTCCTCCCAACGGTGAAACCTTAACGCCCAAAGCCGTCACTGCGGTTTTACTTGGCCTAAAAAACAAGTCAGGTACTTTTCATCTACAAAGAGCGATCAACCGCTACCCTAAAGAGGCCCTCTCCGCCATTTTGCCCGGTGTCGCTCTTAACCAACTTTGGAGCATGATGTCGCTTGCCGAAAAAGCGCTACTGCTTGTCTCATCAGCCGTGGTGGCGACGGGCTTGATCGGCATGTTAGCGGTGATGCTTAGCAGCCTAAACGAGCGCCGTCGCGAAATAGCGATTTTGCGAGCCACCGGTGCCAAAATGCATCAAGTCGTGAGTTTGTTATTGCTCGAAACCACACTGCTTAGTGCCCTTGGCTGCATCTTGGGCATTGGGCTGCTTTACATCACCCTGTTAATCGTCACGCCTGTGTTAGAAACACACATGGGTTTACGTCTAGAAGTGAGTCAACTGAGTAGCTACCAATGGCAGCTGATTGGCTATGTATTAGCAATCGGCAGTACAATGGGCGCGATTCCGGCGTATCAAGCGTATCGACACTCTTTATCAGACGGCATGACGGTCAAGCTTTAATGAAAAACACACTTTTAGCAGTCTTTTTTACGATTTTCACTTCTTTCACGGCAGTCGCCCACGCTGAGTTACCGCCCGTCAATGGCGAGCCCGTCACCCAGCTCGACTGGTCGGCACTGATGCCCGAAGACTACTCCCTTGATTCCCTGTTTGACGACCAACAAGAGCAGCTGGCCAATATCGACGACTACAGTAACGAAGCCATGTTGTTGATGGACGAGATGATGGCCAAGCTACAGTCTGCGCCCATCGTCCCAGAAATGGACGGAAAAATGGTACGTATTCCGGGGTTTGTTGTGCCGGTACAAGGCGATGGCGAAACCATTAAAACCTTCTTTTTGGTACCCTACTTTGGCGCTTGCTTACACCTGCCACCGCCACCATCAAACCAAATTGTGTACGTAAACTTTGAGCCCGGCACCAGCATCGACAACCTCTACGACGCCATTTGGGTAACAGGTAAGCTCACCATCGAAAACACCCACAACGATCTAGCATCTTCGGGTTACTCTCTCGAAGCCTATGTGATCGAACCTTACGAAGCGCCGCCAATCGAAGGCTAATACCTTCATGCTGAGCGCCAAGCACACTGAATATCTTTGAAAGCCTCTTGAGCAAAAAAGCGCGGGTAAAAACCTCCGTAGAGCTTTGCCAGTAGTGGTACAATGGCGGCAACTAAGCTTTATACCCTGTGTAAGCTTTAACCCATTTTATTGACGACACACCGCCTGCGGGCGGTCTGAACTTCAGGAACTCTTCATCATTATGACTCGCTTAACGATCCAGACCCCTGACGACTGGCACCTTCACTTGCGCGACGGCGACATGCTGCCAGAAACCGTAGCCGCCACTGCACGCTGCTTCTCACGCGCGATTATCATGCCGAACTTGGTACCACCTGTGACTACTGCCGAAATGGCACTTGCTTACCGCGATCGTATCTTGGCTGCCGTTCCTGAAGGCAAAAGCTTTAACCCGCTAATGACCTTGTTTTTAACCAACAACACCTCGGCAGAAGAAATTCGCGAGGCCAAGGCAAAGGGCATTTTGGCGTGCAAAATGTACCCAGCAGGCGCAACCACAAACTCAGATGCAGCGGTTAAGCAACTAGAAGCCATGTACCCAGTATTTGAAGCCATGACTGAAGCGGGCATGTTGCTACTGATTCACGGCGAAGTAACCGATAAGCACATCGATATTTTTGATCGCGAAAAAGCCTTTATCGACGAAAAGCTGGTGCATATTGTTGAGCGCTTCCCAGACCTTAAAATCGTTTTTGAGCACATCACTACAGGCGACGCCGCTGCCTTTGTTGCAGGCGCATCGGACAACATCGCTGCGACCATTACACCGCAGCACTTGTTGTTAAACCGTAACGACTTACTCGTTGGTGGCGTTAAGCCGCACAACTACTGCTTGCCTGTGCTAAAGCGTTCAACCCACCAGCAAGCCTTGCGCGATGCAGTACTTACAGGCTCGCCTAAGTTCTTCTTGGGTACAGACTCAGCACCACACGCTAAAGAAGCAAAAGAAAGTGCTTGTGGCTGTGCAGGCTGTTACAGCGCATGGGGTGCGATTGAGCTTTACGCACAAGTATTTGAAGAGCTTGGCGCGTTGGATAAGCTTGAAGGTTTTGCCAGCCACTACGGCCCAGACTTTTACGGCCTAGACCGCAACGCAGGCACCATTACCCTAGAGAAACAAGAATGGACCGTGCCAGACGAAATCATCTTGCCAGACGGCCGCCCAATTGTGCCGTTTTTTGCAGGCCAAACGTTAGACTGGAAGCTAGTCGACTAACGCGAAGCTAACCGCGCCAGTACGCTAAACCTGCTCTAAACGCCCTTTAGATGCTCTTTAGGTGCTCTTTATTTGAGAGAGCCTAAAGGGCGTTTTTTATTGCCCGCCCTTCTCTTTAAGCGGCCAAGCTTAGGCTACAAAAGCTGTCGCCAAATCGCAGCGACAAGAATACCGGCCGTAATCGCCACAATGGGCTTTTTCACAACCACCATTAACACACCCGTCGCCAACATCGCCGCCTGTGTCGCTGGGCCACCGGTTAAAAACAAAGGAGCCAACAAAGCCACTAACACCGATGCCGACATGGCTTTAATAAAGCGCTCGACGGGCGGGCTAATGGGCACAAACGACATTACAAACACACCACCCCAACGGGTCGCCAACGTAACGAGCGCCATCAGTAACACCACAACATACGGATGCGTCCAATCAATGTTCATCGCTTTTCTCCGGCCAAACAACACCCACTAAGCCACCGGCTATTGCACCCAACACCACATGGGTATTGTCGGGTAAAAAGTAAAATGCGAACAAAGACACACCCGCCGCTGCAGCCCATATAGCCGCCATGCGTAAGTCGGTTTTAGCCCCCACCACCATAGTTAACAAAAAGCACGGCAGTACCACGTCTAAACCCAAAGCACTGGGGTCGGCAATGGCACTGCCAAACACCACACCCAACCAAGTGCCAATTAACCATGCAGACCACAGCGCCAAGCCGCCACCAAAGAGCAACCCTAACCCTGGCTTACCAAAATTTAACGCCTGTATCGCCATCGCCCAGTTGGCATCAGAGGCCACCAACATCACACCGTAACGTTTTGCGGGCGGTAGCTGCGACAACCAAGGGTATAACGAAGCTCCCATCAACAAGTGGCGCGCATTAATGGCAAACACGGTAATCAGCAATGCTGCCAAGGGCAATTGGTCGCCCCACATATCTAGGGCAGCAAACTGTGCCGCCCCCGCAAATACAGACGCACTCATCAAATAGATGCTCGCGTCACTTAAGCCCTCTTGCGTCGCGGCAAGGCCAAAGGCCATCCCAAACGCAACGACAAACAATGAAATAGGAAAAAGCTGTTTAAACCCCAACCAAATTAATGCGGGGGTAAGCTGGCTCGCCGAGTGAGGCGAGTGAGAAACAGACATAGTGAATTCCAGAAAAGACCGAACAACTAGAAACAAAAAAAGCGCGAAAGAATGCGCTCAACAAGAAGTGAAATGAACCTCACCATAAACCAGCAGGCCGTCGCTGGCTAGGGCTTTTCCCCCTCAAATAGCCCTTAATTAGACTTACTTTTGACGCAGGTGCTAAGCCAGCCAAACTGGCTTGGTGTCGTTAACTAAACCGATACACCGTATGCTGCCTGTACACCTCACCCGCTCGCAGCACAGCCGACGGAAAGTGAGTATTTTGGATAGCGTTTGGCCACACCTGTGGCTCTAAAGCGATGCCACCAAATGCGCCAATGGCCTCCCCATTCACACTGTGCTCACTGGCTAAACTCAAGTGGGCACCGTCATAGACTTGCAACCCCGGTTCGGTAGTCAGCAAGGTCATACTCAAGCCCGACTTGGGGCCCACCAGCGTTGCCACTTCTCGCAAACCAACACGGGCGTGCGATAAGCAAAAGTTATGGTCGTAGCCTGAATCGCCGATCTTACGTTCATTACGAAAATCAAAGGCCGTACCCTCTACCGCGCGAATCTCTCCTGTAGGCATCAAAGTGTCGGTTACGGGTAAGTAATGATCGGCGGCAATGGCTAAGCGATGATCTAAGGCACTGCCTTTTCCATCTAAATTAAAATAGCTATGGCCTGCAAAGTTACACAAGGTGGCGGCCGTGCTTGTTGCGCTTATCTCCATATGCAAACTGATGTGCTCAAGCCAATAGGTCACCGAAACACTTAAGCTCCTCGGATAGCCCATATGGCCATCGGCAAGGGTTAGGGACAAAACCAATCGATCCTCACTCAGCTCGGTGCATTGCCACAAAAGCTGGTCAACGCCTTGGCTGCCACCATGAAGATGGTGTGGCCCTTCGTTACGATCAAGCTCAAAAAGCTTCCCATCTATCATAGCTCGGCCATGTTCAATGCGATTAGCACAACGGCCAACAATCGCGCCCATGTACTGGGCTGGGCCACCTTTGCAATAGTCTCCTTCAAAGCGGCTACCAAGGGTCAAGGAGTGCTCAATTCCGTTAAGGTGAATCGACTGAATGGTGGCTCCCAAGCGCATCACCCTAACCGTTAGGTCGGCATTTTTTAGAACATAGCTTTCGAGTACAGAGACGTTTAATCCAAAGCTATTTAATCCAAAATCAGAGGCTTGATCGGTTGGCATGAAGGGTTCCTTTCAATCGCGTAAAAACTTAACAAGAGGCGTAAAAGTGTGCCTAACCCCACCGCAAATTTCGAATACAAGAAAGCACTCTCGGTATATCAAATGTGTTATGTCTCTATTAACAGGTAAGTAAAACCCCAGCCTCCTAGAGTCGGTCAACCAATGGGTATTTAATCAATAACTTAAGCCACAAAACCCTCAAATCACCGTATAATGACCGACATATGACACCAGCAAGCGCCAAGTCTAAAAGCACTTTGCTCACACGCTGCTAATGTTGTTCTTTTCGTCTTTTTTCGTCTTTGTTGCAAAGGAAACGGGATTTATGGCCGCTGCAGATGCCGCCCCAGATACCAAGAAACTAAAAGCCGCCAAAAGCTGGCTCAAACAACAGCACCCCGCCGGTCAACGTTTAGTTAAAGCCTCTATGCTTGTAGGTGCATTGGCCGCACTGCTAATGATCGCCCAAGCCAGCTTTTTAGCCAAAGCGGCGCACCTCGTCATTTTTGAAGATCACACGCTAAACGATGTTTTGCCATGGCTGGGCTACTTTTTGGTTTGCTTGGTGCTTCGCTCTGTTGCCAACGGCTTATCCCACCGCTTAGCCCACAAGGGTGCAAAACAAGTACAACACAACCTTCGCAGCCGCCTGTATCAACACCTCAACGGCAGCAACAACACCTTTATTCAGTCACAAGCCAGTGCCAAGCTCAGTAACACATTAATCGATGGCATCGACTCCCTTGCCGATTATTACGCTGGTTACTTACCCGCGGTCGCCTACAGCGGCGTTATTCCAATCGCGGTGATGTTTGTAGTGATGCCGCTTGATTGGCAAAGCGGTCTCATCTTGCTGGTGTGTGCGCCGGTTATTCCGTTTTTTATGATTATGATTGGCATGCGCGCGCAAGCGCTTAACCAAAAACGTTGGCAAGAACTCACTCGCCTAAGCCAGCGCTTTTTAGACCGTATTCGTGGCATGGCACAGCTCAAGCTATTTAACGCCACCACCTCCGAGCTCATTTTGGTAGCCCAAGCCACCGATCAATTCCGCCGCTCTACATTAGCAGTATTACGAGTCGCCTTTTTGTCCTCGCTAGCGCTCGAATTTTTGGCCAGCATTAGCATTGCCATGGTCGCTGTGACCATTGGTTTTCGCCTGCTTTGGGGCGAGCTAGACTTTTACACCGGCTTCTTTATTTTGCTGCTAGCACCGGAATTCTTTTTACCACTGCGCCAATTGGGCACTCAGTACCATGCTCGTATGCAAGGTTTAAGCGCTGCTCAAGATATGATGGATATTTTTGAGCAAACCAGCGACCAAGCAGATGCTGAAATGCCGACCCAAAGCCAGTCTAAAACCTCGACAAAGACTGCTCAAAGCACAGGCGAGCACAAGGCGCTCTCGCTACAGATCCATAAGTTAAGCTTTAGCTACGATGGTCAAAACAAGGCAGCGCTCAATAACATTAGCCTCGAATTTAATGGCCCTGGCCTCTATGCCATTGTCGGTGAAAGCGGTGCGGGTAAGTCGACCTTATTCGACTTGTTACTTGGCTTTTTAACGCCTAGCCAAGGCCAAATCACCCTAACGCAAGCAGGCCAAAGCGCCCCACTAACATTGGAAAACGTAAGTTGGGTACCACAAAAGCCCAAGCTTTTTGCCAGCAGCGTATTCCAAAACATCGCGCCTCATTTAGGGCTTCATACCTCGTCTAGTTTTGACAGCCTAGCCGCTGATACTCGCGAGCAAATTCAAGCGGCAGCGCGCGCAGCTTACGCCGACGAGTTTATCCAACCTCTAGCCCATGGCTACGCCACACAACTGGGCGAAGGCGGCGAAGGTGTCTCGGGCGGACAAAAACAACGTATCGCCACGGCACGAGCCTTTTATAAAAATAGCCCTGTGCTTTTACTAGACGAACCCAGCGCACACCTCGACTCTGATTCGGAAGCCGCACTCCAAAAAGCGGTAGAAGCCTACGCCAAAGACCATATTGTAATCGTCATTGCCCATCGCCTACACACATTAACGCAAGCCAAACAGCTGTTTGTGCTACAAAGCGGCCAAGTCGCAGAACAAGGCGACTATGAGCAACTTAATCAGCCGGGCAAGGTGCTTTACGAGCAAACGCAAGCGGCTAACCTGCTTGCGCAAGGAGGCCAACATGACTAATTTTGGCAAACTCAAAACTTTTATCGCCCTGCTTAAGCCCCACTGGCCGTGGGTACTTTGCGGTTTGCTGTTAGCGGTCATCAGCACCCTCGCCAACATCGCCTTGCTGGCGTTCTCGGGCTGGTTCTTGGCGGCTATGGCCCTTGCGGGTGTGGCTGGCGTGTCGATGAACTACTTTACCCCCGCTGCAATTATTCGCTTTTTAGCACTGGTGCGAGCCGCAGGTCGCTATGCTGAGCGCCTCGTTACCCACAACGCAACGTTTAAGCTGCTAAGCGACTTACGACTCAACGTGTTTGCCATGCTCACACCCTTGCTACCCGCCAAGCAAAAAAGCCTGCGAAGTGGCGAGCTACTTAACCGCGTACAAAGCGATGTCGAAACCCTCGACCATCTTTACCTTGGCGTGCTGCTACCCACCACCAGCGCGCTCATCTGTACGCCTATTTTGCTTTGGGTGGTTGCGACCTTTGAGCCGAGCCTTGCCATTGTGATGTTTATTGGCCTGAGCCTTGTGGGTGTTGGCCTACCGTGGCTCACTCACAAACTCACCCAGCAACAAGGACGCAAAGAGCGTGACTTAAACCAAGCCCTTCGCACCCAACTGATCGAAACCCTTGATGGCCATAAGGAGCTTAAAGTCTTTGGCGGTTTAAGCCACCAAGCAGAACAGTTTGAGCAATTAAACGAAGCCTACATCAGCAGCCAACTTAAGCAGCAAAACACCCTTGCTGGCTCGGTCATGCTCTCGGCCTTGGTGATGAACCTTAGCGTACTGGTCACCTTGGTAATTGTGATCCCGCAAGTGAACGCAGGTGTGCAAGTGGGCAGCTACTTACCCATGCTGTGCTTATTAATGCTCGCCAGCTTTGAGGTGGTGCAGGGCCTACCGCTCGCCTTTAGTAAGCTAGCCCAGTGCCTACGCAGCGCCGAAAATATTCAAAGCTTAGGTGAATTACCGAATATCTCGAAAGACGCGCTATTAGCGTCTGCTGATACCTCGGATAAACCTGCGACTGCTTCTCAACCTTCAACGGCTAACGCAGAGCAAGCACTGAGTTTTGAACAGGTTAACTTTGGTTACGACCAAGACGACAAGGCCATTCAACCCAACGTAGAATCAACGCCGCTTGTACTTAACCAAGTCTCGCTGAACCTTCGCCAAGGCGAAGCCATTGCGATCATGGGCCCAAGTGGCGCAGGCAAGTCGACTCTATGTCATTTGATCAATAAAATTTGGCAACCCAATGCAGGGCAAGTCAGCGTATTTGGTCAGCCACTGACCGCATGGGATACCGAAGCGCTGCGCAACCAAGTTTCTACCCTATCGCAGCAGAGCTATATCTTTATGGGCACCCTAAAAGATAACCTGCGCATGGCCAAACCTGACGCCACCGAAGAGCAAATGCAAAGCGCACTCAAACTGGCCGGCCTATGGCAGTTTGTGGGTGCGTTGCCGCAAGGTTTAGACACTTGGGTAGGCGAAACTGGCCAAGGGCTCTCGGGCGGCGAAGCACGACGTCTATCGCTGGCACAAGTGCTGTTGCGCGACACGCCACTCTTGCTACTCGACGAGCCAACCGAAGGCCTAGATAACGTCAACAAACAGCAGATTAACCAACGCTTGCACGACTACCTCGCACGCGCCAAAGCCCAAGGTCAGGCCAAAAGTTTGTTGTTAGTCACCCACGACAAGGCCGAAAGCCAACTAGCAGGCGCAACCTACTGGTTAGAAGCAGGAAAACTCACCCAAACAGAGGCAACAAAAACCACAGTTTGATGATGTTTTTTTGACAGAAACACCCAAAAGCACAACGAATAATGCCGATTTGAGTAAATAACGTGAGTTTACCTCAACAATTACTCAAAGCACCTCATCTATTATTGTGCCCATGGCGTAAAGCTGACTATAATGCATAACATCACATGGCAACGCAGCTGCACAAAAATCGCACAACTGCATTGCCAGCGCATATGAAGGGCGCAAAACGAAAATCAAAGAGCCGCTAAGTAAGCACTTTTTGATGTGAGCGACAAAACAGATGTGAAGGTGTTGATGCCTTTAAAAAACCAAAGTCAGCCCCATATACTGACTAACGGCATCAAATAAAGCACAAAGCCAACAAGCTTTGTGCGCGACGAAGAGAGGAGCTAACAAACAATGCTAACTTTAGCCGTACTATCTTTAATTGCTGTGGGCGCGATTGTTTACCTAGCTCAACCAGGTCAATCAGTAGGCCAAAAACCTCAACCTATCCGTATTCGCGTAGAAGACGAGCAACCTCGTCAGCGTTCACGCCGTCGTTAATGACAAGCCCCTAACAGGGTAGCGAAGAAAAGGCCGATTTTTATCGGCCTTTTTTGTGGGCGGGGCTTGTGTAGCGTTGCTCACCTAGCGCTAAAGCTACTTGTTTTTCGGTCTACCCCATATCAAAAGGCTTCTGTTGATTGCCCTCAGAAAGTAACTCAGAAGCTATCGCACCAGCCTCACCTTGAACGTATGCCCAATATTCTGGGTTATCCACAGTTCTTTGTTTGATGTTAGCCGGAATAAAACGACTCATTTCCATATTAAAATCATTACGCACTTCCTCGTCCGACATCAACTTATTCAGCTGGGCCTGTAATGCCTGATGAAAGTCTTCCTTTTGCTTACATCGAGCAAACAGTTTCTGCTCTACCAGTGCAGGAGACAAGGCCGTTCCACGCTGCTTCAGCCATACGATATCCCAAATATCACGGGGCTTTATCCGTCGTGCACGATACGCCAGCGCAATCAACTTGTCAGCGAGTGTTTCCTGTAAAGACTGAACTGGTACCAAAATACCTTCGGTGGGAACAACCACATTGTAATGGTTGATTAGCGCCCTCTGCTCTACATCAAATGATGGTATAGCACAGACATCTATGTGCATTTTTTGACGGGGTAAGTCCGGCCTACTCGACTCTTTTTCTATACTAATTTTCCAAGAAACCGTATCGCCAAGTACTTCGTTTGCAGGCTTGTTAACCCAAACCTTCGTCTCATATTTGTTTTGAATATAGGTTTGGATTTCAGTATCTAAACCGTCAAACTCAGCAGGCTTAAAATCAAAACCGCCGTTAAAATCAAGATCTTCTGATAGCCGACTGCTGTTGTAGCACATACGTAATGAGGTACCACCAATAAAGGTTAACCTTTGCATGGCACCGTGCTTTATTAACACGTCGATAATATCATGATGTAAAAGCTCCTTTTCTATCGCGGGTGTGATAGCTGCATAATCAGGGCTTGATTGAATAATTTGCCGAATTTGTTCCCTCAACATACGCAAGTTCTCCGAAATCTATTTCCCATTACATCGGTTAACAAAACTCCTCCAGCATATGGAGGTTGCGCCGGCAATGCTTTAAGTCTGCTATCGCCTGCTCTTTATGTGCTCGATACATTTTGATTTCAGAGTCATAGTACAGGTGAGACGCTATTTGCTCGACCGACTTTTTAGTGTGAGTGAGTTCGATAACCCCATAAGGTGTATCGAAACAGCCATGACGACCTTTGGTAACCACTGTTACGCGCCCCATAACCACTTGTGAAATGTCGCCAGTGTAGCTGAGTTGGCTTTCTAAACTGATGTAACTCAACACCCCACTTCGTATCTTTTTAATCACTTTATAAATCGCGGTGTCTGGATCAGGAGGCGTGAGTGTACTTTCGTAAATACCCTTTACCAGCCGCCTAATACGCCCTTTTTTTGTGTTATCAGCCAAAAACTTTATAAACGCAGCATCACAAGGCACTCCCAGCATAAAAGCCAACTCTGCAGCAGTGTGAATGCCACCACCAGCCTTTACTGTCTTTGCAAAGATGGTCAACAGCTCATCAGACTTCATCATAGGTCTACAAAACATTACTAATTAGGTAATTTAGTGTAGATCTAAAGAGGTCAAGGAACAATCTATGGGTCTACAAAACATTACCCTTTAAGTAATTTAGTGTAGACCCATAGAATTAAACCAAGATTAGAAGGCTAGATAAGAGGAGTAAATTAAAATAGTACTACCGTGTAAACAGCTTATTTGGAGGGCTGCGCTCGGAGGGCCTACTCCATAGCTAACTTCGCTGCATGAGTAGGTACTTGCTCAGTGCCTACAATAAAGAGGCGCTACTACTTCGCGATACATCACTTAAAGGTCGCTTATGGTCAAAGGGGGGAGGTGAATGTAGCAGCGCTTTTGTAAACCGTTATTCGATCATTTGCTCGATGACTTTATCTGCACCAATCAGTGGAATAATCCGCATTAACACCTGCTCCATCACTCCGCTTTCCGCCTTTGTAATGAACTTAACTTTGCGCTCCTTCCAAGATAGAGTTTGGATTAGACTAGCTGCAACCACAGAGGGCTGGTCTAAGCTTTCGAGTGTAACCTCTGTCACTCCACCACGAATGCTGGTACTTATTGGGCAACAAATCAGGAGCCCTGTTTGTTGATTATATGCTTTCGATGAGAGCACAAGGGCGGGGCGGTATTTGCCAATCTCTTTGCCTTTGGTGGGCTCAAAATCTAGCCAAACAACGTCATTTCGTTCTGGGATAAAGGCTCTAGTCATTCACCACCCATTTCCTTATGAGTTGGCGTTGCAACTTCATCAGCGTGAGCGGTATAAGCATTCAGCCCCTGTAACAAAGCCTCCTCTGAAAAAGGCAAACTAAGGCGCTTTTTAGACTCTTTAACCGGCTCGATTACAATCTTACCGTCTAAAATCTCAATGGTTACAGGACTATTGACCGTAAGCCCCATACTCGCCAGCATATTTGCGGGAATACGAATGGCTGCACTGTTGCCCCATTTATTAATTTGCGACTCCATAAGACTCTCCCAAAACGTATCTACATTAGATATACATTAGCATAGAAAGGTTTTGTGTCAACATTGTAGATACCAATGCTAGATATCTTACTTACGCTGGTCCGGGGTGTGCTATAAAAACTGTCCCTCGTATAATTAGCCTTAAAAAATGGCTGAAAAAGCGTAAGCAAGAAGAGATAAGCAAGGTCTACGCCTAATTACACTGCTAGTAAATACATGTAGACCTCACAAAGACGGGCATTGTTTCTGGCAGTTGGCAAAGCCAGTGTGAACAGCCAACAGTAAGGTTGGTTCCCATACTTTAACGGTAAACTATACACACACTCCCAAACGCTAATCCAACTTGTGTTTGGTTTACTTCTGATTTCAGTGAAAAAACTTAGCGCGTATGCGATCTCAATACCAGCTAGCTTAGCCTTGATTATCAGAATCCAGCTCTTTTCCGATTTTTGGCACCTGACCTGTTATCTAGCAGTAGAAAGTTACAAATTTCATGAGGTAGTCTTGTTGAATCAGCGACTTTTTAGTTAAGTTGAACTTTCCTTCGCCTTAAATACTCGACTTCGTCAACTCCAATTCGATTAAAGTCGCCTACTATTGATGATACTTTCGTTTGCACATCCAAATCTTCAAGATCCCCAATCCAAAGGTATTTTTTGCCAGCTTCTTGATTTTCGGCGACTTCTTTATCTCTATTAGTTTCTATTTTATTGTAGGGTTCTGACTCAAATACAAGCTTATCTTGATCATCAACTGCTTCTACCTTTGAGCTCGCAGTTGCTTTGAACACAATATGTTCTAGCTCGTAAAATTTAAAGTTAGTGCGTAGGTGAACATATGTATCTTTGGTATTTATATCAGGCGCAACCAAATCAAATACACCATCACTAGGCGTTAATCGTGCGAATGAAAACTTACGAGCTTTTTTCACTCGCGCGGTATCGCATTTTGGCATTACACACACTAGGTAAGTACCTTCATCAATTGATTTGATTAGTGTACCTTGAGTTAAATAAGGATGGCCGACTCTCAAATCACGGAATGTACGGCGAAAAGCGGTAATACAAGCCAGAGCTTGTGATGATTTCTTTGCTTCATTCTCATAGCTACCAAATGCACCAACAACACGCTCTAAGTTCGCTAGTACATCTACAATCTTCTTTGCTCTTTTTGAGCTAGTTTCATACTGAATAGCCTTAAATAAGCCTTCTTTACCCTTAGTGAAACCGTATTCCAGTGATTCTAGAGCCCCTTTTTTTCGGATAGTTATCTCTTTACAATGAGTTCCATCTCCAGTTATTTTTGCCTTTTTGTATCGAGAGTCGTATTTTTCTTCAACCCATAATTTTAAAGTATCATACCCTAGAGTTTTACGATCAACCTGAGCAAGTGCTAGAACATTTCTCAAATAGGAGGAGTAGTTTTCTAGCATTAGAACTTCGGAGTCTTGAGGATCTGGTAACAGAGCGCGATGAGCTAAATACCCAGAATCTAAATCAGAGCTAAATTTCGCTAACAAAGCACCTGTACACTGCCTTACTGTCGATGTCGCTTTCATTGCGAATGCTGGAACCAAGCCATTAACTAATGCAGCAAACGCTTGAAGGGCTTTTTCTGGCAGGTCTTCTTCGGACACTGGTCTCACTACATTCACTGCATCTGGTTTATTGTAAAATACGATGTTTAAATGCTCCGAACTAATCTGGTATTCAGCAGGTTTATCCAAATTTTCATCACGCAGTTCTCCCCATAAATCATTACATAACTTGTGGAGATTTGTTTCGCCAGTGTACACAACAATTGTGCGTAACCTTCCACCATTATTTTTATCATGCTGAAGAATCTGCTTCACTATTTCTATGCTATAGCTAGCGTCGTGGTCTACCAACATCCAATCAAGAATTATTACATCTGCGGTAGCTGATACTTTCATTGCTTTGGAAGCAAAATCTTCGACGGATTGCCCAATATCAATTTTTGGTTGATATAAACCAGCAACAATTCCTCGCTCATAGAATGCATTGGTAAGAGATAATGTGTTTAAAGGGTGCGTTACTTGTTCATTTTGATCTTCAAGCTCTTCTCGTCGAGGCCCCTTTGGCTGCAGGGCCTCAGCCATAGGGTCGAAGCCATCTAAAGGCTCTTCTATAATCTCCGCTTCATCGCCCCCAGCTAAAGTGTTACTTAGGCCTGCACCATCATCGATTATCAGAACTGTTTGAACATATTCATCAACGACATCTCGGCAATACTGATCAAACGTAGACATTATTCTTGCTCCATAACTTTTTCACAAATGACAAAGCAGGGAGAGTCAGCTGCCTCCCCATTAGCCAATTGAATATCAAATCCTTCATGATTAAGGGATTCTTTACTTATGAATAAACCCATACCTCGCCCACCGGACTTACGAGAAAATGTGAACTCAAAAATTCTATCTCTATCTATCAGTGCGATTGCTGGGCCATTGTTACTTATTAGTAGATTGTCACCATCAACATCAAGTAATATTTTTTTATCTTCGTTTTCACTTTCAAGCTGGCTATTTAGCCAATAGATTGCATTATCCACGACATTGATAAACACTGGCAGAAAGGACGATGGAAAAACATTAGTAGACTTCAACATAAATTCTCTAGTTGAAGTTAGGGTTATGTTATGCCGTTTCAATCTATCTTCAAAAATATCCCTTAGATAGCTATCTATTTCTTTTCCTGAAAGGTCTACTTTACTCCGATATAACCGGCGATTTAATGGAGTAAACATCTTCAGATACCCGTCCAAATGGGCAAAGCTATGACTAATATTATTATACAAGCCATTTAACTTAGGGTTTTTATCTGCCCAGGGTTTGAGCGAGCGGATGGAGTTTCTTACGTTACGCGCCGTACTGCTAAATTCATGCTGAATAATACCCAGTGACATTCCTAGTTGAGCAAATTCATAATACTGATTGAGAGACTCTTTGACCTGTTCATTTTCACTTTCCAAGGCAATGATAACATCTACCGAACTTGATTCGTCATCGTTGATATCATTAATAACTAGCTCTACTGCATCTCGCATTTTTGTGAAATATTGCTCCGTCTGCTCATTAATATTTTCTAGCTGTTTTTCCCAAGAAGAGATAGCTTCTAACGACTCTTCCTCAGAAAAGGTATCTATAGCTGTTGAGTTTATAGACGTCATAATTTCAGCTAACGCTTGCGTATATTCTGCAGATTTACTCCGAGCTTTTTCTTTAATTACGGAGTCAATTTCACTAACATTACCTTTGAGGTCATTACGGTATGTCGATATTTTTTTTGAAAGTGTTTTTCTCTCTTCTTCGATAAACTCACTGACCCGGTCTCTTAGCGTGAATGATAAGCTGTTAGAGGCAACATACTCAGAAATTATTGTTTCAATTGTTTTTTGGGCCGGACGAACCACATCCTCATAAAACTTTTCACGAGTTGCTAAATACGTTTCCCAACTCTTTCTATCTTTGTTGCTCAAACCTACCCTTGGCATGGTTATCTTTAGTTCTGCATCAAAAGATTTCCATTTTGATGACATATCACTACGAAGGTTTGAAATAAAGCGGTATTTCTCTTGCTCACTCCAGTTGTCACTTGCCTTTTCCAACTCAAGCTTAATATGACTTTCAAACTCATTTACTTTCTTCAAATATGAGCCATCACCATAAGAATCAAAAAAAACAGCTAGTTGTGTTCTAAAGTCTTCTTTTTTTGTTTTGACTAGTTTTTTACGCTTTTTCTCAGCTTCACTTTGTTTCTTCGCTTGTTCTTTAAACTTGTTTTTAAGTTCAAAGAATCGATCATTAGCTGAGGATTCCCTAAAAAAGTCCACAGCTAATTGTTCAAAGAAGTTCTCCAGCAGGCTAACAAACTCTCTATACGCAACATTTTCGATCAGACCTTCTCGTCCAGCTTTCTCCTCTAGTTTGGTATTCACATCATGTTTAATTTCGATAGCACCAAACATCAAACGATGAGAAAAGAAATGGGTTGCAGCTCTTTTTGTTCGCTTTTCTTCGAATTTTAGAAAATCGAATTCTTGCTTACCGTAAGGTAGTACCCGCACTCCATCTTTGTAAAGGTAAAGTCCACCATACATTTTCAGTTTAGTTTGAAGCTCTATATACCGATCACTCGGCACCATACTTTCCGATGCCTCACCCTGCAAATAAGTAAATTTAATTTTGAAAGGACCGCATCGAGTCTTCGCACCAAAACTTTTATTCCAGTTTATTATGTGCCCTTGAGGCTCTCCTTTATAAACGGTGACCTTACCCCTAAACTGCCCATATTCGTCAAACTCACCTTCAACTATATGGTCACCATCGGCAGCATCTTTTTTAGTAAAGAAGCCTTCTTCTATTAGCTCTTGAGCTTCTGCATTCCCTTGATGTAAACGGAATTTTGTCTTTAGCCTTTCTTTATTCTCTATGTCAAAAGTGTTAGAGAAGCCAACTAGGATTTTTTGTAGGTCGGTCGTGCCGTTTGTATCAGTTTTAACATCAAGCTCCAATGTTTCATCATTGGGCATGATAATAAAATGAGTACCTTTTCCAATACCGTCTAAAATAGGGGGAGCATCTGTTGATCGTAGCTCGCTTGGCGTTTTTTCCCAGTCTGCTTCAGTTTTATTTTGTAAATTTTTAAATAAAATTTCTGGCGAAAAGGAGAGAAGCTTAGCATCAGCAATAATAAGCTCCAGATAGTCACTAGGCATAGCGTCACCTAAGCTGTCAAGGTGGGATATCAGCTCCTTCGACATTGACATCAAGTCTTCAGCTGTTGGTAATCGATTTTCTGAAAAAGTTCGCGTAGGGATAACAATATCTGAAATACCAATATCAGGAATTTCAAATTGGCTCCAGTGGATCAATGCGACGACCATATCATGGACACCATCAGCCCTCTCTGCACGACTCAGTACAACAACTTGCCGTCCAATTGAGGCAATAGCAAGCCTGCCGATACCTTTTTCGCCCATTAACGGGCGTGGCGTCATTCCATTTGGGATATATGCCGATTTCCGATTTACACCTAGTTTGCTAGAAGTACCAATTGTAAGCCACTTTTTAACAAACTCTTCTTCCGTCATCCCAACTCCGTTATCACGAAGAATAACTAGGTTTTTGTCTTGGAAATAGTCGATTTCTGCATTTGTAGCATAGGCATCGTGCGAATTTTTGAATAGCTCGTGAATAGCCGTTGGTATCCCCGCAATTTGCTGTCGACCAAGCATATCAACAGCTCTAGCGCTTACATTCATTTGAGCCATATATAACCAAATCTCAGTATGTTAGGCATAAAAGTTTCCCAACATTGTAGGCACTTTTTTTATACTGATCTACTGCATATAGCTGTTATTAAATGTTGCTTAAGCTCAGCGGAGTAGTAACCCCTGTTTGCCAAGATTACGCGGTTTAACGAAACAGGAGCGACTTTATACTTTTGTAGTAACGATGCTTAGCTCAAGGCCTTAACAACGTTGATCAATATTTCACTTCTAAGGGGGTTACGTATTATATTGCCGATAGGCCAGCATTAGGTATTACGAAAGCTCAGAGAGCCAACACTTATAGTTACCAGTCAACTGAAGTGTTACCAGTCAACTGAAGTGTTACCAGCGACACGATCCCTCTGAGTAGAAATCGTAGCAACCTTTGCCTGCCCTCAAATGCTCGATTACCTGAGAACGAGTTAGAAAGGTAACTGGCTTGGCCATCTGTGACGGTCCTGAATTCTATCTCCTAAAGCGAAAAGCTATATCGTGACTAAAGAAAGTAGCCACTTAGGTCGCCGATAACAAGTTTGATATTTGAGAAATAAGCGCTTGCCCTAACTTAATCGGCACGGCATTCCCGATTTGTTTGGCCATTGCCATAGATCCACCAGTGAAGACATAGTCATCTGGAAATGTCTGTAAGCGAGCCGCATGGCGTAGACTGATACCGTGAGGCAACCATGGATGAACAAAACGACCTTTTGATGGGTTGTTACAGCCTGTTGTAATTGTATTTGAAGGAAGGTGAGGGAAAATTCGGCCATAAACATCCTTGTGGCCTTTATAATCTTTATGGCAGTTTAAAACACGCCCAGACTCATCGCGGCTACCAAGTAACGGTGTCCTTTCAAAGACTTTTGTTAGCTCAAATGAATGCATCATATGCTGATTACAGGGGTCATTCGATTGCAGTGGATCACCCCAACTTAACCCATTAACTCGGTCACAGGCCTCTTCCTTTGAGAAATCAAACTTTTCTGCCAGCCTTTTCTTAAATTGAGCGAGCACCTCCTCAGAAGGTTTCTCAAAAACCTCAGATGCGGGTACCCATTTGCCTTTTTGAGTCGGCTCAGGAGGCCATTGAATAGACTCTCCATTAATGTCCTCTCGCACCCCTAAAATAAATGCTCGCCTGCGGTTCTGAGGCACACCGTAATCTCTAGCATTAATAATTAGAGGGCCACCCGTCACTACTTGGTAACCATGATCATGGGCAAGCTTCAAGAAGTCTTTTAGGTATTTTTCATGCCTAGGCCACAATAATCCAGGAACATTTTCTACAAGAAACGCTTTGGGTTTAAGCTGCGCAACAAAGTCAAAATAACGTAATAAAAGTGCATTACGAGGGTCGTCAACACCTGTGTTGTTAATTCTATGAGACGAAAACCCTTGGCAAGGTGGCCCTCCTAAAAGTAGATCCAACTCCTGTGACTTAATTCCTTGGTATTGCATAATGGCATTAACGTCAACCTTGGTAATGTCTTGAGCAAACACCTGGGTTGGAGCCCCTAGCCTTTCCACCAAGTTTTTTTGATAGGTTTCTGCCGCACTATGGTCAAACTCGATAGCAGCAAGCACCTCGAACCCAGCATTGTAAGCAGCAAGAGAAAACCCTCCTGCCCCTGAAAATAAATCGATTGCTGTAAGTCGTTTCTTGCTCATTGATCTGACACTTATGAAAAATCGGGAAATTATACGTAAACCGAGCCATATCACATAGCCTTAACAGTTAGCGGAATAAGATTAGGCGTATTACCCTCCATTTCTAGCTAGCTAGGCATTAATAAAAAGCACATTTGAACTAGCTAATCACTCACCAACCCCAACCTCCGCGCCAACCCACCCACGCGCGTCGTTTTACGCTGGCAAGCACGCAGCACAATATCGTCATTCGCATAAAGCACACAATGCTTTTTAGCGCGGGTAATACCGGTGTAAAGCAGCTCTCGGGTGACTACGGGGGTGTCGTCGTTGGGGAGCAGCAGGTATACCTGTTTAAACTCGGAGCCTTGGCTTTTGTGAATGGTCATGGCAAAAACGGTTTCGACGGCGGGTAAGCGGCTGGGTAAAAAGCTGCGGGGCTGTTGGCCTTCGCTGCCTGCAAACCAGACTTTGAGTTGGCCGTTTGGCTCGGCTAGGCATACACCAATGTCGCCGTTAAAGAGTTTTAGTGAGGGGTCGTTTTGCGTCACCATCACGGGGCGGCCGATGTACCAAAGGCTGTCCATGTTAAACCATTGCTGGCGACTGAGTTGCCGGCGGATGGCTTGGTTTAGGCCTTCGACGCCGTAAGGACCACGGCGAAGTGCGCATAAAAGCTGAACGTCGGCAAAGGCGTCGAGCACTCGGCTGGCGGTGGCGTTTGGGTCGTTGGCGAGCTGCAAAAAGGGTTTAAGTGCTTTGCTGTAGTCACTGATGAGTTGGCTGTAGCTGCTGTCGTCGAGCAACTGGCGCTGAATATCGGCATAACCTTTATTAAACAGCGACAAGGCTTGGTAGCCCTGACCTTGGTTTACCGCTTTGGCGAGGTAGCCAATGCCGCTTTGATCATGAAAACGATAGCTCTTGCGCAGCAACACCCTTGCGTCGATAAGGTTGCTTGATGACGAGCTTTTCTGGTCTGCCTCAACAGCAATCCCCTGCTCACCTTCGATTGGCGCAACATAATGACAGCCCAACGCCGCTAAGGCTTGTTGCTGCTCGTGGCTGTATGGCGCGTCGATTTGGGCACATAGATCGGCCAACACACCACCCGCCTCTACAGAAGACAGCTGGTCGTGGTCGCCCAAAAAGATGATACGACCGTGGCTTGGCACCGCCGCAAGTAGCTTGGCCATCATGGGTAGGTCGATCATTGAGGCTTCGTCGACCACTAAAAGGTCAAGGTGCAATGGATTTTTACGATGATGTTTAAACTGCGGCTGGTTTGGAATAACACCTAACAAACGATGAATGGTGGTGGCGTGATCAGGTATTTGGCTCAGCACCGTTTGCGCATTGGGTAGGCTTTGGGCCAATTGTGCCATAGCACCGTTAATGGACTCGCTTAAGCGTGCTGCCGCTTTACCCGTGGGCGCGGCGAGCTTAATGCGCATGGGTTTGGTCGATTGAGCCTGATGCTGCGCAATAAGCAAGGCCAATACTTTACTAACAGTGGTGGTTTTCCCCGTACCCGGCCCGCCAGAAATCAGCGTGAGTGGTTGGCGTAGCGCGACACCTGCGGCGATTTTTTGCCAGTCTACCGTTTCGGTTGAGTTAGCAAAAAGCGCGTTGATTAGTGGTGCACTTTCGTTCAGGCCTTCAAGACCATTGGCCCCATTGTGACTAGCATCGCTAAAGCTTAACAGCGCTTGTGCAACGCTGACTTCGTATTGCCAGTAGCGACGCAGGTATAGGCGTTGTTGGTCGAGCACGAGGGGTGCTAGCGTTTGTTCGCTCGCTAACTCACTTACCGCGACGATGCCATCAGGCCTCTCGTCTGTCGGCGCTTGTTGGGTATCCCCCACCAGCTGTGCCACATCAAACAGCGGCCACAAGGGCGATAACAAACGATAACGCAGGGCCAAGGTGTTACTAAGCTGAGTTAAGTCGAGACACACATGGCCCAAGGCGAGCTCGGCGCTGGTTAATAAACCAAACAGCGCTTGGGTTTTGTTCGCCCCTTGGGCCAGCAAAAATTGCGCGAATTGATAGTCTAATTCGCGAATCACCGAGCGGCTTACGCCTTGGCGTAAGTATTCAGCCTCTTCTGGGCTAAAGGCTTTTTCAGAGCTAGAGGCATTCGAGTTATCAAGGCTATCGCTATAGAGTCGTTGACTAAAAAGGTTCATGAGCGCTCTCCTTTATCAACGCTGGGCATCTCTAGGTCGCCGAACAGGTCTAAAGTGCCTTGCGGCTCTGGTGCTGGTGTTGCCTCGCTTGGTTGAGGTGCTTGTGCCTGTTTAGGTGCTTGAGATTCTTGTGGCGCTTGCGATGGCTCTTCGGGAACAACTGTAACGCTTTCACCCTTAAACAAGTTGTCTAGCCCCGTAATAAAGGCTTTGCTTGGGCGGGTGTAAAATATGCCATTACTTGGCTGCTCACCGTTTGCTTCCGCCAACTCAGGCGAAATAGGCTCAAGCTGGGTGCGAGTCATACCCCTTAAAAACAGGTAATAAACGCCGCCAAAGTGCTGCTCGTAGTCGTAATTAGGCAAGCGCAGCGACAATAGGCGATGCAGGGCTAGGCTGTAAATTTGGTATTGCAGGTCGTAGCGGTGGTCGATCATGGCGTTGGCCATGGCCTCTTGGGTGTAGTCTTGCGGCTGCATTCCCAAGTGGTTGGACTTGTAATCGATGACATAATATTTGCCGTCAATACGCACTAATAGGTCGATAAAACCCTTCAACATGCCGCTTACTTGCTCAAATTCTACAGGGCTGGCCTGTGCCGATAGCTCGTCGTGGCTACGACATAAAGCATCAAGGCGCTTGGCGTTTAGGTGCTCTATGGGCAAGGTAAATTCCATCTCCACCCAACGGTCGGCATCTTCGATATTTGCCAAGCTCCACTGGTTCGGTACCAAGGGTTGCGCCACCACTTGTCGCACTAGGTCGGTTAATACCTCGGCCCACGGCTCTACAGAAAAGCCCGCTAGCTCACAGGCTTCGGCTACGGTATCGGGCAGCTCTGGCCCGTGCACACGCGGAAAGCTCACCTCTTCGAACAAGCTATGCAAAAACGTACCTGCATGGGCGCCCTTGGCGAAGGTGAAAATAGAAGGCACGGCTTCGTCTAGCTCGTTCATTGGGCTAGCTGCATCAACCGATACACCTTGATCGTTGGCCGCATCCATATCCATCGCACCCGCGCCAGCAAGGCTATCGGGCAAGGTTTCGAGCGCGCCTTGGCTGGCTGTTGCTGTGCCATCGTGTTGGTGGCTGTGATGATAGGTTAAGCCAGAGTAACTGGTAACACGCCAACGACGTTCGATTTTTTGCGCAAGGCTACGAACCTGCCAAGCACCACCTTCGGGCTGGGGCTTGGTTGGGTTGCTGATTGTTTCGGCGTGAGCAGTCGGTGTAGGTAAACCGCTTGTCGCCTCGTTATTCGCCCACTGAGGTAAAGGCGCGAGCACGGCTAACGGCTGTTCAGAAGCGTCATTGTTACAGCTACTAACAAAACCTTTTAACCACGTGAGTGCGCTAATCTCTTGTTCTAACAACTCCGGCTCTGCCTGTGAGGCAAACAAATATCCCAAGGCCGAAGTGGTAAATTTAAGGGCTTTGCTATTACCCACTTTCACGTCGGCAACGCCCAAATAGCAGCGATGCACAGGGCGGGTTAATGCCACGTACAACAACCGAAGCTCTTCGGCGAGCTGCTCTTTGGTGGCGAGTGCTTTAACTTCGTCGTCGGCTTCGAGGTGCCACACCAGCTCATCATCGCTGTTGTGATAAAGCGGGTTGGGCTCGCGCGGTGGTTTAGCGATAAAGGGCAAAAACACCACGGGATATTCCAAACCCTTAGATTTGTGGATGGTGACGATTTGCACCAAGTTTTGCTCGCTTTCGAGTCGTAACTGCTGCTCCGACAAATCGCCATTGGCGTTGGCGATGGATTTGGCGAGCCACCTAATCAGCGCGGTTTGGCTTTCGAGCTCAGCGCTGGCCGTTTGCAATAGCTCGCCAAGGTGCATGTAATCGGTGAGGCGGCGCTCGCCTGCAGGTTCTTGCATCAAGCGGGTGGCAACTTTGCGCTGGTGCATTAAACGACGCAGCATGGGCAATACGCCCTGCCCTCGCCACACTTGGTTGTAGCCTTCAAACTCAGCCACCAGCAGCTCCCACTGGCGCTCGTCTTGGTTGAGCTGATCAATGTCACGGTAGCTCAACGCAAATATAGGGCTAGCAAGGGCAGCTTTTAACAAGCGCTCGTTGTGCGGCTGTAACACGGCCACCAAAATACGGGCGAGGTCTTCGGCCTCTTGGCTCGCAAATACCGAATCGCGGTTACTTAAGTAAACACTGGCTAACCCACGAGCCAGCAGAGCGTCTCGCACTTTTGCGGCTTCGCCTCGGCTGCGCACCAACACCGCCATATCACCGGCTTGTAAGGGCGTATCGCCTAGGTGGCTTTGTTGGTTTAGTAGTCGCTCAATTTCGGCAGCGGTGGCTTCGGCAAATACATCAAGGTATTCGCCGCTCGACATCAAGCCATCAGCACTTTCGTCTTGCGCGGCGGGGTGCCAAAACACTAACGATGCCTCTGGCTCGCTAGTATCGGCACTGTTGTTGGCGCTGGTTAATGGCGACTTATCGGCAAAGCCCGCGCTTTGTACCGGCAAAAACGGAATATCTTGCTGATAGATAAAAGGCGCTGGGCTGTATTCAAATAGGCTATTTACCGCACCAATCATTGAGGTAGTTGAACGCCAGTTGGTGCCCAGTGTCCAAATTTGGTCGGCACTGCGTTTGGCTTGAATATAGGTAAAAATGTCGGCCCCACGAAAGCCATAAATCGCCTGTTTTGGGTCACCGATCATCACCAGGGCGCTGTCGTCTCGGCCGAGCGGATAAATAGACGAGAAGATACGAAATTGCTTTTCGTCGGTGTCCTGAAACTCGTCGATCAGGGCGACGGGAAACTGACCGCGAATGGCCTCACTCAACTGCGCTTGATAAGGGCCAGACAAGGCATCGTCGAGGTTACCGAGCAAATCATCAAACGACATAATTTGCGCTTGTTGCTTTTGGGCATCAAAGCGCTGGCGCACTTCAGCAATGGCTTGGCCCAGCAAAATCGCTTTTACGGGCACTTGCGCCGCGAGCAAGGTTTCAATTTGCTCGAACAAGCTGTGGAGTGGCGGCTCGCCTTTTTTGGTTTTTTCGACCAGGCGCGTTTGAGTGTACTTTTCGAGGGTTTTAGCGATATCGCCGTTAAAACCTTCGTCGTCGCTTTCACACCATTGGGCAATTTTGTTCAAATCGGCCGGCAAATAACGCTTGGAATAGGTACGTTTATCAGCCCCAGAGTTTTGAATCAGCGCGAGTAAGTCGTCGCTGTTATTGCGCCAAGCTTGCTTAAAGTCGCTAGTTTGAGCCTCTAGCTTGCCTAGCTCTTCGGCCAAATTAAGGCTCGCAACGGGCGGCTCGATTTTGGCGTCGGCACTGTTCCACATGGCGTTAATGGCTTTGAGTAAACCATAAGGGTTTGGCCATGCGGCTAACATGTCATCAACGAGGTTAGGATCGGCTTGATAAAAGCGCTTTCGCCAAAAATCGAACACGGCATGGTGTTTAAGGGATTCGGTGTCGGGCGCGAGTTCGCATTCAAATAGGCTGCCGCTCTCAAAGGCGTGGCGTTTAAGCATGCGCTGACAAAAGCCGTGAATGGTAAAGATCTCGGCTTCGTCCATTTGGTTGGCACTGTGTTCTAGTCGTTTGGCCCAACGTTTTACCACCAAGCCAAGGCGCGCAGGTTCATTGACGTGAGTGGCTAACGCTTGTTGCCACAACATAGCAACCACAGGATCGATGCCTTCTAATGGTATTTCTTCAAGCGAGCCGAGGGATTCATTGTTTAGAGCCGCCAACAGCACCAAGGCGCTCTGTTTAGCCGACATAAGGCGTTTGCGAATACGATCGCGCAGCTCTTGGGTGGCAGCCTCGGTAAAGGTCACCACCAAAATATCTTTGGGGGTGAGCTGCCGGTCGGTAGGCGTACCGCCGCAGCCTAAAATCATGCGCAGATACAGTGTCGCAATGGTAAAGGTTTTACCCGTGCCGGCACTGGCCTCAATTAATTGACGACCACGAATCGCAAAGGTTAACGGGTCGAGGGCTTTTACCTCTGCCGCCGGCGACTGGGTTAACGGCAGCGGTGTGATGTTATCTAACTCGGTCATACTCCCCTCCCCCTGCATTATTCATAACCGTCCTTTTCGTCAGAGATTTCGAGCCATGGTAAAGGAGCGATCAGTGTGTGATTCACCCAAGGCACTAAGACAGAACCAAAGCTGCTGGGTAACGAGAGCACTTCGAGGCGCTGCGTCGTAATCTCGGGTAATAAACTGTTTTCCATGGCGAAGTCGCTGTTTGTTAAAAACTCATCCGGCAAGGCAACAATCGGCGCGAACGCAGACAGCGCCATGGCTTTGCTCAGATAAGGATTCGCATCCAGTCCGTGATGGTAAGGAGTGCTTTGCACTGCCCCGTTCGCGGCTTTTATCGCAGCGGCTAGCGCAGCATTTTTAGCTGCTTCGAGGCCTTGTTCATCGTTAGCTTTGGCTTGCTGCTTCTCCCATACCTTGTTGTATGCTTCGAGCGACTTCCACGCCGTATTAATATCCAACGCCAACGGCCAGCTTTGGCCGTATTGATACAAGCTAACTAAATGGCTTAAGTGGACCTTTGCCAACTCTGGTGGCAGTGGCCTAAAGACAAAGGTGCTGCCTTTGGCAAAACCAAGGGTTTCGGCTAACGGCAACTCGCTGGCACAAGCGGCCAAATGATGTAGCCATGCGGCAAAGTAATCGGCCCCTTTTGCCGTCGCAGCGCGATAGCGAATCAGTCGCTCGCCGTACCAATGATCTTGCCAACCAACCAACTCAATAGACTGTGGTGCTTGGGCTGGGTCCACCAGGTTTTGTACTTGCAGCGGTACACTTAACTCAAAACGCTGCCTTGGCCCTTGCATCGCTTTGCTTACGGCTTGGGCAAGCTCGATACTCTCGCTTTTGACTACTTGCTGGCGACGCCCTGCCACAGCCGACACAGGCAGTACACCTTCGGCAGCGATATGGTCGTCTAGGCCGTTAAGGATATTGGCTTCGCCATCTTGGCTAGCGATAGACGGTGTCGAACTAAATTGCTCTAAAGCCGCATCTAGGTAACGGTCAGACAGCTGGTATTTAACGAGGTTATCAAGGTCGAATGGCTCGGTGGCGTCGGTATCGCTGGCGCTGAGGCTCACCGACCCATCGAGGTTATCATCAAAAAACACCTGCAAACGCTGGTTAAAAAACTGCTGCACAGGCCCCTTAAAAAAGCGAACCAAGGTGTCGATATCCAGCTGTTCGTCGAGTAACACAGGGCTGAGCGGTGCGGGTTGGTCGTTGGTGATTTCGGCGCTCATATCCCCTTGCTCGGACATTGCCGTAAGTGCTTGGTGCCAATCTTGGGCGTAGCTAAATAAGCGGCTGTCGTCGTCCACTTGGCTAGAGCCAAAATAGCCTTTGCTGTAGGGAACCAGCGCATGTTCAGTAGTGAGCCATTCAGACAACATAGGTGCTTCCTGTGCGTCTGACTCAAGGTGTAATGCGTAACCTGCGTCGATATATTCGGTGAGTTCACTCACCAACACCGAGGCCACTTTTTCGCTGTTGTCCTGCACACTTCGGCTTAAGTAGCTGATGTAGAGCTCTTCTTGGGCCGAGAGGATCGCTTCTAAAAACAGGTAGCGGTCGTCGTCACGGCGGGAGCGGTCGCCCCGCTGCGGATGTTCGGCAATCAGGTCAAAGCCTAGCGGTGGCATGCTGCGCGGGTAGCTGCCGTCGTTCATGCCTAATAAGCACACCACCTTAAATGGAATGGAACGCATGGGCATGAGGGTACAGAAGTTCACCGCACCCACCATAAAGCCACGGCCGCTACTCTCGCCGCTGATGTGGTTTTGAATAAAGTCGATGAGCACATCAACGGGAATGGTTTCGTCCATGCCCGACTCGCCATAAACTCGCTGCAACTGCGCCATAGCTTTGCGAATTTGCTCTAGGGCAAACTCGTCATTTGGATCGGCTTCGTACACGTTATCTAAGAGCGCCAATACCCGCTGCTGCCATGTGGCAAGGCTGGCGTCGCCACTAAAGGCTTCGCAGGCTTCACACAGAAGCTCTACAAATCGCACCAAGGCACCCAAGTCTTTGGCTTCTAGCCCTTCGATACCGTGATAACCGGCGATTTCTAACCAAGGGGCGTGTTGCTCACCAAGAGCATAACCGGCCAGCATTCGTTTTAGGCCAAACAGCCAGCTGTTTTGCTCAAAGGCGGGAATATCCCACTGCTGGCGTTGCTCGCCGCTGAGCCCCCAACGAATATGGGCATCGGTAACCCAATGGCGAATGCGCTTAAAGCTTTGCTCATCTAAGCCCAGTTTGGTCAAAATCGCTGGTACTTCGAGTAGCTCCAGCACATCGGTGACTTCGAGTCGTGATTTGCCCAGCTGCATAAAGCTCATCACGCTGTTCAGCACAGGGCTTTCTTGCTCTAGGCTTTTGTCGGCAATGGAATAAGGAATGTAGTGGTTGCCTTGGGCTTGGCCAAACACCGCATCAATATATGGTGCATAAGTCGCCACGTCTGACATCATAACGATAATGTCTTTGGGCTCTAGCGTTTGGCCTTGATGTGCGGCGGTGTCGAACATCGCCAAAAGCTGGTCGTGCAACACCTCTAGCTCGCGCATGGGGCTGTGGCAGCCATGAATACGTAATGAGCGATCATCTGTGGCAATTAAGCGCTTTTCGGCTTCGTCTTTTGGGTCTTTTAAATCGAGAATATCACGCTGAATTTGATGTAACAGGCCATCGCTGGGTGCTTCGGCAAAGGCGTCGATCTCGCGCACGGGCATAGATTGCAGCTGAACTAAGTAATCGCGCCCCAGCTTACCCATAGAAGCCAAAAGAGGGTTACCCACTTCGTAAAGGTCGGCGGGGTTGGTGTCGTCGCCCACATCCGCAAGGTCTGCATTGGCGTCAGGTAAGTCAAGCTTCGCCAACCAACGCTCGTCAATTTTGGCTAAAAACTTTGCGTCAACAAGGTCACCCCAATAGCTGCGACAAGGGTTGGTCACAAACAAGTGAACATCGCTGTGCTTAGCAATGGCAGCAAGCGCATCAAGGTAATGTTGTGGTAGCGCCGATATACCAAAAACAAACAACCGCTTAGACACAGGCTTTGCTTCGGCTTTTTGGATAAACGACGACATCATATTGCCACGATGCCAGTGTGATAGACCTAAGCGCGCCGTCTCGGCCACCAAGGCGCGCCACAAAATAGGCTGCCAAGGTTGGCTTTCGGCGGCCATGGCACCGCCTGCTTGCCAGTCTTCAATCCACTCAGGGCGATAGACCAAATATTGGTCAAAGGTGTCGGCAATGCGGCTGCACAGCTGGTAAGACTTGTAATGAATACACCCTGCCGCCTGTGTCGCTTCGGTATCTAAATAACCTTTCAGCGCGGCAAACTCAGGTGCATCTAAGCATTGGGGTAACACGGCCATTAAGCGCCATGTCATCGCCTCTTTATCAAAGGCGGAGCGCTCGGGCACATCGTCTAACAGCTCGGCAAAGTTGCGCCACAAATAAGAGGCCGGTAGCGGAAAGTCCACCGCAGCCGCTATGCCTTGTGCTTGTGCGAGTTCAAGCTTAAGCCACTGGGCCATACCAGGGCTTTGCACCAATATATTTTCGGTGGCGAAGGGGTCATCAAGGGGCGTATTGGTCACTATATGAGTGAGCAGGTCTTTAAGTACATCCAGTGCGTTGGAGTGATACACAAAAAACACGGCAATGCGCTCCTTTAACAGCCGATAAAATAGAGGGTGCTGAAGAAAACTGGGAAGCCCTAGCTTTTTAGCTTGCTAGGCTTCTAATTTTCGGCTGCCTGAGCCGCTTCGGCATCAAGGGCCGCTTGGGTTTCGGGCGTTAGGTTTAAACCGTCTTCCTCACTCCAGTAGTCGCGACCTTGCTGTACCTTCACCACACCTTTAAAGCGGTTTTGCAAATACACCACCGCGTCTTCTAGGGTTTCCACATCACACAGAATTACACCGCCGCGGTCGCCTTCTGTCTCAAACAAATAACTTTTCATGATGTAACTACCTTTGAATCTTTAACTTACTTTTAGGTTTAGTTTAGCGTCTAAACATACTCATACTTCGGCAGAGGCCTGTACCTGTGCCGCCGCTGACTTAAGTCGCACTAACTGCCAAGTCACCACAGTCGCAGTTAAAACAAGCACTGGGATCATTAACAGGTTCATCGGCACCCAACCTACCGTGGCTTCAAGCGCGCCACTAAACAGCGCCGTAATAGTGACGACCGAGAACACAATAAACTCGTTAGCCGCTTGGGTTTTGGCTTTTTCACTTGGGCGATAGGCTTTGGTTAACAGCGCCGTGGCTGGGATAAACATAAAGTTCCAACCAATACCTAGCAACACCAACGCCACCCAAAATTGCCATTCACCTTGGCCGGTAAAGTTGACAAAAATACAGCCAAGCATCAGCGCAATACCGGTAAAGATTAAACGATAGTGCCCAAAACGCTCAACCAATCTTCCTGTAAAAAATGAGGGAACGAACATACCTAACACGTGCCACTGAATCACATTGGCAACACTTGGAAAATCATGACCATGATGATCCATCGCCAATGGCGTTGCGGTCATCAATAGGTTCATGACACCGTAGCCAACCAGCGCCGATACAACAGAAATAACAAACAAAGGCTGAGTTAAAATCTGCCCGAGTGGGCGTTGCTCAGCGTCAGAGCCGTTTAGCACCATCGGTGGAATTTTAATAAAGGTCAGCAAAAACAGCGCGGTAAGGTACAAGCCTGTTAAGCCAATAAAGGCACCGGCGTACACATTAAACGACAGCCAACTTTGGCTCCAAACCGCAAGGCTCGGCCCGACAATAGCCGCAAAAACACCACCCGCCATAACGAGGGATACCGCTCGGCTTTCAGCGCCTTTTTGGCACACTTCAACCACTGTAAAGCGATATAAGTTACCAAACCCAACACCCACACCTAACAACCCCGTAGCGAAGCAAAAGAGCGCAAAGCTTTGCTGATACAGGGATAATAGCGATAACAAAGCGCCACTTACACCAATACTGTTACCCAATACAAACCCGCGCTTACGGCCGATTTTCGCCATAATTAACGAGGCGGGAATGGTGGTCATCATCAAGCCCACAAACATGGTGGCAACAGGAAGGGTCGACAGCGCAGGGTTCCCCGCGAGCGATAAACCAATAAGCGCACTTACCGAGATCAGCAACACCTGCCCTGTTGAGAGCAGCGCTTGGCAAGCGGTAAGGAGGTAAACATATAGATTCATAAAAACTCCTAACGTCCTTGTGGGCGAAAATAAATAAAGCGATGACGCACAAAGGCTGTCACCGCTTTACATCTAAAACCCTAGGTGAGCTAGGGTTTATAAAGAGAGAATGTCGATGGTTTTTGGCATCGCCGGCGCTTCTTCGCCGTTATCGAGCATTTTAATACCGTGAGCGTAACCCAGCTCTAGGCCTTTAAAATCGAACAGCTCGGTGTCGGCAAGGTGCGATGGCACCACATTTTGCAGCGCACGGAACATAGACTCCAAACGGCCGGGGTGAGACTTATCCCAGCTTTGCATCATTTCTTTGATAACTTGACGCTGTAAGCCGTCTTGCGAGCCGCACAAGTTACACGGAATGATTGGGTATTGGCGTAACTCAGCGTATTCGGCAATGTCTTTTTCGCGCGCATAAGCCAGCGGGCGAATGACCATGTTTTTACCGTCGTCAGACACGAGCTTAGGTGGCATCGACTTAAGCTTACCGCCGTAAAACATGTTCAAGAAGAAGGTTTCTAGAATGTCGTCGCGGTGATGACCAAGAGCCAACTTGTTAGCGCCAATTTCTTCGGCAAAGCCGTACAAGGTGCCACGACGTAAGCGCGAGCATAGCGCACAGGTGGTTTTACCTTCAGGTACCAACTCTTTCACCACCGAATAGGTATCGCGCTCAATGATATGGTACTCAACACCAATGCTTTCTAAGTAAGCAGGCAGAACATGCTCTGGGAAACCTGGCTGCTTTTGGTCCATGTTAACCGCAACAATCTCGAAGCTGATGGGCGCGCTTTTTTGCAGGTTCATCAAAATATCGAGCAAGGTGTATGAGTCTTTACCACCCGACAAACATACCATGACCTTGTCGCCATCTTCGATCATATTAAAGTCTTCAATTGCTTTGCCCACTTCGCGACGAAGGCGCTTTTGCAACTTGTTTTGACGGACTTTAAGTTTCTTTTCTTCGGCCACAGAGGCATCAACAGCGTCGGTGGTTGGCATTACAGTGTCGGACATGGTGGTAAACAGCACTAAGTTGGGTTGGCGTTTGGTAAAAACCTTTAAAAAACCGAGAGCAAAGCCAGTGATGGCCCTTTCGCCCAAGGCAAGGGCGCAAGTATACCAAGCATTCGCCAAAGCCAATAACTTTAACGACAATTAGAGGGAATTTAGTTAGTTAATAAACACAAGACTCGAAGCAACGGCAGCGCCACTTAAAACAGCGAGCTAAGCAACAACGCCAACAACCGCAGCCCAAATAAGGCTGTAGCGAACGAACTTGCCAACGAAGATGAGCACCGTCGCCCATAGCCACGGCAAGCGAGCCACACCCGCCGCCAAACACAACACATCGCCCACCAGCGGAAGCCACGAGAGCAACAAACTCCAAAGGCCATAACGCTTAAACAAGCGAAGTGAAACCGAAAGCGAGCGGCTTTTGCCTTCTTCAGGAAGCCAACGCGCGCCCACATACCCCATAAAAAAAGTAACCAAGGCACCAAGGGTATTGGCAATGGAGATATGAATCAGCAGCCATATGCCCAAATCGCTATTCGCTGGTACACTCGGCCAACTGGCGAGCCAAGGGGTATAAGATAAGTCAGGAGTTTCGTCGAGTTGCGATAAAGCCAGTACAAAGGCCGCCTCTGAGCCTCCGGGCAATAGCGTAGCCGCTAAAAACCCCGAGGCCCAAACAGCAAGTACCAGCGAGGTAAAACTCACACCGTGCTCGCCTTAATACTCGCTTTGATACAGCGCAAAACCCCCAAAGAGTATTTTCCGCCAAGGCTATCAAACACTGGGGTTAACGAAGCGCCGCTGGCTTCAAGGCTATCCAGCATGACGCTGGTAATCGTCTCAATCTCTTGCTGCGGCAAGGCCACCACATCGGTTAAGTCGAGTTTTTGCTCACCAATGGCTTTGGCCAAATGGCCGTAAATGGCTTTGTCGCTGAGTTTAAGCTGCCGCGCTACTTGGTCGACGGTCATACCCGCCAAATAAAGCGCAAGAGCTTCTTCGGCTTGGCTCTTCACCAGTGACGATTGGCTGTGGTTATCGTCAAACTCGCTAAGCACCTGAATAAAGGCGTCGCCATACAAGTCAAGTTTACGCTCGCCTACCCCACTGATTTTACGCAGCTGGGCAAAGCTGGTTGGGCGATACATCACCATTTCCATTAGCGTTGCATCGTGGAAGATCACATACGGCGGTACATCTTGCTCGTCGGCAAGACGCTTACGCTCGGCACGCAAAGCATTCCATAGCTCAAACTCAGCGGCATCCAAGTTGTTTTGTGGTGTTTGCTTACGATCAAAGCCAGTGGTTTTGCGCTGATCTTGTCGCAATGAAATGGTTTCCTCGCCCTTTAACAGCGCGCGACATTGTTCCGAGAGCTGTAATACACCCTGCCCTTGAGCATCCACGTTGAGATAACCCCGTGCCACCAGTTGGCGAAACACTGAACGCCACTGCTTTTTATCTAGCTCTTTACCAATGCCAAAGGTGGAGAGCTGTTCGTGACCAAAGGACTTTACCTTGTCGGTGGCTTGGCCACGCAACGTATCTACAATATGAGTCACGCCAAAGCGTTGGCCAGTGCGATACACTGCCGATAGGGCTTTACGGCTGGCTTCAGTGCCATCCCATACAGGCACCGGCTCAAGGCAGGTATCGCAGTTACCACAGTCTTCGTGTAGCTCTTCACCAAAATAAGCCAATAGCGTTTTGCGGCGACATTCGGTCACCTCACACAAGCCTAACATGGCCTCTAGCTTTTGCTGTTCTATCTGCTTTTGCTCAAAAGGTGCGTTGGAAGACGACAGCATTTGCCTCAAAAACATGACATCTTGCAGGCCATACACCATCCACGCATCGGCAGGTAAACCGTCGCGACCCGCACGACCCGTTTCTTGGTAATAGGCCTCTATGCTTTTAGGTAAATCCAAATGGGCAACAAAGCGCACGTTGGGCTTATCAATACCCATACCAAACGCAATGGTGGCGACCATAATGATAGGGTCGTCGGTAACAAAGCGATGTTGGTTATGAGCTCGCAACTCCGCTGGCAACCCTGCGTGATACGGCAAGGCGTTAAAACCTTTACTCGCTAAAAATTCGGCAGTTTCTTCCACTCGTTTGCGCGACAAGCAATAAACCACACCCGTATCTTTGGGGTGTTCGTCTTTTAAAAACTTAAGCAGCTGTTCTTTGGCGCGATCTTTTTGGCCAATGCGATAACGAATATTCGGCCTATCAAAGCCCTGAATAAAGTGTCGGGCATTTTCGAGGGATAAGCGCTCAATAATTTCGGCTTGGGTGCGTTTATCGGCAGTCGCCGTTAAGGCAATGCGAGGCACATGAGGAAAACGCTGAGCGAGCTGCTCGAGCTGCAAGTACTCGGGCCTAAAGTCGTGGCCCCATTGGGATACACAGTGGGCTTCGTCGATAGCGAATAAAGCGATTTGGCACTGGCTAAACAACTGTAAGGTGCGCGGCTGCATCAAACGCTCGGGCGCGATGTAAACCATTTGCAGCTGATTATTGAGCAAGGCTTGCTCTGTGTTACGCAAGTCTTCGAAACTCATACTTGAGTTAAGGCAACCTGCACTAATGCCCCACTGGGACAGCGCGGTTACTTGGTCTTGCATCAAGGCAATGAGCGGCGACACCACCACACCGACACCGTCGCGGATCAACGCAGGCAATTGATAGCAAAGGCTTTTACCTCCGCCGGTAGGCATAATAACCAATGCATCTTGACCAGATGCAAGGGTCTCTACCACGTCTTGTTGGGGTGAACGGAACTCGGTATAGCCAAATACCTGTTGTAATACTTGGTGGGCATGGGTCATCATGCGCCGTATTATCCGTGACCGCGTGACAGCTGTCATCCTAATGATTCGGATATATCGAGCATAATGGCTCTATTGTGTAAATAAGTCTGGTAGTTTTGACTGTGAGCGCTACAATCACCGCAGATAATTGAATGGCAGGACATCCCCCATGAGCGCAACTTTTAATTTAGAGCTAACAAGCGACGAACTCGATACCCTCGATGACTTTTTATATTCAGATACGGTGTCTGAAGAGTCCCTTGATTTAGTAGGCGTTCACGGTTTATTTACCGCCTGCAACATCAGCCCCAAAAAGGTTGAGGAAGCTGACTGGTATGAGCTGATTTTTGATGAAGAACCTCAGTGGGAAAGCAGCCAGCAAAAAGACGAAATTTTGGGCTTGTTGCGCCGCTTGTACCAGTTTGTACACAGCAACTTGTACAGCGACCAAGAAATTGACCTTCCTCTCGATCTGACACTTGAGCCAGAAGAAGACGAAGAAGTGAGCGCGCTTACGTGGTGGTGTCAGGCGTTTATGGAAGGTGTTTTCCTAAACGAAGATGCTTGGTTTAACCACCAACAGGAAGAAGAAGTCGCAGAGTCTTTGCTGCCGATCATGGTACTGTCTGACTTGTTTAACGACGACCCAGAAATGAAAGCCACTCGCAAAAACGAAAAAGCTTGTGAAGAAATGGCCCAGCAAGTACCAGACTTGCTGGTTGACCTTTTCTTGCTATTCCACGCGCCAGCTAAATAAGCTGAAATAAGCACAAGCTGCGATCACTCAGCGGGCACCGCTCGCTGAGTACTTAGTGTTTCACGCCCCTACCAAGCTTTAATCCCTTCACCTGTTATTTACGCTAAAGCCTAGCGCGCAGCCCGTACCGAAGCCTAGCGAACACGCAAAGCAACACGCCCAAGTAACGCATAAGACGCTTCTTTAAGCTTGTTACGACGCGGACGTTGTAACCACTGATTAAGCTGCACTGCATGGCAGTGAGTAATATCCGACTCCACTTTCTCCACCAGCTCTGCCACAAACTCAGTCGCTTTTACTTCGATATTCACATCGAGATTCCAACGCAAATTCCAATGGTCAAAGTTACACGAGCCCACACTGGACCAGTCGTCCACAATCGCCACTTTGGCATGTAAAAAGTGCGGCTGATATTCGTAAATTTTTACACCGGCTTTGAGCAAATCACGGTAATAATGTTTAGAAGCATGATAGATCCACGGCTGATCAGTAAAGTGCCCAGCAATCATAATGCGCACATCCACACCTCGCTCCGCCGCTTTTTTAAGGGCTTGGCGAATCGAGTAAGTCGGTAAAAAGTAAGCCGTTACTAACCAAATACGCTCGCGCGCTTGGTTTACATAACGTAAAAACGTGGACTTGGTTTCTTGGTGATACATGCCCTGAACGGCGCTGATTCGCACCTTGGCATGGCCTTTAGGCTGCTCGTGGGTACTGGGTGTGAGCGCGACACCGGTGCAGCGCAGCCACACAGTATGAAACAAGGTCACTAAGTCGGTAATGGCTGGGCCCGATACTTTAACCATGTAGTCGTGCCACGGGCCGCCCTCGTTGTCTTTAAAGCAGTAACGATCGTCAATGCCTGCGCCGCCTAAAAAGCCCAACTCTTGGTCTACCACCAGCAACTTTCGGTGATCGCGCAAAAAGTTTTGGGTCAGTTTTTTGGCCTGAACTGGGTTATAAACCACTAGCGCCACGCCTGCAGCTTGTAGTTTCGCTCTATCGGAATCGGAGAGTTTATGGGCGCCATAACCGTCGATAATCATACGCACCATAACACCCCGCTTAGCGGCATCGGTTAGGGCATCAATAAACTGGTCGGCCATTACACCACTGGTGGCGAGGTAAAACTCAGCCAACACACTGTGACGGGCCGACTCTATGGCGGCGAGCATGGACGGGAAAAAGTTTGCCCCGTCGACTAACAGCTCCACCTCATGGCCTTCGCGCCATGGAAAATGCGGTCGCATTAAGCACTCTCTTGTAAGCTTTTTATCTTCAGCTTGCTGCTTGCGCAGCATCGCCATACAAGCGTGCGTAAACTCCTTTTTGCTGTAGCAACTCGTTGGGCTCGCCCTGCTGCACCAAATGGCCTTTTTCAAACACAAACACCCAGTCGGCTTGTTCCACCGCACTTAAGCGATGAGCCACAATCAAGGTTGTTCGACCTACCAAAAAGGACGACATGGCTTTGTGTAGCTTCGCTTCGGTTTCGGTATCGAGGGCTGAGGTAGCCTCGTCTAAAATCACCACACTGGGGTTGGTTAGCACCATTCGTGCAATGGCTAGACGTTGTCGCTGACCGCCCGATAAGCGTATTCCATGACGCCCTACTTGGCTTTCTAGCCCATTAGGCTGGACTTGAATAAAGTCATCCAACTGTGCCACTGCCAGTGCTTGCCATAGCTGATCATCGGTATAGCTACGGCCCATTTCGAGGTTGCTTCGCACGGTGCCATTAAACAACACAGGATGTTGCAAAACCGTTGCAACATTTTCACGAATTTGTGACAAACCAATTTCTTTAACATCAGTGCCATCAATTTTCACATGGCCTTGCTGCGGCTGGTAAAGGCCTAATAGCACCTGCACCAAGGTCGACTTGCCACCACCACTGGCCCCCACTAAGGCGACCTTTTGGCCAGCTTTAATAGATAGGGAAACACCGTTTAAAATCGGCTGATCGGGCTGGTAAGCAAAGTGAATATCTTTTAGATCAATCGCCACCGAACGTGGCACTTCGTCGCTGTCGCTTGAGTTTTTCACATCGGCAAAAGGATTCTGCAACTCAGGGTATTCAGGCTCGGTTTCGAGGTGCTGTAGGCTGTTCACGCGCTTAAGGGCCGCTTTGGCACCATAGTAGGCATACTGAATATTGAGCACCTCTTGCACTGGTCCCATCATAAACCACAGGTAACCAAACACCGCCATCATCTGACCAATACTCAGCCCAGAGAACACCACCATTAACATCGCGGTGGCTCTAAACAGGTCAAAGCCCACCAAAAACACCATAAAGCTTAAGCGACCTGCGGCGTCATTTTTCCACTCATAGGCCACCGAATGATCGCGCACACCACGTGCTAAGTCGGTTAAGTGGGTGAGGTAATACTTTTCACGATTCGCCACCCGTACCTGCACCATGGCATCCAAAGTTTCGGTGAGCGCTTCTTGAAAGATCTCGTAGGCTTTGTTCTCACGGCGCTTCAGGTGCTTTACTTTTCGCCCCACCATCACCGTCATGTAAATTACGATGGGATTAAGCACCATAATCAGCAAAGCCAGTTGCCAATGCATCCAAAATAAGATGATGGCTGTGCCGACAATCGACAAACCGGCAATCAGCAGCTTACTGATAGAGGTACCCACAAAGCGGTCGATGGTGTCTAGGTCGGTGACAAAGTGCGATGCGATCCCACCGCTGCCAAGGGTTTCGTATTCGCCAATTGACACCTTTTGCATATGCCCTAGCAGCCCCGCGCGCATGCGATAAATCACATCTTTGGCGATAATCGTAAACTGGCGCGCCTGTAACACGTTCATCACCAAAGCCATTAAGCGCATTAAAATGGTAAACGCCAAGGTGACACCAATGTACAACATAGGGCCGTGTAGTGATTCGTCAAACCAAGGGTTAACCATTGCCACAATGGTGCCTGGATCATTTAGCAGGACTTCGTCCACCATCATCGGCATAAGGAGTGGCAAAGGTACCGAGGCCAGCGCCGCTAAAATGGCGATAACATTGGCTAACACCAAGGCGCGTTTGTGCTCAAGTGCGACCGACAAGATGTATCGCCATGTGTACACCTGTGACGAAGCAGGGCGAGACGTGGTTTGCGAGGAGGGGGCTTGACTCGCTAACTCAGGGGCAATATCAGTTGCAACAGATGAAGGCTTCAATGAACTTCCTTAGAGGACAAGAGTTATACCGAGCAATAGGTCACAGTCACGCTGGGCGACACGACTCAGAGGCGCGAGAAGAATAAAGTAATATAAACGAAAAACCTCGCCGCTTGGATTGCTCTGGCACCCCAACAAGGCTTGTGAGATGATCGGGTCAGAAAGGTAGGCGGCGCATTTGTAAATGATACTTATTCTCTATATTGCCGCCTATTGCGACTCTCTTCAAGGATTGGACTCCCATGAGTAATGCGCCAGACGCAAACTGGACGTACAAAACTTACACAAGTATTGCGTCAGTACCTGCGAGCGTTAACCCACTGTTTGACGCCGCCCCCAGTTACTTTTTGCGCCGAGACTGGTTTGCACTGCTAGAGCTACACGCACAGCCCAGCAGCCACCCACCCTTTTATTTAGTGCTTTTTTGGCAGCAACAACCGGTGGCGTTTTTGCCGCTACTTCAAGGCGCAGGCCAGCGCGGTAGCCTTGCGGCCACATGGCCTTTTGCTCAGCAGCTTTTTAGTGCGCCACAGCGCCCTGTGTGTTTGAGCAACATCACCAACTTTTATACCTTTGCCAGCGCTCCTTTGCTACGCGACTTAAGCGCAACGCCACTGGCCGATAAAACCGTCGATGACTATCAACTTTACCCGCAGCTAGCGCAGGCCTTGTTTGACCAGTTGCAAAATGGCGCGTTGATCCACTTTGATTACCTCGACCCACAGCTGTTTAACCTCAAACTGTTTGAGGCCTCACTGAGCCAACTCGGCTTACACTGTGTTCGCCAACCTCACCACCCAGTTCGCTACCTTGATACCAGTCGCGCCAGCTTCGACTCAGAAGGCTTTACCCACTACCAAGCACACGCCGGAAAAGGCATTCGCAAAGAGTACCCGCGTAAGGCACGACAGCTGGATAAACAGCACTCATGCGAATACCTATGGCTAACGCAAGCAACAGACTCGGAACAGGCGTTTGCACTCTTTAACCAAGTGTACGAACAGAGCTGGAAGCAGCCCGAGCGTTTTCCGACTTTTATCGAAGCCTTTGTTCGACAAGCCATGGCCAGCGGTCATATGCAGGTAGCAGTTTTACTGATTGATAACACACCCGCCGCGGCGCAACTTTATCTCTCGTTTAATGGCCAAGTAGCAGCCTATAAAAGTGCCTATGCGCCTGAGTTTAAACAGTACTCACCCGCCTCCTTGCTCCGCCTATTCAGCTTTAAACAGCTCTTTGGCCAAGGCCCACACGGCTCACTGACCGAAATCAACTTTGGCTATGGCGACGAGGCTTACAAAAAAGACTGGTTGCCCCAAAAACGCTCGCTCTTTAGCCTAACGGTTATCAACCGCCAGCGATTACTCGGGCGAAAGTGCGAGGCTTATTTACGTTGGCAGCTCGCCAAACAGGTAGCAGGGCGGTGGCTTAAAGGGCGACTTAAGCAAAGCTAACTTGTGTTAACCTGCCCATCTCCCTGTTCCAGAGCCCTGCTCCAAAAACCAATAAGGATATGGCGATAGACGCCATTATGTACAAAGGAAAAGCGCCATGAGCAACAAAAAACGCGATGAACTCAATAACCTGCGACAAGGTTACAAAAACCCATGGCAAACCCAGTCTAAGCGCCCGATTTATGACAACCCATGGATCAATATCGAAGAACATGCCGTCATCACCCCAGCAGGCACCGAGGGCATTTATGGCGTGGTGTCTTTTAAAAATACGGCGGTAGGTGTTGTCCCTATTGATGACGAGGGCTACACATGGCTTGTGGGCCAGTGGCGTTATGTCTTAAATGACTATTCGTGGGAGATCCCTGAAGGTGGTTGCCCGCAAGAGGAAGCCCCCGCTGTGTGTGCTTTACGAGAGCTAAAAGAAGAAACAGGTTTGAGCGCCGAAGTATTGCAGCCTCTTATGCGCATTCATCCATCGAACTCGGTATGTACAGAAGATGGCCACTTATTTGTCGCAACGGGCCTGAGCCAAGGCGACACCGAACACGAAGATACAGAAGATATTTCGGTACGTCGTATTCACCTTGATGAAGCCATTGATATGGCGATGCAGGGTGACATTACCGACAGCTTGTCTCTCGCTGCTTTGTTTAAGATTGCAGCCCTGCGCTCGCAATGGCCAGCCACCGAGGATGACCCATACCGCATGGCGTGGCTCACACAGTTGCCAGAGCCACTGCCAACTTCAGCTTAAAGGTTTGATAAACACCCGTGGTCGGCAACCTGACTTAGAGCTTAATCAAGGCACTCTGCCGAGGTGCCGTAAGGCGAGCAGAGTTTCACTGGGAATAAGTCCTTAGCAAAGGTGGTGTAGTTAAGCTGGTTAAGAGGCGGTGTTTGTGGCGAATAAGGGTAACCGCGATTCACCTTTTGCAAAATGATCATGTCCTGCGGGCCAGCAATGGTCAAAATATAGCTGATTTCGCCTTTATCCTTTGCCACACCTCGGTGTAAGCGGCCACAACCAATTAAGCCTTGATAAGCAGGTTGGCCGCTGACTTCAATCGGGCCTAAATCCGCATACGAAAAGTCGCCAGGGCAGCTCGCCTCAAGGTGTTGCCCCACACTGATCATGGCTTGCTCTGCAGTCATAGTCATCACCGCGCCCGGAAATACCGCCATCGACACCATATCAGTCCACTCGTGAGCGAGTTGGTGAGACGGAATGTATTCCAGTGCATAACGATCCATTTCGAGGTTTTCGTAGGATGGTGTCATGCTAAGAGGCACAGAGAACATGATTTTTTGGCCATAAACCGCCTTAATGACGGGGTATTTTGTCGGCACCACAGGTTTGGGCACCGGCTTTGGCGCTGGCTCGGGTGGAGGTGGGTTAGAGCCACACGCCACCAATAACGCCGATAGAGCCAACACAGAACTTACACGTAACGAGATACTCGTCTTCACAGACACCATCCTTTGAATGCACCTTGGCCAGCAAAATTCGCTAACCGGAAATCAATACTCGCTGTTCAATATAAGTAATCACTCGGCCAATATGCAAGACCAACAGCACCACACCCGCCACTAACGGCCAACGATTATTTAGCGAAGATAACAGCGCCTCGGGGGATAACTGCAGCATTAGGTTTGTCGATTGCGGTTCCATGCCCACTATCCCCATCACCAACAACCAAGCAATGGGCAGCAGCCAAATTTGCATGTAAAAAATTTTTAATGTGGCCCGCTTAAGTTTTTCGGGGCAGGTCGGTTGGTCAACCGCAGAACCCGCTAACGGGTCGATTAAACGTTCACTCATCCTTGTTCCATCCATTGGTTTTGCTTTACTACCAGCGTGTTGATATTACCTATCCCTAAGCGAGCCTCACACTGTACTTAAGTCAACACGCCCAAAGCTTTTTTCTCATCATTTCGCCTGATCTTATTAAATCTCTAAGCCAATTGTAAGCCAATTGCACAAAAAACAGCCAAAAGTTCTACCCTTTAAACAGGCGTTGCTCGTATTTTAGATAGCTTCACTTCGCTCGGCTTCTGGCTGACTAATCAGCTTATAAAAGTCTTCGTAAACCATAGGGCGACCGTACAAATAGCCTTGTACGCTAAAGTCGCCAATTGCACTGAGGGCATCGAGCTGCTCAACCGTTTCAACGCCTTCTGCCACAGGCTTCATACCCAGCCCCTTAGCAAGTGACATGGTAAAGACCACGATATTTTGGCTGTACTCATCTTCATCAATGGTTTGTACAAAGTTCCGATCAAGCTTTATTTCATGGGGCTTAAACGTGTTTAAGTACTGCAACGACGAATGCCCCGTACCAAAGTCGTCAACAGAAATAAGGTAGCCCAGCTCTTTAATACGATTGAGCAAGTTTATGACTTTTCGGTGCTCCGTCATGAGCGATGTCTCTGTAATTTCGAGGCAAACCAAATGACGTGGAACATGATAACGCTTCACCACACCTTCAAGGTTCTCTAAAAAGGTGTCAGACGCCAACTGGACCGTTGAAATATTGAGCGACAGGGTAAATGGCCAGCAAGCCGCCGAGAGAAAACTTCGAAAGTCAGCCAGCGCTCGATCAATCGCAATCTCACCCAGCTTGACCATCAATTGAGCTTGCTCTGCCACCCGGATAAACACCTCAGGCGAAACATCACCAAGCTCAGCGTCATGCCATCGCAGTAGCGCTTCTGCACCTACTACATAAGCGCCATCCATCGAAAACTGCGGCTGAAACACAACTGATAACCCGCCCGAAGGGTTCGCCAGCGCTAAGCGTAAACGGTTTTCTGTTTTCAGCAGGTCACTCAGTTCATGATCGATATTTTCGTTAAATACTTGAACGCGATTTTTACCTTCTTTTTTAGCGTGATACATGGCCGCATCTGCGCAGCGCATTAACCCTTCAATACCGCCACCTGTTTCGGGGTGGAGTGATATTCCAATACTGGCACTAATAAAGTGAGCTTGCTGATCCACTATAAATGGCAACGCCAACGACGACAGTAGCCGTTCAGCTACCTGTTTGGCATACCCCGCACCCGCTTCGTGTAACAAGAGCACAAATTCATCGCCACCCCAGCGCGACAAGGTTACATCGTTGCCTAAGCAGTCTAAAAACCTTGCAGAAACCTCGCGCAATACTTGGTCACCGCAGGAATGCCCCGCAAAGTCGTTGATGTTTTTAAAGTTATCTAGGTCTATAAACAGCAATGCAAAGGTATCGATGGCGCTTGAGGTGTTTTCGAGCGCGGCCATTAGCCGCTTTTCAAGTAAATGCCGGTTGGGTAACCCCGTAAGCCCGTCGTAGTTTGCTAAACGTAAAAGCTGGTCTTGCTGAGCAAGTTGCTCTGTTATGTCATCAAACATCGCCACATAGTGGCTGATGTTACCTGTATCATCGTTTAGGCGGCTCAAGCTGAGCATAACGGGATAAGTGGTACCATCTTTACGTTGATACCAGACTTCATCCTGCCACTGCCCCTCATTTACCACCGTGCTCCATTTGTGCTGATAAAACGCCAAACTGTGCCTTTTTGAATGAATAAGCGACAAGCTGTTGCCACGCGCCTCGCTAAAGCGATAGCCAGTCACCCGCTCAAAAGCATGGTTTACACGGACAATCACCCCCTCAACGTCGAGTATCACTATCGCTTGACGTGCTTGCTCAAATACTCGGTTATTTAGCCTCAATTCTGTGTTCTTTTTTTGGAGCGCCGCAACCAGCTTTGACAACGAGCGTGAAAAACGGGCTATCTCATCTTGACCGCTGTAGCTAGGAATTGGGGTATCAAGCCGGCCTTTACGGAGTCCGTCAGCCGCCTCGCTAACCTTTCGCAAGGGAACTAACCGTGTATGAATGAGCCGACTAAGAACAAAGGCTAAAAATGTCGCAAACACCATTCCCGACCATAAAATGGTTAGCCTGAGCAGCGCAGCCGGTGCAAACGCTTCTTCAGCAGGCTTATAAACAACCACCTGCCAAGGCAGGGGTGTAAGCCCAGCTTGCTCAGAAACGGTTGCAACGGCCGACAGGTTTTCTGCCCCACCTGGCCATTGAACAAGGCTCGCCCCTTGGGCTGAGAGGTTCGTAAACTGAGCAGAGACAGGCGGCTCTTCTGGTGAGATATTTTGAGACCCGAGTAAGTACTCGCCACGACTGTTGTAAATAATTAACTGTACGTGAGGGTCTGTCACCGTCTGCAATAAGGCATCACGCGCTTGGTAAGCCCAGTCTAAACTTAAATGAGCACCCAACACGCCCATAAATTCACCCGAGGCATTTTGTAAGGGAGCAGAAATATCGACCAACCGAAGTAGCCCGTCGCCATAGGCTGGCTTGGGTAAGTGCTCACCCAATAAAAACGCGTCGTGCACATCGACAAAAGCTAAGCTCTGCTGAGCTTGGGTAAACCAATCACGCTGAGCCACACTTTTGCCTGCAAGGAGGTCATAAACGTCGGTCAGAATAATGCCCTTTTCATCGGTAAGGCCTAAAAAGGTGTATTGCGGGTAAAGCTGCTGAACTTGCTGTAAGAAAGCTTGTTTTTCGACAAGGGGAATGGAGGGGTCTGTTAACTGGGGTAATCGAGAGAGCAGCGTCACTTCTTGAGCGCGGCTGATCATATTTTGACTCAAGCGACTCGCCAAGCTCTGGGCGAGAGACTCTAACAGCACACTTTGTTGCCTTTGTAAGTGTGCTTGAGCCATACGACTCAGACTTTCGGATAGCACAATACCGGCCACCATCACAATGACAGCGACCCAAACACTGACTCTAGTCGAGATGCTTTGAGACAGTCTCATTTTAGCGCTCCCTGCGTTATCCGACGGATTTAAGCGCGCTCAATCTAGACCAACTGCTGGTTAACTCTAGATCAACTACTGAAGAGATCCTGAGCTTGATAGCCAAGTACGTCCCTCCCTACCTTGCGCGAAACCTTAGAAGACTAGGTCCAAAGTACAACACCCGCAAGTAACCCAACGGCTTTTAATAAGGGCAGCAGCACAAAATTATATGTTTATGTAGGGGTAAGCTTCTTCAAACGACAGGAAGGCATTTGACGAAGTGAGCCTTTGCTCAAACCACAAAAAAAGCGCCTCGGGTTTACCTTAGCGCCTTTGGGTCTCCTGCTACAGATAAGAAGGTGTGTTTTAATCCGTTAACACACCATCACGGTAGTCTCGCATGGCTTGCTCAATCTCGGCCTGTGTATTCATCACAAACGGGCCGTATTGGGCGATGGGCTCACCAATGGGCGCGCCAGCAAATACTAGGCAGGCCGCGGGCTGGTTTGCTGGTGCTGTAATCTCAATCGTATCTCCGGGGGAGAGGATATTGGCACTGTGCTCACTGGCGGTTTCGCCATTAATGGTAACTTCACCTTCAAAGGGATAAACCACTGCGGTGTGCGCTTCGGGCACCTGTTGCGTAAAGCTTTTACCTGCGGGTAAACGCACATCCATATATACCGGCTGCGCGGCTACACCTGATACGGGCCCTTGAACGATGTGACCGTCTACCACCGCTTCACCAGCTACCACTCGCACTGATACACCTTGTTCATCAATGACAAGAGGCACCTCTTCTGGCTCGATGTTTTGATAATGCGCCGGTTTCATTTTTTGTGCAGCAGGCAAGTTAACCCATAACTGAAAACCACGCATCAAACCGTTGGTTTGCTTCGGGCGCTCTTCGTGAATGACACCTTTACCCGCGGTCATCCACTGGATACCACCGGGTTTAAGCAGGCTTTCGTTACCCATATGGTCACGGTGCAGCATGGTGCCGTCAAGCATATAGGTCACCGTTTCAAAACCGCGGTGTGGGTGCGGCGGAAAGCCTGCAATATAGTCGTCTGGGTTGTCTGACCCAAAGGCGTCGAGCATCAAAAATGGGTCGGCACGTAAGCTTTGGCGTGCGCCGATACTGCGTTTAATGGCAACACCCGCACCGTCAGAGGTTGCGTAGCTCGGAATAGTTTTTGCGATTGAGCGAAGCGTCATAATGATCTCCTCAGGGCGTTTACTGTTTGCCGCGTTGGTGCGGTTGGTTTAAGTCGAATGCTGGGCCAAGAGGAATAACACCTGTTGGGTTAATCATGTCGTGGCTCACAAAGTAATGGGTGCGAATATGGTCAAGGTCAACAGTGTCGGCAACCCCAGTCATTTGGTAAATCTCACGCAAATATTCGCGAATGTTTGGGTAGTCGGCAATACGATGCAGGTCACACTTAAAGTGGCTGACATACACTGGGTCGAAGCGTACCAAGGTAGTAAAGAGGCGAATATCCGCTTCGGTAAACGCATCACCCACTAAGTAACGTTGCGATGCCAAAATTGCTTCTACGCGATCCAAGCCTTCAAAAACTTCGGCCACCGCCTCGTTATATGCGTCTTGGCTGGTCGCAAAGCCTGAGCGATACACCCCATTGTTGATCATGGGGTAGACCCATTCATTTACTTCGTCTATCTGGTCACGTAACTCGCTAGGGTAAAAATGGCCCTGCTTGGCACCTAAGTCATCAAATGCGGTGTTAAGCATACGAATGATTTCAGACGACTCATTGTTAACAATGCAGTTATGCTTTTTATCCCACAACACAGGAACGGTGACACGTCCGGAATAATCGCTTTGGGTAGCGGTGTAAACTTGGTGCAAAAACGACTTACCCAATGAGGTATCACCCGTCGCTGCGTCAAAATCAGTTTCAAAGGTCCAGCCGTTTTCTTTCATTACGGGGTGTACCACACTGACGCTAATTAGCGATTCCAAGCCTTTAAGTGCACGGACAATCAGGGTTCGATGAGCCCATGGGCATGCAAGAGATACATACAAGTGGTAGCGATTAGGTTCAGCTAAAAAATACTCAACGCCATCCTCCCCTTCTTCGGGAGCAGTTGCCACAAGTGTGTGACGAAATTGCGATTCGCTGCGGACAAACTTGCCGCCCGATGCTTTTGTGTCGTACCACTGATCGTGCCACTGGCCTTCAACCAATAAACCCATAAAAACCTCACTTAAGTGCTTTACCCAGATGCCCTGTACCGAGCGCGCCTCCGTCGCTTGACGGGTAAGCCCTTTGTTATTGTGTAAACGTTTTTGTTATTTACCGAGACTTTTCCCAGTAAAAAAAAGCCAAGACAAAACCTTGGCTAAATGCTGTTGTTCGTTGCGCCTTGGGCAATGTAATTTGCGTGATACACCGCCCAAGTAGTCGCTAGCCAGTTTTAACTAAGCTGAGCGTTAATAGCGTCTTTTGCCGCGCTAAGTGCCGATGCTTTAGCGTCGTCACCCATGTTCAAGCCTTCAGCAAACACCACCTCTACATCGGTGTAACCGATAAAGCCAAGTAGCTGCTTAAAGTAAGGTACTTGGAAGTCTGCGCCTTGGTCTTTGTACAAACCGCCGCGTGCGGCCAGTAGCGTTACTGGTTTGTTGTCTAGCAAACCAACAGGGCCGTTTTCGGTGTAGCGGAAGGTCACGCCTGCACGTGCGATGTGATCAGTCCAAGCTTTAAGCTGCGACGGCACACCAAAGTTGTACATTGGCAAACCAATAATGATTTGGTCAGCGGCTTGTAGCTCTGCAATCAAGGCATCTGACTCAGCAACCACTGCGGCTTGCTCTTCGGTGCGATCTGCTTCTGGCGTCATCATTGCTGTTACACGTGCAGCGTCTAGGTGCGGAATTGCATCTTTAGCTAGGTCGCGTTCCACCACGACCAACTCAGGGTCGGCAGCTTTGGCTTGTTCAATAAAGTGTGCTGCCAACGCAGATGATTGGCCGTGTTCGCTAAAAATACTGCTGCTAACGTAAAGAAGTGTGCTCATGGCGATATCCTTTGTATAAAAAGTCGCAGTGATAAGCTGCATGTTTTAAAGCGGTAAGCCTAGGCCGAGGTGGCTTGCTAACCTTTGATATAACCAGTTTATGATCTAATCATTTAATGATAAATTGGAAAAATATGGAGTATTTAATCGAAAAATTAGATAGATAAAGCGTTTTTACTGGAGCCCAACATGAGCACCCATATCAGCCTAGAACAGTGGAAAGCCCTCGTCGCCGTGGTTGAAAAAGGCGGATATGCAAAAGCCGCCGAAGCCTTGGGCAAAAGCCAATCGTCGGTGAGTTACGGTGTCGCCAAATTAGAAGAAACCCTTGATGTAAGGGCGTTGGCGATTAAGGGCCGTAAAGCAGAGCTTACGCGCGCGGGTAAGGTGTTGTTTCAGCGAGCAAAAGCATTGATTGACGAAGCTGAACAACTAGAGGCCATGGCATCTCAGTTTACGGACCATTGGCAGGCCGAAGTGCATATCGCTACGGATACGATTTTTCCGAGTGGTTTGATTTTAGAAGCATTACAAGGCTTTACCGATACCTACCCTCACACTCGTATCGAGTGGAAGGAGACGGTCCTGAGCGGTACTACCGAGGCTATGTTATCCCACAAGGTGGACTTAACCATTTGTGGCGAGGTGCCACCGGGCTTTTTAGCCGAGCACTTGATGCGAGTTCGCTTTGTGGCGGTCGCCAGCCCAGAGCACCCGCTGCACCAGCAAGTAAACTTGAACCACCGAGACCTGATCCACCACCGTCAGTTGGTCACTAAGGACTCGGGCAGTCGAGATATCGACTCTGGCTGGCTGGGCTCACAGCAACGACTAACCATGAGCAACCAACACCTCACTATTAAAGCGGCACTGAGGGGCTTGGGGTTTGCTTGGTTGCCAGAGCAAAAGATACTCGATGAGCTCGCCAGCGATCGCTTGCGGCCGTTACCTTTGGCAGAGGGCGTCGAGCGCTTTGATGATTTGTATTTGGTGTACACCGACGGTACTTATGCGTCCTCGTCGGTGACGACCCTAGGAGAGATGATAAAAAGTGCGGTGGCTAACGCTGGCCTAACTTAAAGCTGCCGTCTTCAAAAAACTGGGCGGCTTGTTTACGTTTTTTACCGATAACGAGGGTGCCATCATCCAAAAACAAGAAGTTTTTCCAGGCGGCTTTAAACACTTCCCAGCGAATTTCGATGATATTGTCGCTGTCGTAGCAAACATACACCACGGTGTCTTTGTCCCAGTCGAGCCATTCGGCCAGTAGCTCTGGTAGCTCATTGCTGTCTGACTCCCACTGAGCTTGCCACTCACTCTCTTCTAACCAAGCGTCTTTGCGAGCGGCCCAGTCTGGCGCCTGAAAGTGGCTATAGTGAGTACTGGCTTTACTGATATGCGCGCGCCAAATTTCATTAGCACGACGCTCCGTCAAGGGGCGAATCTCGGCTTGATGCTCGGCCGAAATAGGTAGTTCTCGGTGGCGAAAGATCCAACCTTTAGAATAATCAGATAGTGCGATGTAGCTCATAAATGCTCCCCTTGTTCAGGGGGCTACTATACCAATGAATGGCGCAAGGTTAGAGAAAAATCCCCCAACCTACGCAATAAATTCACTTAGAGCTTTACGAGATCGTGCTCAATAGCATAACGGGTTAGGCCCGCCGCCGATTGAATATTGAGCTTTTGCTTAATATTTTGACGGTGGGTTTCTACTGTACGTACCGAAATATCCAAGTTTTTGGCAATTTCTTTGTTACAGCAGCCTTCGGCTAAATGGGTTAACACCATTTCTTCGCGACGCGTAAGCACGGGCTCTTCAGTGGTTTCGTGATTATCAAACTCACTGAAGAGTGCCTGCGATGCCCCCGAGCTAAAGTAGGTGCCCCCATCAAAAACCGTTTCAATTGCGCGCATAAGCTCACTAGAGCTCACGTCTTTTAGCACATAGCCGCTTGCGCCCGTTTTGATCATTCGCACGATGTATTCGCGGTCTTCGTGCATGGTTAAGATCAACACTTTGATCTCAGGCATTTGCGCTTTAAATGCCTCACACGCCTCAAAGCCGTTCATAATCGGCATAGAAACGTCCATCAAAACCACGTCAGGTTGGTGGCTGCGCGCCATATCGAGCCCCGCTTGGCCGTTGCTCGCCTCGCCCACCACTTTAAATTTTTCTTCGCTCTCTAATCGCGCCGCAATCCCCTCTCGCACCAAGGGGTGATCATCGACGATCAGTAGTTTTATTGCCATGTTGCTGTGTTCCTTATTGTTATTATGTTGCTACCCTTCGGGCGCTTTGTAACCCGATGGCTCTAGCGAAAACGCGGCGGTCACACGAGTACCCACTTTAGCGCGGCTCTTAATACTAAACGAGCCCCCTAAAATTTCGGCGCGCTCGCGCATATTGGTTAACCCAATCCCTTCATAGGGTGTTTTTTCTCGGGTTCGCAAATCAAAACCAACACCGTCGTCAATAACGTTTACCACTACACCATCGGTATCAGCCTCTAAGGTAAGACTAACATGGCTAGCCTTTGCATGCTTTTCAATATTGATCAAGGCTTCTTGCACAATGCGGTAAACGGTGATTTCGATATCGTCAGGCAAACGGTGCTCAGGCAGCTTTACCTTCAGGTCGGAGGCAATGCCTGTGCGCTCACAAAAGTCGTCTTTTAAGCTCACCAGCGCAGTTTCTAACCCTAGGTCGTCGAGCATGCTTGGGCGCAAGTCATGGGAGATCCGCCTTACTTCACGAATCGACCGGTTGAGTACATGGCTGGCTTCGTCGAGGCGTGCATAGGCCTTACTGGGGTGACTATCAAGCTGCTCCATCGCCAGCTCCACCTTAAACTTAACCGACACCATCAACTGATTAATGCCATCGTGTAGTTCACGAGCAAAGTTTCGACGCTGATTAATTTGAAACTGCACATATTTGTGAACCACTTCGCGCAAACGCGCGTTGGCTAACGACGTGGCGTGAACATTAATCGCAATGCCCAAAAGCACAATCACGATCATGGTACCGAGCAAAATCATCAAGATGGTAAACAAGCTGTTGCGCACGTTTCGGTCAACTTCTAAGCGCGCTTGTTTTACCTGCGCCGCAATATCGTCAATGTACACACCGGTGCCCATCATCCAGCCAAGCTCAGGAATAATCACCACATAGCTGAGCTTTTCTTCGATGGTGGTTTTAGAAGGTTTACGCCAATGGTAACGATAGTAACCGCCGCCCTCGTTCGCGAGGGTTAACAAGCTGCGAATGACATACTTGCCGTTTTGGTCTTGCAGGTCGTAAAGATTTTTACCCACCAGCTCCGGCTGAATAGGATGTACTAGGTTGGTGCCACTGGGCGTGTAAGCAAAGTAATAGCCGTCATCGCCGTAGGTCATCTCATTAAGGATATCTCGAATGGCTTGCTTCGAGGCTTCAGGCGATTCATCCAGCTGCTCACGTACATGCTTAATGGACTGCATGGCAGCGTCAACGAGGTTTTTTAGCTCATTGCGTTTAGCGGCCATTAAGTTGCTTTCAAAGGTTTTAATCTCCTGATCAGCCAAGGCTTGCACGTGGCCGCCGGTCACAATCAAAATCGCGCCAGTCATTAAAATGAGGGGTAGCAAAGACAAGAGTAAAATCTTTGACTTAAGAGACATTAAGGTTCGCCTATTGTTATTTTAATTTTGCATCTATTCTACGGTGCAATCGCGATGGCGCAAACTTTAAAACCAAAGCGGCCATACGCACAAAAACCCCGAGCAGACGACACTGCTCGGGGCCAAAAACGAATCGGTTATAACTAAGTACATCGCCAAAGTAGATAACCGACGCGATTAACGGTTGTGACTTAGGTTAAGCCGTACCACGTTGGGAAGAACAAAATCGAAAGTACCACACCCGCTTGGATTACAATGTAAGGCACCACACCCTTATAAATATCCTGAGTCGTCACCTGTGGCGGAGACACCCCTTTGAGATAAAAGAGCGCAAAACCAAAGGGCGGTGTTAAGAAGCTGGTTTGCAAGTTCATCGCAATCAAAATAGCGAACCACAAAGGTGCGATACCCAATGCATCTGCAACTGGTGCCAAAATTGGCACAATAATAAAGCTGATCTCAACAAAGTCGATAAAGAAGCCCAAAATCAAAATAGCAAGCATCGACATCAACAAGAAGCCAGTGGTCCCGCCTGGTAGCTCCGCCAATACTTCTTCGACGATGTAATCACCGCCTGTGTAAGTAAACGCCATTGAGAAGGCAGTCGCACCCAGCAAGATAGCAAAGACCATTGCGGTGACTTTCACTGTTTCTTTCGCCGACTCAAATACCATCTTCCATTTAAACTCGCCGTACATTGCAGCCAATGCAAGCGCACCTACACCACCTAATGCCGCCGATTCGGTTGGTGTCGCAACACCTGCAAAGATAGAACCTAACACCACCAAGATAAGTGCAAGTGGCGGCAAAATAGCTTTAAAAGCATCAATGTACTGTTCTCGTTTGCTACGCCCCGAAGTGTCTTCTGGCAACGCTGGTGCCGCTTCTGGCTTCACAAAGGAGTAAATCAAAATGTACAAAATGTAGAGGCCTACCAGCACCGCACCCGGTACTACCGCTGCTTGGAACAAGTCGCCTACTGGGATACCCAAAACATCGCCTAGGATAATCAAAATAATAGAAGGCGGAATGATTTGCCCTAAGGTACCCGACGCACAAATAGTGCCGCATGCCAACGACTTGTCGTAATTGTATTTGAGCATCACCGGCAAGGAGATAAGGCCCATTGCCACCACTGAGGCACCTACTACACCGGTCGAAGCCGCCAATAGCGCCCCCACCAATACGGTAGAAATAGCCAAACCACCGCGTACGCGACCAAAAAGCTGGCCCATAGCTTGTAGCAATTGCTCAGCCAAGCGGGTTTTTTGAAGCACGATGCCCATAAAAATAAACAAGGGCACAGCCATCATGACCGTATTTTCCATGATGCTCTGAATGCGAAACGGCATAAAGGCAAACATATCTAGGCCTTCTGCAAACACGCCAAAAATTAGCGCAATGCCGCCAAAGGTAAACGCCACTGGAAAGCCGACAAGCAGCATTACCAGGGCAACAAAAAACATGACTATTCCGATCATGACACTATCTCTATGGTTATTATCAGTATCGTTATGCTTGCGCTTTTAAGCCACGCAAGGTGTTAATGGCGCCCAGTAGCATGCCCATGCCACTAATAGCCATTGCAAAGAAAGAAAATGGAATCACCGCTTTGATAATCCAGCGGTATGGCAAACCACCCGGGTCGCCTGAGGTTTCGCCCAGCTCAAAGGCTTCGGCCGCAAAACCTAAACCAAACCACGCGACTAACAGCGCAAAAGGCAACAGCAAAATAATCGCACCAAGGGCGTCGACTTTAGCTTTGCCTGCATCAGACAAGCGCTCATAAATAAGGTCCACGCGGACATGGCCGTTTTCTTTAAGGGTGTAGGGCACACCTAACAAGAACATGGCGGCAAACAGGTGCCATTCCAGCTCTTGCATACCAATGGATACATCGTTAAATACGTAGCGCATGACAACGTCAATAAACACGTTGAACAGCATAAGAACAAACAGGAGTGCGGCGACTTTTCCTAAAATTTCTGAAAAAGCGTTAATGGCCTTTTCAACACGAATAAGATACATAAGCACAGGCCTTAGGTTGACGAAGACAAAAAGACAAGGCCCCCAGCACTAGGTCTGGGGGCGGGTCGCTTATTGAGCGATAGAGTTTAGGTAAGCCTTGTCTGAGATATCAGTCCAAACACGTACCTTCTTCATGTAGCTTTCTTGAGAAGCTAGGATTTCAGCCGCTAGTGGATCTTCAGCTGCTTTTTCTGCCAATAACTCGTCGTTAGCAGTGCGCATCGCTTCGATCACTTTAGGTGGGAAAGTGCGAACTTCTACGTTCGGGTATTCGCTCTTCATGGTCGCCCAGTTTACGCCAGACTCGTGGTAAGACTGGATGTACATGTCGTACGCTGCGGTACGCATAGAAACACGCAAGATTTCTTGTAGGTCTTCTGGTAGACGGTCCCAAGAGCGCTTGTTGATCATGAACTGCAACTCAGTTGCAGGCTCATGCCAGCCAGTGTAGTAGTAAGGCGCGATTTTGTGGAAGCCCATACGTAGGTCAAGTGATGGACCTACCCACTCCAAGGCATCAATGGTGCGACGCTCAAGAGAAGTGTAAAGCTCACCGGTAGCGATGTTAGTTGGCTTAGCACCTAGCTTAGCCAATACTTCGCCAGCGAAGCCTGGGATACGCATTTTAAGGCCTTGAAGGTCTTCAACACTGTTGATTTCTTTTTGGAACCAACCGCCCATTTGGTTACCCGTGTTACCACCTGGGAACGACAATACGTTGAACTTAGAGTAAACCTTCTCCATTAGCTCCATGCCGCCACCGTGGTAGAACCAACCGTACTGCTCAGGCGCAGTCATACCAAATGGCATGGTGGTGAAGTAAAGCGTGTTAGGTACTTTGCCCTTCCAGTAATAAGACGCAGAGTGACCCATGTCGTACTGGCCAGAACGCACCATGTCAAAAATACCCAACGCAGCTTTGTGCTTGTTAGAAGAGTCGATAGTGATTTTTAAGCGACCGTTCGACATTTTTTCTGCCATTGCCGCCATGTTTTTTGGCGCATCGCCAAAAATAGGGAAGTTAGTAGGCCAAGTTTCAGCCAACTTTAAACGGTATACTTTTTCGGCCGCCTGAAGTGGCGTCGCAAGTACAGCAGCACATGCTGCTACTGCAGCCAGCTTTTTGGTGAACGAGAGTTTTAGCATTGTTTTTTCCTCTAATCGTGCACAAGAGTTATTTTTGTTTTCAGCCACGATAGAGTGCCAAACCTGCCCCCTGCTTCACTATTCGAGAAACTGCGCAATCGCCCGAGAGATACTACCTAGTTGCATGAGGGATATTTCTGATGGTAACTACGTAGTAATACGTATGCACCTCTGCGTATTACCTCAGAATCATTAAAAACACCTATCGAAAAGCCTGAATAAAAAACGCCTCGGGCATAAAAATTAGACATAAAAAAAGCGCCGAGTTCTCACTCGACGCTTAACTTTACTGCTTATCAACGAACGTGATCGTTAGTGACCGCTGCTCTTCTCAACCTTAGGCTGAACAGGTTCGTCCTTCAGTGCAAACTTCATCACCAAGAAGCCGAAAATACCTGAAATCAACGAGCCGGCGATAATACCTAAGCGCTCGTCAAAGGCACGGGTAGCCAGTGGCTCTTCGAACGCCAATGAGCCTATAAACAAGCTCATAGTAAAGCCGATACCACACAAACACGCGGTGCCGTATAGGCGAATCGATGTCATACCCTCTGGCAACGAGAACCATTTGAGGCGTGTGAGCAACCAACAGAAACCAAAGATACCGATCTGCTTACCCAAAAATAAGCCGGCTGCGATACCAATAGGTACTGAGTGGAAGACTTGCGCCATGGTCACACCTTTAAAGCTAAGGCCTGCATTGGCAAAGGCAAACACGGGTAATACAAAGAAGGTGACCACAGAGTGCAGCTCATGCTCCAAGCCCTTCGCAGGCGATATGCCCGGACGATCTTTGATGCTTAACGGAATAAACATCGCCAATACCACACCCGCTAGGGTAGCGTGTACACCTGACTTAAGTGTTGCCACCCACATCACGGCACCGACAAGTAGGTAAGGCGCTTTAGACGCAACGCCTTGGCGGTTGAGCCACCAAAGTACAGGCAAACACGCAGCCACTACGTACAGTGCGAACATCGAAATTTTTGACGTGTAGAACAGGGCAATAATGATAATTGCGCCAATATCGTCAAAGATCGCCAACGACACCAAAAAGACCTTGATCGAAATAGGTACTCTTGGCCCTAACAGGGTAAGCACACCCAGTGCAAAAGCGATATCTGTTGCGGCTGGAATCGCCCAACCGTGAATCGCTACAGGGTCGCCCCAGTTAAAGTAGGCGTAAATAAGCGCAGGAACAATCATGCCCCCTAACGCGCCTACACCCGGTAGGATGATGTTACGTGGGTCGGCTAGTTCACCTTCAACCAGCTCACGCTTTAGCTCTAGGCCCACCAAAAAGAAGAAAATGGCCATCAGGCCATCGTTGATCCATAACAGCAATGGCTTATAAATTTCTAGGGCACCAAACTTTACCGCCACATCCGTGGTCAGAAAAGCTTCGTATAACCCCTGAAGTGGGGAATTGGCCATCAGCATGGCCAAAACGGCGGCCACGCACAAAAGAATACCGCCGGCAGACTCCAGCTTGGTAAATTCTATAAACCACTTACTAATCGCTTGCATTATTACTCTCCCAGTCTGCTACTTGGTCTAGCAGTTCCTCGAATATAGTCCCAGCACTCTCACTCAATGCATTATTATTTAGTTATCTAGCGCCTAAAAAACGCTAGATGCTTCTCTCTTAGCGCATTCTCTTTGTTTTTTATTAGCGAAGTTTTATGTTTTGATTAGCGCAGTCAATTTATCGTTTTAGTAGTATTTTTGTTGGTTCTCCGTGGTTACAGTTAATCAATAGGGTTTGTAACTAATGTAACTTAAGTATTAAGTTAACCGCTTTTTGCTCGGTTGGCTAGTACTATAGGTGCAACTCAGAGGGAGGTATGAGCCCAATGGAAGCTTCTCTAAGCCTTGGAATACTAAAGAAAAACCTAATAAACACGGCTAAATGCTTCAGTTTTTATGGGTTACTGCTCCTTTCCTTCCAAAGTAGCGCTTTTGCAGAGCACCACAGTCTCACCAAACAGATACAAAAGCCGGCACAAAAGTCGCCTTTGACGATTGCGACGTGGAACATGCAGTGGTTCGACACCACTCCCACCGAGCCGCAGCAGCAACGATCGGATGGTGATATCGCCGTATTAAAAGACTATGTATCTAGCCTCAATGCCGATGTCATCGCACTGCAAGAAGTTGCCGACTTGCAAAGTATCTATGCGCTTTGGCCCAAAAGTGACTACCAAGCATTCATCTCGCCTCGCCAACATGCCCAGAGGCTCGCGTTTGTGGTTAAACGCTCGACTGGCGTAGCTATGTCAGCAACAATCGAGCCACCACTCACCGCCCTCGATGTTCAGGGGCACGGTCAACTGCGATACGGCCTTATACTCACCCTAAACTTGCCTAACAAAACCCTACGTTTACTCAACGTTCATTTAAAAGCGGGCTGCTTTAGCCAAAAACACCGTGGCCGCCAATGCCAAACCTTGTCACAGCAAATCTCATACATTAATACATGGGCGACGTTACAACCTGACTCCCATGTGGTTTTGGGTGATTTTAATCGCCAACTCAAACGAGCGAACGACCCATTGCAACACCCACTAGCGAGGGCAAAGCTAAACTTAGTAGGTCACAACAACGCCAAAGGCTGCCAACTCAAACACCACAAGCGAAACACCCTGTTTAGTTACCCCTACTTTATCGACCACATTTTGCTAAGTGATGACCTTTTGCCAAAGCTAGTAACCAATAGCTTTAAACACCACTCGTTCAACGCGAGGGACGTTATGTCTTACAAACTCAGCGACCACTGCGCCCTATCACTGCAGCTCAAGCCATAAGGGCTTGGTAGCGCCCTGCTCCCTCTATATAACGTATAGTCGCTAGCTGCGGCTTTATCCTACTTAATTCAGCTTAATTTCTAGCACTTACAAAACCTTATCGCCAAAAAAAGCCCCCTAACGTCTCCGTTAGAGGGCAAATGCTAATACTCACATCAAGTATTAACGGTTTCGGACCGTCAGGTTAACTGGAAAGCCCGACGAGCAGACAAAACGAATCCAACAGGCTTAGCGCACCAAGGTTGGCTTTTTAGGGTCGAAGGTCCAACCCGGAATCAAAAACTGCATCGCCATAGAGTCGTCACGTTGGCCAAGTGTTAGCGACTTGTACAAAGCGTTTGCTTCTTCTAGCTTCTCGCGATCAAGCTCAACACCTAAGCCCGGCTTTTGTGGCACGGTGAGTTTGCCGTCTTTAATTTTGAATGGCTCTTTAGTGATGCGCTGGCCGTCTTGCCAAATCCAGTGAGTATCAATCGCTGTTACTTCACCCGGACATGCCGCAGCAACGTGAGTCATCATCGCCAACGAGATATCAAAGTGGTTGTTACTGTGGGAGCCCCAAGTCATACCCCATTCGTTACATAGCTCACCCACGGCAACCGCGCCTTGCATGGTCCAGAAGTGACAGTCAGCCAATGGGATATCAACCGAATCAAGACGAACCGCGTTGCGCATTTGCTGCCAATCGGTGGCGATCATGTTGGTGGCTGTTTTAATACCAGTGCGGCGCTTAAACTCAGACATGGTTTCGCGGCCCGACCACGCACCTTCTTGGCCACATGGGTCTTCCGCGTAAGCCAAAATATCTTTAATCGGTGTTAGGTATTCAATGGCGTCTTCTAGCAACCATGCGCCGTTCGGGTCGAGGGTCAAACGCGCTTCTGGGAAGATTTCGTGAATCGCACGAATACATTCCGCTTCTTGATGGCCATCTAGCACACCACCTTTGAGTTTAAAGTCGCGGAAGCCGTAACGGTCGTAAGCGGCTTTTGCCAAGTTAGCGATGGCTTCTGGTGTCAGCGCTTCTTTTGTGCGCACCAAGTCCCAATCGTCTACTGGGTTTTCACAACGAGGGTATGGAAGGTCGGTTTTTTCAGGATCGCCCAAGAAGAACAAGTAGCCTAGCGCTTCAACTTCATCACGTTGCTTACCAAATTGACCCAGTAGCTCAGCCACAGGTAAGCCCATTTGTTGGCCCGCAAGGTCTAACAAGGCAGACTCAATGGCGGTGATTACGTGAACAGCCGTACGTAGGTCAAAGGTTTGATTACCACGTACGTCGTCGGCGCGGCCCGAAATCGCCTCGCGCACGGCACTAATCGTAGACTTGTAGCGGCCAACGTTAGAGCCTTCAACAATGGCACGGCACTCTTCCAGGGTTTTAATGATGGAGTCCGTTGCAGGCACTTCACCTACACCAACATTACCATCGGTGTCTTCCATCACGACCACGGTACGAATAAACCAAGGCGCATGACCACCACTTAGGTTAAGTAAGAAACCGTCGTAACCCGCAACAGGTACAACTTCCATTTTTTTGATTGTACTGAACATGTAATCTCCAACGGGCCCAAAGCCCCTCGTTAGCCACAGCCTGTAGTCAGCAGTGCAAGGCGCTCCACCACTCTGTTTCGAGTGTTTGCAAAGTCACCTTCGACGGCAGGACAAAAACCACCGCTGTACCACAGATCATTATTTTTATTCGCCTTTCAACTAATATATCAGTCAAAGACTTGCCACAGATACTAATATATTAGTTAATAAATGCAACTACTTTTTTATTTTGCCGCGGTAAGTCCGTCTGCAATAATGCAATGCAAATAACACAAAAGATGAACACACTGAGCGAAAACGCATGGCCAGTAGCGACCAAATTCATTTAATTAACACTTACTTAGAAGGGGTGACCGAGGCGCCTAAAACGGCGGTCGATCGGATTTACAACGCCCTACACGAGCAGATTGTTAGCCTAACCCTCACACCCGGCATGCCGCTGATTCGCCATGATTTATGTGCCGAATTTAATGTCAGCCAAACGCCGGTGCGCGAAGCACTGCAAAGACTAGAGCGAGTCGGTTTAATCAAAGTCAAACCTCAGTCGGGCACTGAGGTGTCCTACATCGACCTTAAGCAAGTCAAACGTAACCACTTTTTACGCGAAGCACTTGAGTTTGAAGTGGTGCGACGATTAGCTCAGTCGCCCGACCCAGCGCTCATTCAAAAGCTCACCACTTTGGTGGATATGCAGGTTCAGCTCGCCAACGGAAACGACGAAGAAATGGGTTTGTTTACACGCCTAGACCAAGCGTTTCACCAAACCATGTTTGCAGCCGTTGAGCAAAAAGAACTCTACGACCTTGTCCGCTCAATGGCGGGGCATATGGATAGAATTCGCCGCTTACACCTTCCCAGCGAAGGCAAAGTGCGCAACATTATTAATCTGCACCGCCGTATTATCGAGTGTATCAGCCAAGGCGATGAGCAAGCGGCCATCGCGGCAATGCGTATCCATTTAGAAGGCACCTTGTCGCAACTCGATACTATTTACCACGCCAACCGGCAGTATTTTAGCGACTAGGTCACACCCTCACGCCTGTGGTTGAGCGGGCGTGATCTCTTATCCTCTCTTGCTCCACGTCCCTTTCTTTTGCCTGTGCGCTCATACCTTTTGATCGACAACGGCATTTTCCTCAAAACGCCTAACCTAAGCTTAAAGACCTTATTTTTTCTTTATATCAACCACTTAAGCTTTATTAAGAAATACCATATCGAATATTAATTTTACTCGCGTAAAATATTTATTGACGCGCGTAAAATTTACAAATAAATTAGCTCTCGTTCCACAAGGCGTTACATCAAAAATAACAACCTATGAGGAAGAACTTCCCATGTCATTTAATAAAAAACATAAGACACTGGCGCTTGCCGTCGCAGCAACCTTGGCCGCCACTGCACAAGCCGATGAATTGACCATCGCTACCGTCAACAATGCCGACATGATCATCATGCAAGAGCTTGCTCCCCAGTGGGAAAAAGCCACCGGCCACACCCTAAACTGGGTCATTCTTGAAGAAAACGTACTGCGTCAACGTGTCACTACGGATATCGCAACCGACGGTGGTACCTACGACATCATCACCATTGGCGCATACGAGGCTCCTCTATGGGGTAAAAACCAATGGCTAAAACCGCTTGATGACTTAGGTGCAGAGTACAACTACGACGACATTTTCCCGAGTGTACGTAATGGCCTTTCTGCCGACGGCAGTTTGTACGCCGTTCCGTTTTATGCCGAAAGCTCGTTTACCTTTTACCGCAAAGACCTGTTTGAACAAGCCGGCCTAACCATGCCAGCTAAACCAACTTGGTCGCAAATTAAAGACTACGCGGCTGCACTACACAAACCAGAGCAAGACCAATACGGCATCTGTTTACGTGGTAAAGCGGGTTGGGGCGATAACATGGCAGTGTTTGGCACCATGGTTAACGCCTTTGGTGGTCGCTGGTTTGATATGGACTGGAAACCAGAGCTCAACTCTAAAGAGTGGAAAAACGCACTTAACTTTTACGTAGACCTTGTGACTAACTACGGCCCTCCGGGTACGCCAAGTAACGGTCATAACGAAAACCGCGCGCTCTTTGCCAGTGGCAAATGTGCAATGTGGGTAGACGCAACATCAGCCGCAGGCTATGTCTACAACCCGAACGAATCAGAAGTGGCGGAAGTAACAGGCTTTACCGCTGCGCCGTCAGAAGTTACTGATAAAGGCACCGGTTGGTTCTGGGCATGGGCACTTTCTGTTCCTAACTCGTCTAAAAAAGAAGCCGCAGCAAAAGACTTCTTAAAGTGGGCGACCTCGGCAGAGTACGTCAAGCTTGTGGGCGAAACCAAAGGTTGGGTTGCAGCACCTCCGGGCACTCGTAAATCAACCTACGCAAATAGCCAGTACACCAGCGCAGCACCTTTCGCGAAAACCGTACAAAACCAAATCCTAAGCGCAGACCCAGCCAACGCGACACTTAAGCCTGTGCCTTACAGCGGTGTTCAGTTTGTCGCTATTCCTGAGTTCCAAGGCATTGGTACCTATGTCGGCCAAATGGTGTCGGCAGCACTGGCGCAAACCCAAACGCCAGAAGCTGTTCTTGAAGCATCACAGCGCTACGCCACGCAAGAAATGACACGCGCGGGTTACATCAAGTAATTCACCTTGTCAGCACTGGGGGGAGTTCGCTCCTCCCGCTTTTTCTAAAGAGATTCGTTTTATGTCTACGCTTCACTCACGCAGGGCGGCCCGCTGGTTGCTCTCCCCGTCTGTGGCTTTGCTATTGCTATGGATGGTTGTACCTCTGGGTATGACACTGTATTTCTCGACCCTGCATTACAACTTACTTATGCCCGGGGCGACGCCCTTTGTTGGCCTAGAAAACTATTACTGGTTCTTTAAAGACCCAGCGTTCACCACCTCTATTTTTAACACTCTGCTACTCGTAGGTGGCGTACTTTGTATTACCGTGACGGGCGGTGTTGCGTTTGCATTGCTACTTGAGCAACCCATTTTTGGTAAAGGCATGGCGCGAATTTTGGTCATTTCGCCATTTTTTGTCATGCCAACCGTGTCGGCACTGGTGTGGAAGAACATGTTCTTTAACCCAGTAAACGGCCTGTTTGCCTACATTGCCAAACTATTTGGTTTGCCGGCTTTCGACTTTTTAACCCATACACCCCTGCTATCCATTGTCATTATCGTGGCATGGCAGTGGCTCCCTTTTGCCACGCTTATCTTTGTAACCTCGTTACAAAGCTTGGATTCAGACCAAATTGAAGCGGCGGATATGGACGGCGCGGGACGCTTACAAAAGTTTTATTACATCGTATTACCCCACCTCGTGCGTTCTATCACCGTGGTGGTGCTCATCCAAACCATCTTCTTATTGTCGGTATTTGCCGAGCTATTAGTGACCACCAATGGTGGCCCGGGTGTGGCCTCAACCAATTTGACCTACCTCGTGTACGTGCGTTCGTTACTTCAATTTGATGTAGGTGCAGGTGCTGCGGGCGGCATTATCGCCATCATTTTGGCAAACATTGTGGCGTTCTTTCTTATCCGCATCATTGGCAAAAATTTGGAGACCTAACCATGGCACGACAAATCAGCACAAAATACCGAATTTTTGTAACCCTCGCTGCATGGTCGGTGGCACTGCTTATCGCCTTCCCCATCATTTGGACCTTGCTAACGAGCTTTAAAACTGAGATCGACGCCATTGCTTCGCCTCCCAAGTTTTTGATGTTCGATTGGACCATCGAAAACTACTTTATCGTGCAAGAGCGCTCCGACTACTTTCATCACTTTTGGAACTCAGTGGTGATCGCACTTGGCTCAACCGTGGTGGCATTGGTGATCGCTATTCCTGCGGCATGGTCTATGGCCTTTGTGCCTAGCCGCCATACAAAAGACATTTTGATGTGGATGCTCTCTACCAAAATGATGCCTGCCGTTGGCGTGCTTATCCCCATTTATTTGCTATGCAAAGACGCAGGGCTGCTCGATACCAAATTCGCGTTGGTGGTGATTCTTACCCTAATGAACCTGCCTATCGTTATTTGGATGCTGTTTACCTATCTCAAGGAGATTCCCGGCGAAATTTTAGAAGCAGCTCGCATGGACGGCGCTAGCCTGCGCAACGAAATACTTTATGTATTGGTACCAATGGCGATTCCAGGCATTGCCTCAACTTTGCTACTCAACGCGATTCTTTCTTGGAACGAGTCTTTTTGGACACTGAATTTAACAGGCGCAAACGCCGCGCCTCTTACCGCCTTCATTGCCAGTTACTCCAGCCCTGAAGGCTTGTTTTACGCCAAGCTGTCTGCTGCTTCCATTATGGCCATTGCACCCATTTTGATCTTGGGCTGGTTTAGCCAAAAACAACTCGTCCGCGGCCTTACCTTTGGCGCTGTTAAATAAAGATAAATAGGACACCTGTATCATGGGCAAAATTGTATTAAACGATGTCACCAAGTCATTCGGTGACGTAAATGTCATTCCTCCGCTTAACCTAGAAATCAACGATGGCGAATTTGTGGTCTTTGTCGGCCCGTCAGGCTGTGGTAAGTCGACCCTACTGCGCCTGATCGCAGGCCTTGAAGATACCACCAGCGGCCATATCGTTATTGACGGAAAAGAAGCCACCAATATGTCGCCGTCAGACCGCGGCTTATCCATGGTGTTTCAAAGCTACGCGCTGTACCCCCATATGAGTGTGCGAAAAAACATCGCGTTTCCACTTAAAATGGCTGGCATGGCCCCCGAATTAATCAACGAAAAAGTAGAAACGGCGGCCAAAACCCTCAATCTACACCAATATTTAGACCGTAAGCCGGGCCAGCTTTCGGGTGGTCAGCGTCAGCGTGTGGCAATTGGTCGCGCCATTGTGCGCCAGCCCTATGCCTTTTTGTTTGACGAGCCGTTGTCAAACCTTGATGCCGCCCTTCGCGTCACCATGCGACTAGAAATTTCAGAGCTACACCAAAAGCTTAAAAGCACCATGATCTATGTAACCCACGATCAGGTGGAAGCCATGACCATGGCCGACAAAATTGTGGTGTTTAATGCAGGGCGCATTGAGCAAGTGGGCTCACCTATTGAGCTCTATCGAACGCCTCGTAATATCTTCGTCGCTGGCTTTATTGGCAGCCCTAAAATGAACTTTATCACGGGCAAAGCTGCTCACGATTACGGCGCAAAAACCATTGGTATTCGTCCAGAGCACATTGATATTTCGCTCGAAGGCGGCCAGTGGAAGGGTAAGGTGATTTTGAGTGAGCACCTTGGCTCAGACACCTTTTTACACGTAGAAACCGATATGGGGCACATCACTGTGCGCCAATCAGGCGAAGTATCTGTCAAAAATGGCGAAGACATTTACCTCACAGCCGCACCAAACGCCCTACACTTGTTTGATGAAAATGACGAACGCATGGCGTCTTAAACCAACAAAAACTCGACCATTTTCTTTTTAAAGGTACCTCACATGAAACTGAACAACAAAGTAGCCATCATCACTGGCAGTGCCGACGGTATTGGTAAAGCCATTGCACAAGGTTATGTAAACGAAGGCGCAAAGGTCGTCATTGCTGACATCAATGCCGCAAAAGCACAAGAAACCGCCGAAACGCTGGGCAGCAATGCCCTTGCAGTGGCCGTTGATATTACCGACAAAGCTTCTCGCCAAGCGTTAATCGACCAAACCGTCGAGCATTTTGGCCAAGTCGATATTTTGGTGAACAACGCCGCTGTTTTTAACATGGGCCCGTTTCTAGAAATCGAAGAAGCCGATTACGACTTTGTTTTTAATGTAAACGTCAAAGCGTTGATGTTTTTAGTTCAGGACGTTGCCAAGCAAATGATCAAGCAGGGCAGCAAAGGTAAAATCGTTAACTTTTCTTCGCAGGCTGGTCGCCGTGGCGAGCCATTGGTTGCCACCTACTGTGCCAGCAAAGCAGCGGTTATCAGCCTAACGCAATCGGCTGGTTTATCCCTTATTAAACAAGGCATTAATGTGAACGCCATTGCACCGGGCGTGATCGATACACCGATGTGGGGCACCGTAGACGCGCTATTCGCTAAATACGAAAACCTCGAAATAGGCCAAAAGAAACAAATGGTAGGCGAGGCCGTGCCTTATGGCCGTATGGGTCACCCAGAAGACTTGGTGGGTGCGGCAGTCTTTTTAGCCTCTAGCGACAGCGATTACATTGTTGCCCAAACACTGAATGTGTGCGGCGGCAACTGGATGAGCTAAGAGCTAAGCGCTAAAAGGACAACCACCATGAAGCCGATTATTACCTGCGGTGAAATTCTTGTTGAGGTTATGGCCAAAGAAAAGGACCAAGCCTTTATCGAGATAGGCGAATACCTGGGGCCTTACCCCAGCGGCGCTCCCGCCATTTTTATTAACCAAGTCGCTAAACTAAACACCCCCGCTGCCATTATTGGCAGCGTGGGCAACGACGACTTTGGCAGCGCCTGTTTAAAGCGACTCACGCAAAACGGCGTCGACACGTCTCTTATTCAAGTCGACCCAGAAAGGCCCACAGGCACCGCGTTTGTTACCTACGAGCAAAGCGGCGATCGCGCCTTTATTTTTAACATCGCTCACAGCGCCGCGGGGCAAGTTTCCCTAAGCGAAGTAAGTCGAGCGCGGTTAAAAAATGCCAGTGTCTTCCATGTGATGGGGTCCTCGGTGTTCAGCACAGAGGCGATCGCACTGCTCAAAGAAGCCATGGGGTTAGCAAAAGAAGGCGGTGCACTTATCTCGTTTGACCCCAATGTGCGCAAAGAGCTTTTGGGCGACAAAGCCCTGTTCAGCTTTTTTAAAGACGTGTTGGCTCAAACCGATATTTTTTTACCCAGCGGCGAAGAGCTGTTTGACCTGACAGGCACACAAACCGAATCCGAAGCCCTTGAAGCCGCATTTGCCCTAGGCGTATCTGAAATTGTGTTGAAAAAAGGCCACCAAGGTTGCGCTTACTTCAGCCCAACGGAGCACTATCGCTGCGACGCCTACAAGGTGGATGAAGTCGATGCAACCGGTGCTGGCGACACCTTTGGTGCCACCTTTATCGCGGCTCGCCAAAACGGCATTGCCCCTCATCAGGCGCTTATGCTCGCGAATGCCAGCGGCGCGATGGCCGTCTCGGCCTGGGGCCCCATGGAAGGCGCAGCTAACCAAGCGCAAATTGAATCTTTTATCGCGTCATTTGCCTAGGACGACAGGACAAAGCTATGAACATCCAAAACACCCAAAACACCCTCAAAGACATCGTTGCCCGCAACCGTGCCGGTGAACAAGTCGGCATCTACTCTGTTTGCTCGGCCAACCGCTACGTACTCGAAGCCGCTATGATCGAGGCAAGTGCCAGCGAAAGCCCTTTACTCATTGAAGCGACATGTAACCAAGTAAACCAAGACGGCGGTTACACCGGAATGACACCGGCCGACTTTAGGCAATATGTATCCGACATTGCCCTTGACGTGTCGTTTGATACTCGCCAACTCATTTTAGGTGGCGACCATCTTGGCCCAAACCCTTGGACTAAGTTGCCTGCGCTAGCGGCCATGGAAAAAGCCATCGACCTTGTTAAAAGCTATGTGGAAGCCGGCTTTACCAAAATTCACCTAGATGCCAGCATGTCCTGCGCAGACGATCCAACACCCTTGGCACCCGAGACCATCGCCGAGCGTGCTGCGCTCATGTGCCAAGCGGCTGAGTCTGTATGTGCACCAGGGCAAACCTTGTATTACGTGATTGGCACCGAAGTACCTGTGCCCGGCGGAGCACAAGAGGACTTGGAAGAACTGCAAGTCACCACCACAACAGACCTCAAATTCACCATCGAAACGCACCAAGCGCTGTTTAATAAGCTAGGTATTAGCGACGCCCTACGCCGTGTTGTGGGTGTGGTGGTGCAACCGGGCGTTGAGTTTGATCACGCCAGTGTGATTGCCTACGAGCCCACCAAAGCCACGGCGCTTAAGCAAGCGATTCATGACTTTGACGATATCATCTTCGAGGCTCACTCAACGGACTACCAAACACCCGAGTGTTTGCGCCAGCTAGTAAACGACCACTTTGGTATCTTAAAAGTAGGCCCGGGCCTTACCTTCGCGTTTCGAGAGGCTGCCTTTGCACTTAGCCTTGTAGAAGACGACTGGATTGAGCCAGAAGAGCGTTCCAACCTTCGTCACGTGCTCGAACAAACCATGGTGAGCCACCCAGATAACTGGCAAGGCTACTACCACGGCTCAGAAAGCGAACAAGCCTTTGCCCGCAAATACAGCTTCAGCGACCGCTCACGCTACTACTGGAGCCACCCAGATGTGGAGTTTGCCCTTGATAAGCTGATTCGTAATCTCACCAATAAACCTGCGCCACTGCCGTTAATTAGCCAGTACTTACCGCCGCAATATCGCGCCCTACGGGCCGAAGAAGTGGCAAATAACCCGCGTAAATTTATTCAGCATTGCGTACAAGTCACGCTAAAAGACTATGCCAATGCGTGTGGGCAGATTGGCGTTGCCTAGTGGTTGTGTAACAATCGTCTCTAAGTACCTATTCACACCGGAAGCGTATGCAAAAGACGATTAATACGATGGAGGAGTTCGCCGCTTATGCCGGCGTCTCCCGCCCTACCGCATCAAAGTACTTTGAACAGGCCGATTCTGTTAGCGCTCGTTCGCGCGGCAAAATCGAAGCGGCGCTCGCGCGCGTGAACTATCGGCCTAACCTTCTTGCTTCAAGCCTCATGCGAAAGGACTCGCGTATTATCGGTGTCTTGATCCCCTCTTTTGGGGATCCTTTTTACGCGTCTATTGTGCAATCACTCGAAATGTTCGCGCTAAACCACGGCTACCTAGTGATGGCCGTTTGCTCGTACGGCAAGCCCGAACTCGAAGATAAAGCACTGGCGCACTTTGTTTCGATCAAAGCCTCTGGCATTTGTTTTGCCCCTGCAGGTTATCGCGAAAAAACAGAACAGCTCAGCCGTATTGAGCAAGAGATTCCCGTAGTATTTATCGACGCAGTGTTTGAAGGCGCGAGCCATACCGTTCGCAACAATAACCAACAAAGCATCGCTTTGATCACCCACTATGTACTCGACTCGGGTCGCACACCGAGTTACTTCCCTATGCCAACGGTTAACTCCAATGCCGACGAGCGCAACCGCGCTTTTGTGCAAATCATGCAGGCACAAAAACTCACACCCAACGTCTTACCTGTAGATACACACGCAGACACTTGGGCGTTTGAAGAATGGGCTAAGCAGCAAATGCTACTGATGATTAAGTCGAAGCAGCTGCACACCGACGCAATTATTTGCGCCAACGACCGTATCGCGTTTGGTGTTTTATCGGCCTTGTCGTCTGTTGATATGCTGCACAAAACCGCCGATGGCTATAACATCGCCGTGTGTGGCCACGATAACCACCCACTGAGCGGCTTTACTGTGCCACCGCTCACCACGGTGGAACAAAATGTCACCGCCATTGGCCAAACAGCCATTGAGATCATTTTGGCAGAGCTAGGCAAAACCCCCGCTAAACACAGCAACGAGACTTACCTCGACAGTAAACTTATTTTGCGCGAATCTGCCTAGCCCAAACCGCCCGCCAGCTTTTTTGCCTCGGGCAGTTTGCGCAAATACGCCATAGCCAAAGCACCTAAAAACGGCCCAGGAGCGAGCAGCAAAAACGCCCACTGCCAACCGCCTAACCACTCTACAAACACCGGAATACCGGCGATGGCAAGCACCGTGAGTGCAAAACCCAAGCCCAGTTGTAAGGCCAATGCCGTACCAACAAAGGCACTGTCGGCTAACTCCGTCACCGCGGCCGAAAACTGAGCACTGTCGCCAATCACCGATGCGCCCCATAGCAAAGCGATTAATGCCAACAACCAATTTGGCCCGTCGTAAAATACGCCCATCAACAAGGCACAAGTGCCCGACACCAGCATCATGCCAATGGTGGTGTAACACCTTCCAATACGGTCGGATAGATAGCCACCTAACAAGCAGCCCACCACGCCCGTAGCCACAACCACAAAACAAAACAGCGATGGCGAGCCAAACGGAAAGTCCACTAAGCCTTCGGCCGCCGCAGTAGCAAAAGCCAATAACCACGCCCACATGGCATACAGCTCCCACATATGGCCAAAGTAGCCAAGGTTAGCTAACAACAAAGGTTTGGAACTGAAGACTTGCAAGCACTGGCGCGGATTAAACACCGCGCGACCAAAGGCGTTGGGGCCTTCTTGAATAAAAACAACAAAGAGCAGCGCTGCAAAAAGAGAAGTGGCAGACGAAGCCAGCACCACCGATTGCCAAGGCACTCCGTCAAATAGCACGCGAAACAGGTGAGGCATGGACGAACCCAGCGTTAACGCGCCGATAAGACAGCCCAGAGCCAGCCCTCGCCCTTTGACAAACCAAGTGGCCATAAGCTTGAGCGCCGCTGGGTACACCCCTGCAAGGGCCACCCCAGTAATAATGCGCAACGCCACCGCGACCTCGGCCGAAGGGGACACCAGTAACCCAGCGTTGGCCAAAGCGGCAATAACGGCTGATACCGCCATCAGCCTTGGCAAACGAATTAAATCGGGCAAATTCACCACAGAGGCAGCCAGCGCTCCCACCACAAAGCCAATTTGCACACCGTTGGTCAGCCACGCCGCCTGTGTTGAGGTGAGTTGCCACAAGGTTAAAAGCTCTGGCACCACCGCCGTAGCCGAAAACCAAGTCGCCAACACCCCCACCACTCCCACACATAAAAGCGCGAGCGTCGATAGAGGTGTGCGAGAGCTAAAGCCCATAACAAAGCTCCTTTTTGGTTGGCGGTGACGTTAGCTAGTAGCTGGAATAATAATCGATGCAATGATTCGCGATTCGCCCTATAGGCAATAGCCCTCAGTCGTGAGCGGCACACACGCATTACATCTTCACAGCATATAAGAAACCAACGACATTAAAAGCCAACTTTAGTGCTCAGCACTCAGAAGCCTCTTACATGAGCTTAGGCTTACACCAACACCCAGCGCTCGTCATCTAAAGGCACTCGTGTTGGCGAGTAGTTCCACAGCGCCTCGACACGTTCATGAGTGAGCACATCACTGGGCACACCTTGGGCGTCGACATGGCCATTGGCTAAAACACAGCAGTCGTCGCAATAGCTAAGGGCATGATTAAGGTCGTGAAGAATCACCACCACGCCCACGCCTTTTTGGTGGGCAAGGTCTTTGGCGAGGGCCAATAGCCCATGTTGGTGGCCTAGGTCTTGAGCGGAGGTAGGCTCATCGAGCAGCAAAAACGGCGGTTGTTCCGCTTGGCTAAGTTGCAGCAATACCCTTGCAAGCTGCACCCGCTGACGCTCGCCGCCAGAGAGTGAAGGATAGGCGCGATCGGAAAATTGCAGGGTGTCTGTGTGCACCATAACTTCGTGAATCAGGGCTTGGCCCTGCGCCTTAGACACACTGAGTGGTGTTAATCCCAGTGCCACCACTTCGTGGGCGCTAAATGGAAAGGTTAGCTGGCTGGCTTGGGGCAATACCGCCAAATGCTGGGCTAAGGCACGACGTGGCCATTGCTTAAGCGGCTTGCCATAAAGGCTCACCTCACCCGTTACAGATACCTCACCGGACATGGCTTTAAGCAGGGTCGACTTACCCGCACCGTTTGCTCCCAGCAAACCAAAAACCGCACCCGCAGGTATGTCTAGCGATACCTTGTGCAGCAAGGGTTTTTGCGACACCGTTAAACTCACGTGGTTTAAACTCAGCATATTTTTACCTGTTGTTTGTTTGGCGTTTTATGCCATCAGTGAATTGTTTAATAGCCGACTAAGGTCGCCACTGTTTGCGTTGCTGTAAAAGCAAAACGAGGAAGAAGGGTGCGCCAATTAATACGGTCACCAACCCCACTGGTAGTTCTGCAGGCTGAACAAGCACCCGTGCTAACAAGTCTGAGAGAACCAGTAACAGCGCGCCCAATAACGCCGAAAGCGGCAATAAATAATGATGATTAGGCCCAAGGGTAAGGCGAACCAAGTGAGGCACCACCAGCCCAACAAAACCGATAATGCCAGTACAGGACACTGCGACGCCGACACCAATGGCGGCTAACACCACTAAGCGACGCTTAAGGCGTTCTACATCAATGCCCAAATGGCGGGCCTCTGCTTCGCCAAGTAACAAAGCATTTAACGCTTGTGCATGGCGCATAAAAGCAAAGGTAAGCAAGGCTAGCGTTACAAATGCGAGGGTAATGTTGGCAGGGTCAGCGGCGGTCAGCGCCCCCATTTGCCAAACACTTAAAGAGCGTAAGCTTTGATCGTCGGCGAAATAACTCAAAAAACCAATGATTGAGCCAGCAAGTGCCGATATAGCTACCCCTGCTAACAGCAATATTAAAATAGAGGTACCGCCCTGCGACTGCGCCAAGCGATACACCAAAAACGTTGTCGCTAAACCGCCCACAAAGGCGCTAACAGGCAGAGTCCACAACCCCCATGCGGCAGGAAACACCACAATCGCCACAATGGCACCTACCGCCGCGCCCGAGGACACACCAATAATGCCGGGGTCTGCCAAAGGGTTGCGAAACAAACCCTGAATAACCGCGCCGCACTGAGCCAAAATACCACCCACCGCAATCGCAAGCAGCACCCGTGGCAAGCGTAGCTCGGTGACCACCACTTGCTGGAACTGGCTTAGGGCGCTGAGTTCACTACCCAATACACCATCAATGACCGCCAGCAAACTATCAAACATCGGCAACGACATAGGCCCCACCACCGTGCTTAACAGCATGCTAAATACCAAGGCTGCAGCCAGCGCGGCGGCAACCCATCCTGCCTTTATTGTCATGGGCATCCTCGTTAATGGCTTACTATTACTCGTTAATGACTTACTGTTACCCGTTAATGGCTCACTATTACTCGTTAATGACTTTCTGTGACCCGTTGTTACGTGCCAAGCCTTAAGGGTTAGCCGGTGCTAACGGATGACCTGCGAGTTGCTCGACGACGCGAACAGCCTCACCCACCGCAGCAACACTTAAACCTGCCACAAGAGTCGCACCATTAACGGCGACAATGCGATGAGACTGACCTGCCGGCGTATGCGCCAATACTGGGTTGGCTGCCAACAACTGTGATACTGCGGTAGCCTGCTGACGGCCCGCTACTAGGATGACAGTAGGTGCCAGCTCTAGCAGCGACTCAGCTGATACAGTGCGGTAGTTTTTAAACTGGCCAACGTTTTGCCCCTTGAGCAAACCAATAAAGGCATCGCCCGAAGTACCTTCGCCAGCTAAGCGAAGTTTGTTGTCATCCATGGATAATAAAAAAGCAAAGCGGTCATTAGGGAGCGGCTCCACCAGCATCCAAGCTTGCGATAGCTCTTGTACCAAAGCCTCACCTTGGCTCGACTCGCCTAGGGCTTCGGCCAACTGGCGAATATTATCTCGCAGCTGATCAGTAGTTTGTGCCCCTGGCATTTGCACCAGTGGTACTTTGGCTTCGTTTAGCGCCGTTAACACCGCTGGCGGACCAATGTGCTCGCTGCCCACCACCAAGGTCGGTTCTAGGCTGAGTAAACCCTCGGCAGACAAATTGCGATGGTAGCCAATGTTGGCCACGTGGCTTAGGTGTTCAGGCAAATGGCTGGTTACATCAACGCCTACAAGGTGATCTTCCATACCCAAGGAGGTTAACAGCTCCGTCGCACCTGCATCAGTGCTGATAATTCGCACCGTTTGCTCGTGGGCGAAAGCGGTGTAAGGCAGCACCAAAAACAGCGCTATATTCACAAAGGTAAAAAAGCTAAATCGACGCAATAGGGCCTGACTCGGACGAGTATGCACAGCGGCTAAAATCAACGCACTCATGGGGTCACTTCTTCCATCAAAATATGTGTATTAGTAATGTGCTGAGCATTTAAAAATGCCAGCAGTTGAATCAAATCTTCAGCAGGGGCAAGGCGGTCAGACGCAATCAACAATCGGTAGTCTGAATGTTGCGCCACCTCCGTCACAATCGCGGCCTTTAGTTGCGCCCAATCATCATAGCGAGTTTCGCCAATGGCAAAACGGGGCGATGTTTCTTTAATCGCCACACTAATCACATGCTCTGGACTGGCGACCGTTGCCACCCCATCATCGCTGGCAGGAATATCTACCGGTACCGACAACAACCGAGCGTTGGCGGTGAGCAACAGAAACACCACCACAATAAAAACAATGTCGATCAGCGGTGTTAGCTCGAGGGCGCTGGATATATTCGCCTTAGGTGGAGCTTTTATCATGCCGCAAACCCCTTGGACTGCGGTGCCGCCAAAGGGCTAACCGCCACGCCTTGCAACTGCAAGTTGGCCGCGTTTAATTGCGTTTGTGCTTCGGCAATTAAATGGTCGGCCCACAGCTGAAAACCATGGACACCCACCAGCGCCGGAACCGCAATCACCAAACCAGCGGCAGTTGTTTTCATGGCTACACCTAAGCCTTCGGCCAAGAGCGCAGGGTTAATGGGGCCTGTGTGTTCACCCAAGGCATCAAAGACCTGAATCAACCCAAGCACCGTACCCAATAGCCCCAACAAGGGCGCGACTAACGCAACGATGTGCAGCAAACGAACACCACTGAGCAATGAGCGCTGTTGCGTTACCAACCACATTTCGGCCACTTGGGCGCGAACGGTTTCGCTGTCTTCTTGATGTGTTTGTAATACCGTCATGGCTTTTTTGCAGGTTTGGCCTCGCAGGGTATTCACCAACAAAAGGACAAAACGTTCGATTAAAATCAGTCCGGCTAATAAGGCACATGCCAACAGGGGTAACGCCAAGGGGCCGAAGTGGGTTTGGCTCAGTTCTATTAAATTCATTTATCTATTCACACATTAAAATTGATTAGCAAAAGGCCAAGGCCCTAGCGCAGCGAAAACTCAACGGGAATCCGTACCCGCGACGCCATTGCAACGCCATTTTGTTTAAGTGGCTTAAATCGCCATTTAGACACTGCCTTAAGGGCAGATTGGTCGAGCATGTCCAGGCCCGAGCTTTGCGCGACTTCTAAACGCGCTTGTTGTCCTTGTTCGTCTAACCAAACATCCAACCAAACAGTGCCTTCTTGGCCGCGCTTACGGGCGAGCTTAGGGTAACGTGGCGCTTTTGGCTGGCGGGCAAAGGTCGGCTTAGAAACCCAAACCGGCTTACTTTGCGCTGGTGTGGCGGTTGCTGCCGTGCTCGCTTCTGTCTCTACCTTGGCAACTGTTGCTGTGGTGGGCTGAGCGGGTGCCGCTTGCGATGCGTCATTGGCAGCGACTTGTGCTTCTGCGACTTCTTGCTTCGAAGCAAGTTTAGGTAACGGCTGCGCTAAAGGTTTTGATGGTTGCGCTAAAGGCTTTGATGGTTGCTGTGCAACTGGCTCAAGTTTAGCCGGCGTTTTTACCTCGGCCACCTTAGGCTGCTCTTTTTTAACCTTTGCCTCGGCGACAGGTTTTGGCACTTTAGCCGCCACTGGCTTGGGTAAAGTTTTTTCAATGACGGGTGCACTTTTTTGCAGTGTTTCTGGAGCTACCTTCTGTGGAGGTGCTGCTTCAGCGACGACTGGTTGGGGTTCTGGCGTCGCTTCTGGCACCGGTGTATTCGGTGTCACTGGCGAAGGTTTCTGTGACAGCTCTTGCAATGGCTCTTGCGGTTTTTGAGGTGCCTTCGCACTCTGGCTCACCGTCACAAAATTGACTGTGACCGATGTGGTTTGCGCAGCGGGTGCAAGCACTCGCCCTTCACTCGTGGGTAGGCTCGCCATTACCCATTGTTGGCTCGCCCATAGGCCCGCAACCGCGGCACAGCGCCATATTGCAACGCCTAGCGTCTTCCGCCTCATCACTTTTTGGCCCCCGTTCTTACATCTAAACCTGCGCCCAAACCACCTCTCAGCCATATTCAAACTGGACTAAAAAGTGAGCTTTAGGCGTATGATATTTTTCAAAAAGTCGTTATTACCCTTCACTTCGCTATGGCGTTTTTTGCGACGCTTTGGTGCTAAAACCCGTCACAACCAACGACCAAAACACCCCAATTAGGGGCTTAAGTGAATGTCTTATCTGAGGCTCATTTTAACCGATCGCCCCAATAAAACACAATGATAATTATTATCATTTACATTTAGATTTTTAGCTGATAGCGTAAAAAAGACATCAGCGCAGGGATCAATTTGCTTTGCACACACGCGACCGATTCGCCTGCCACGGCCTGATGTTTGAACCGCCAAGGCCCCCAAGGGATGGGGTCGCCCGATAGATATTTTATGGACAACCTTATTAAGTGTTTTAGTTAGGTAACCGAATGAAACCCACACCTTTAGCGATGATGATTAGTGCCCTTGTCGCACTTCAAGCTCAAGCCGATACCAACGAAGCAAATAACACCGACGCACTTTATGAAGTTGATAAAGTCGTGGTAAACGCCACCCGTATGTCACAAGACGCCAGCGAAGTATCGCGCCAAGTCACGGTGATTGAGCAAGACGAAATCGAAACCTTTGCACCGCAATCAACCGCCGAAATTTTGGCGAACCAACCCAACATTTTGATTCAGGGCGGTTCACGTCCGGGTTACCAAAGCGTCAACATTCGCGGTATGGGCGACAACCGCGTACTACAAACCGTTGACGGCGTGCGCCAAGACTTTCAATCGGGCCACCGCCCAAGCTACTTCTTAGACCCGCTACTACTTAAATCGGTTGAAGTGGTGAAAGGCCCAGCCAGTACCCTTTGGGGCTCAGGTGCACTCGGGGGTGTGGTTGCACAAACCACAGTTGACGCCAGCGACGTACTCGAAGCTGGCCAAACCCTGGGCGGAAAAGTAAAAACAGGCTTTAATTTTAACAACGACCAAAGCGCCTCCACTGCGATTTTGGCTGGCCGTGGTGACCAAGTCGACTGGCTCATCAGCGGTTATTACCGCGACAGCAACAACATCACCTTAGGCGATGGCTCAACGCTCGAAAACTCAGCCTCACAAGACCAAGGCTTTTTGGGTAAAGCCGAGTGGCAACTCGACGAAAGCCAATCAATTGCACTGAATGTTCGCCATGGCAGCGTAGAGGGTTACGTGCCATCTAACGGCTCATCTAACGTCAACGGCTCTAGCGTTTTTCAAATTGAAAAAGACCAAGTAAACAGCAGCGCCGCTGCTGATTACCGCATCGATAGCGAATCAGATTTGGTTGACGCACAAGTCATGGTGTCTTGGAACCGAGTTGATATCGACGAAACCCGAGTAAGCGACGGCCGTGCCGACACCACACAAAAAGACAGCTACAGCCTAAACGTAAATAACCTATCGCGCTTTGACGCCTTTGACTTGTTTTACGGTATCGATGGCACCTACAGCGAGTTTAGCGCAACCCGTGGTGGCACCAATCGCCCAACACCACCCGATGCCGACATTCAGGTTTGGGGCGCGTTTGGTCAGTCGATTGTGCCAATTAACGACAGCCTAAACCTAGAAATGGGCGCGCGTTTTGACTACTTTGGCACCACGGCCAACAACCTAGACAGCAGCCGCTCTGACAACGCATTGTCACCGTCTCTTGCCTTGGTATGGCAAGCAAACGACGACCTAGAACTGATTTTGCGCCACGACGTCGCGTTTCGTGCGCCAACTGCCGAAGAGCTTTACAGCACAGGTACCCACTTTTGTATGGGTGTGGGCATGTGTAACACCTTTGTGTCAGACCCGAACCTAAAGGCCGAAACCTCGCACAACACCGAGTTTATCTCTAACTACCAAGTCAACGATCAGTGGTCGGTTAACTTTGCTGCCTTTGAAAACCACGTCGACGACTTTATTGAGCAAACGGTTACAACATCACCCTTCCCAGGTACGACTTACTGGAGCAACGTTGATAAAGCGACCTTGCGCGGCTTTGAGCTAAGCACTGCCTTTAACCATCAAGATACTCAGCTTAAGTTAGCTTATGGCCAAACCCGTGGTTCAGACGACACCACTGGCGATGCCCTAAACAACATCCCAGCTGATACTTGGACGGCTGACCTAAACACCCGCTTTGCTGAGCAAGGTGTCACTGCTGGCCTACGTCTTACTCACGCAGAAGAGCAAAACCGCTCAACTGACGAAACTTACGACGACTACACCACAGCGGATATCTACGCGAGCTGGCAGCCACAGGCGGCTAAAAACCTAACCCTAAACGCCAGCATCAACAACCTGAGCGACGAATACTACCGTCGTGCATGGTCACAGTTGTACGAAGCGGGTCGCGAAATTACCTTGTCGGCTACCTACCAGTTTTAAGGGCTAGCACCCTATCGCAAGGAAAGCTAAGGAAGGCCCCGCTGTGGCAAGGAGGGTAAACCAAATGGCGAGGCCTAAAGTGGACTGAGTAAGGACACCCCTCAGGAGAATACACCAAGGACACGGGTGACGAAGGAGCGTATAAAGGGAGCAAGGACATGGACACTCTGCGCCAAGGAGGGCGCCTACTGTTAACACCAGCAGGATGATTTACATGAATGAGGCAACAACACCGGCTACACCGCCGTTATCGCTCGCAGGCGACTTAGCCAAACCTTTACTAGAAGAGCTGGCAACGTGGGGCCCAACCACCACCGTTATTTTGCACGGTGGCAGTGTATTCGAATTTAAAGGCCCCTTCCCAACCGGAAGCATGGGTCACGGTTACTACAACCTTAAAGGCGAAAACGGCTTTGAAGGGCACATTGGACTCGCCGCCATTACTCAGGTGCAGTTTCAAGACAAACTGCATCGCGGCCGCCAAAGCTATGCGTTTGATTTTAAAGACAAAGACGACGCTTCGGTATTTAAAGTTTTTGTAGGACGCGATAGCAGTGGCGAGCTAATTAGCACGCAAGTCGAACGATTTAAACTGATTCAGGCCAGTGGCCAGCTGTAACAAACAGGTATAACCATGAGCGAAATGTTTCAAGCCCGCATACAAACCGAAATTTTAGACTTTATTAACAGTCGCCAAAGCCTACAACTGGCCACGGCGGGTAAAGACGGTTTGCCTTATGCCTCTTACTCGCCTTTTGCCACCGATAATGGCCAAGTGTTTGTATTGCTGAGTGAAATTGCCATTCACGCCAGCAACTTGCTAGAAAATCCACACGCCTCGCTGCTGATTATTCAAGACGAAGACAGCGCCGAAGAGCTCTTTGCTCGCGTGCGTGTAAACTACCAAGCCACAGCAACCCATATCGAATTTGAAGCGCCCGACTGGAAACAAGGCATTAACTGCCTTGCCGAGCGCCATGGCGAGCGTATCCACAACCTAGCCAAACTGGCTGACTTTAAGCTGTTTAAACTACAGCCCACGGGCGGTCGCTTTGTAAAAGGTTTTGGCAAAGCGTTTGATATTGTGGGTAACGGTTTATCTGGATACGAAATCAAACACTTACGCGGCGGTCATACCAAGCGTACGAGCCCCGAAACAGATACACCAAGCAGCAAAGCCACCTCTGCCGCTTAACCTTAGTTTTAACCCCGGGCAGCTCGTACCCCTCGCGCACGCTGCCCACCCCTCTTCTACTTAATTGCCCTCCCCCTTGCGCTTTAGTCGTAGCCTAAACGGTTTGTGCTAGTGCTCTGCTTCTTAGCAGCCGTATACTTGAACTTTAGGATCGACGAGGGCAACTCAAATGGAAGTGATAGCACTGATTACCCAATCGGGTAAAACCGCCTTCGAGCTAGCCTTTTTTATCCTCTTACCCCTCATCACCGTGATGACCACCTTGCTGGCCATCAGCTCAAAGCTCGGTTTATTAGGCCTACTCGAACGAGGTGCAAATCGACTCATTGGCATCACGGGTTTGTCGGGCTTAAGCCTTGTCGCCTTTATTCAAATGAACTTTGTAAGCTTTGCCGCGCCCATCGGCACTCTCAAAGTCATGGACCAAACCGGCCAAGCCGACCGTGTGTTTGCCGCCACCTTAGTGCTTATTCTCTCGTCATCACAAGCCAACTTACTTTTTCCGTTAGGTGTTTACGGGCTCGATATCTTTACCACCGCCATCATCTCCAGCGCCTGCTCCATCACCGCCGCCATCGCCACCTACCACCTCACTGGCTATACCGCCTTAGCCAAAAGCGGCCCAGCCACAGGCGCGGTTACTCCTAAAGAAACGCGCAACCTGCTTCAAATTATCGTCGAAAGCGGCAACGACGCCTTTAAAACCGTGCTCAACACCTTGCCCTTATTAACGGTATCTATTCTGTTGGTCGCACTGCTCAAACATTGGGGTGTATTGGCGATGATCATTGCCAGCTCAAAAGGTTTGTTAATGAGCCTAGGGATAGACCCAGCCATTTCGCTGACATTACTCACCAAGTACATCGCCGGCGGCAGCGCCTCCCTTAGCCCGATTGGTCAACTGGATGACCAAGGTTTGTTAACCACGGAGCTACTAAACCAGCATGTGGGGTTGTTCATTAACTCCTTTGACCTACCAGGCATTGCGATTATGTTGGCGGCCACACCGAGGGTAGGAAGGGTGTTGGTTTATGCGGTGCCGGGGATTGTAGTTGCGCTTATGGCGAGGGCGGTTTTGCATTTGGTTTGGTTTTAGTTTTTTCTCTCGGCAGCCTTGCTGCGGTGGTTTTTTCTCTCGTTCCCACTCTACGCGCGTGGCAACGAGAGAGTTTTATGGGTGGCAGCCTAGCTGCGATGGTTTTTAGCTTACTGCCAGTCACGTTTCGCCTTGATGGCGAGTCAAGGCTTTTGCTTGGCCAAAAGCCCCTCT
>JBMYSW010000001.1:0-243782 GCA_049603715.1 Pontibacterium sp. | reverse complement strand
TTGTAAATCTGACGCGCGAGCTTCGGTGGTTCGAATCCACCTCCCACCACCATTTCTTTTTATGCTGGGCCTGCTCTTGGCCTGTTGAAGCATCTAGCACTCTTCTAGTCGCTTACTTTTTCTAGCCCTACTCTAACGGTCGCTCTCTAGTACATCGATTAGTACATCGATTAGTACATCGATTAGTACATAGATCGTTAATGTGCTTTTCGTTTATACAATTCACTTTAAAACGAGCATCTTATTGACATCCCCCCGAGAACTCCTGCTCACGGCCCCGTATACTCGTGCAGAGGTAGCAGATACGTACTTGAGGTTTGTTGCTAAGCTAACCTCTATGGCAACATGACAGCCGTCGCTTTTTGGGGGGCTGCTTTTTTGAGGCTGTAAGAGCTTGTGTAATATTTAGCGGAGGTGTCATGTTTGAAGGCATGCGTTTAGCCGATATCGAAAACTTAATGCTGCAAGTCGGCTTAGCTGTTTTCGCCTTTTTTGTGTTCTTTATTATTTACGACTTAGCGAAGAAATCGAACGCCGGAAAGTTTGGCACCTTCATACTCTTTGGTGCATTAGGTTTAGGTCTGTTCGCTTTTTTGATCAAAACCGTCATTGTGGAATTAATGGCACAATAGCCTCTCCAGCCAGTGCCTGTACTTTCCTGCTCACCTCATCGATAGTACCAATTTTCGGCCCATTTCCTTTACTTAGGTTTTGCCGCCGCTTCAACCAAGCTTAGCTGCTCTATTGTGAGTGCTAAGCCGCCTTCAAGGTTTACTTCGTAGGCGCGCCCAAACCCTGTGACTAATCGACCTTGCTTGGGCACCAAGCGCATCAACTTAAAGTCGGCTAATCCGCGTAATAGCCCCACCACTTGCCCATGACGTGCTTCAAGGGCATCCAGCATCTGCTGACTTGAGGGCGTTGTTAAATCTTGTGCGAGCACCTCGCAGTTAAAGCTGACACGCTGGCGTGCATAAATTTGCCGCGTATCCTGCTCATCTTGCACCAACAATATCGACACGCTGGGTTTTGTTAGCATTTGCTGGGTATGGCTTGCGAGCTCGCTAACAAAAACATAAAAGCTACGGTCATCCGCAACAAAAGGCGCATAGCTAATATCGGGTGCCCCTTCTGCGGTTAAGGTCGCCAACAAGAGTGACTTTTGGTGCAACAAGGCGTCATAAGCCAGCAATGCCTCCTGCTTTGCCTGTGCAGCTTCGCTTTCGTTCTTCTTTGTCATCTGCTCAGGGCTCCTTTTTGAGCTGTTCTTTGAAATATGTGTACAGAAACCAAACAATGCCCCTTAGCCAAATCACAAGCTTTTATGCATGCCCCTAGGTCCTATTCACCCACCGATTCAAGGCAGCACTAGGACGCACACCCCAACTTCTCTTATAATGCGAGCCATAGTTAGTTTATTCCAGCCTTGCAGGTCAACTTAGCACATCATGCTAACACCTCAAGCTGGCCGCCCTCATAGGATAAGAGAGTCTGTTATGCAGCAAAAAACGGTTACTGTTGGCCAAATCGAAATCTCTAACGATAAACCCATGGTGTTACTAGGTGGTATGAATGTGCTGGAGTCTCGTGACTTGGCCATGACCATCGCTGAACGCTATGTCGAAGTAACTCAAAAGCTAGGCATTCCCTATGTGTTCAAAGCCTCTTTTGACAAGGCGAACCGCTCGTCATTAACCTCTTTCCGTGGCCCTGGCTTGGACGAAGGCTTAAAGATTCTGCAAGAAGTAAAAGACACCTTTAATGTGCCGCTGATTACCGACGTACATGAGCCACACCAAGCAGCGCCTGCCGCTGAAGTGTGTGACATTATTCAGCTGCCAGCGTTTTTATCGCGCCAGACTGACCTTGTTAGCGCCATGGCCAAAACCGATGCAGCGATTAACATTAAAAAAGCACAGTTTTTAGCACCGCAAGAAATGAAGCACATTTTGCACAAGTGCGAAGAAGCCGGTAACAGCCGCCTAATGTTATGTGAGCGTGGCACCAGCTTTGGTTACAACAACCTTGTTGTCGATATGCTCGGCTTCTCTGTGATGAAGGCGTTTGAATACCCAATTATTTTTGATGCGACCCACGCCTTGCAACTACCTGGTGGCCAAGCGGACTCAGCCGGTGGTCGTCGTGCCCTAGCCGCTCAACTCGCTCGCGCAGGTTTATCACAAGGTATCGCAGGCTTGTTCTTAGAAGCGCACCCAGATCCAAACGTTGCCAAGTGTGACGGCCCATGTGCATTGCCACTGGATAAACTAGAGCCTTACCTTGCGCAAATGAAGCAGCTCGACGATATGATTAAGGCCCTTGAGCCTTTGGACACATCGGCCGACTAAGCTTTTCATTTTCTTCTCGGCTTATTCTTGGCTTCACTATAAAGCCTCTGAACAGAGCGAGTAGCGAACATATAAAGCACTGAACTCAAAGCATAAAAGCTTGTGGGTTTCAGTGCTTTTTTTTGGATTTTTCCTAGACTTAAAGTAACGCTAATCACCCCTTTTGCTTTTTGAACGAGGAGAAATCCGTGAAGTCTTCGCCTTTTTCAGCGCTGCAGCCCGGTCAACGGCTAAACTCATCGCTGGGCACCTATGAGCTTATTGAGCCCATGGGCCAGAGTGCCTTTGGCCCCTACTGGCAGGCAAAGCTCACCTCAAAAGGCGGAAAAGACCGAGTACTAATTGCGTTTTTTCAAACCCCGGCCAGCTCCGGCGAGTTTAGTCAAGCACTGAGCAAGCTTAAACAAGTCGAGCACCCTCACCTATTGCCCATATTAGGCAGCTTAGAAACCGAGCAGCAACTCAAAGGCATTATTCACCCCCATATCGAGGGTACATGGCTTTCGCGACTACTATGGAGCGGCGCCAGTAAACGCCTCACAGCAAAACAGCACCAAGGCTTACTTAAGCAGTGCGCGCAAACCTTAGACGCACTGCATCAGCAAGGTCATACCCATGGGGCCTTTTACCCAGAGCACGCCCTTATTAGCAAAGGTAAGGGCGTACAATTGTTCGCTTTGGGTTGGCTTTTTGAGCTGGGTGCAAAACCCTATTCAGGCTTTAAAAAAGACGAAGCTAAAGCCGCACAAGCCCACGCATCGGCCCAGTGTTTTAACCCACTACAACAAAACAAACGCCTACTCGACGCCTTAAAATCAGCAAGCATTAACCAATATCAACAAAGTGGTGGCGACGGTTTTAGCCTCGCCGTGTTAGCCAGCTTTTTACTCGGACAAAACAGCAGCCCTAACTCTGGCTCAGTCAGCGCTTGGGTTGAGTCATCAACACAGATCAACGCTGAACAAAAAGCGCACCTACTAAAGCGGCTCAAACCTGAATCTGACCAAGGCGAGGGCGTCTCTGAACAGTCACTTAACCAATGGGTGAGCGAGCTTTTTACACCCAGTAACCCACTAGATAAAACACCGGAACCAAACAACGCAAATGAGCAAGAAGACTCGTTAGCAGAGGCCCCTAGCGAAAGTACTCAGTCCAGCTCTAACGACGATGAAGCAGCTGGGGCGGCCACAGAAGAAACAGAACCAACACCCACAAAGGCCGAACAGACAGCCGAGGCTGACGAACAACAGAGCTCAAAAAAGCGCCCTTTACTATTGGGCTTATCTGTCAGCATTGCACTGACAGCCACTTTTGCCTTGGGTTATTGGCTAGGCCAAACGCAAAGCCACGCGCCTATCAAACAAGAAATACCCTTGGCGACGGCTGGTGATCAGAACGCACATCAAAGCGTGCAACCAGAAGCAGATACCACACCCTCTGGTATCGCCTTACCTCTGCAAACCCAGCCACAGCTTGCTCCTTCGCTATCTGGCCCCAACCCAATATTCAGTACGCCAGCTTTTGTTGGCGCAACCGTTGCGGGCTCAGCAGTTTCAGATCTAGCAGCACCGGACGTAGTGATCGAAAGCTCTGGCAAAGTAACAGAAGCGGCCAAAACCACAGCTGCCCCCACAACCACAGCACCACAGCGACAACTCGCCTTTCGCGACCCAATTAAACTGAATTTACCCAACACCGAGGCCGCGGCTTTTGGGCCTGTAATGGTAGCACTGCCCAAAGGGCAATTTAAGCTCGGCGATAGTCACCGCATGGGCGATGATAACGAGCAGCCCGTTGTGACCATTCAAGTAGCGCACTCGTTTGCATTAAGCCAAACCGAAGTGACATTTTCAGCATACGACCTGTTTGCCAAAGCCACCGGACGCCCCTCACCCAACGACATGGGTTGGGGGCGAGGCCAGCAGCCTGTGGTTAACGTGAGCTGGCAAGATGCAACCGACTATGCCGCATGGCTTGCCGAACAAACGGGAGAAGCTTATCGCTTACCCACCGAGGCCGAGTGGGAGTACGCCGCTCGCGCAGGTACTCAAAGCCCATTTAGCTGGGGCTCTCAGCCGCAAGTAGGTCACGGTGTTTGCGATGGCTGTAACGCCGCGCCTACCAGTAACGGCGACAATAACGGCAATAACGAAAGCAGCGATGCCACTAACGCCTTTGATGGCGCAAAACCTCGCCCTGTGGCGCAGCTAAAAGCTAACCCTTGGGGCTTTTATGACATGGCAGGTAATGTGAACGAATGGGTAAGCGACTGTTATGCAGAGAGCCACCAAGGCCGAAGCCCGTTGGCAGCGGTGGCGGTTTCAAGCTTCCCTTGTGATCAGAGGGTAATGAAGGGCGGAGGCTGGTTTGATATTCCAAGATTAGTTCGACCCGCCACCCGCTATCGCCAAACACCCAATAGCCGCAGCCAAGATGTGGGCTTTCGTGTTGCCTTAGACCTATAAATAACTCGCCCGAATCTAATGACCCTCGACTTCACAAGCCGCTTAAAGCCCACCTTTAGCATTCAGCAGCGATTCAGCCCAAGGTGAGCAACCTTGGCTGCTATCACTCGTCATAACAAACGGGTATTGTCTCTTATCGCACCTTATCGCTGCTTTCAAACGGAGAATTGCCATGCACGCTCGCACATGCCGCCTAACACCGTCGACTCGCCTTACCGTCGCCACAAAAGCCATAAAGCGCGTACAAAGCTGCTCGCCAGCGCTCTTGGCCGTACCGTTTTTATTGGGTGCTCAATTAGCCGTTGCGCAAGCACCTGCAGTGGTTTTAACACCCACCCAAGCCAGCGAAACCAAACTGACTATTTACAACCAAAACACGGCAACGGTGCAGCAAAGCTACCCGCTTCCGGCCTTGGCTCAGGGGCAAAGGGTGGTGGTACAAAACCTCGCCGATACGCTTGATATTCGCAGCCTGTGGTTTAACCACAGTGGTCAGCTTTTAAGCCAATCGGTCAGCCGTGTGGATGAAGTATCCGCCGACCAATTACTCGACTTAGCCGTTAACCAAGCCGTTAGTGTCACACTAGTGGGCCAGTCAAAGGCCATCAAAGGCACTTTGCAAGCCTACGACCACCAGCACCTTATACTTAACCAAAGTAGCGGCACACGGGTAATTTCGCGCAGCCAAGTCAGCCAGTTGCAACTGCCCAACACACTTAGCGCCCCGACCTTACCCCAAGGTACTCATGGGCAATTTGTATCCGCAGGCACCAGCAAAGCCTCAACACTCGGCCTGAGTTACCAAGCCAGCGGGCTAAGCTGGTCAATGGACTATCGTTTGGTCGTGGCCGAAAACGGCCAGCGTGCGAGCCTACAAGGCTTTACTCACATTAATAACCCAACGCAAAGCCAGTTTAACCAAGCCAATGTCACCTTAATGGCAGGGCAAATGAACCAAGTACCCGCCACTCAAGCGGTGCGTGCTTACAAAAACGCACCAGTTGCGATGATGGCGCTGGATGCAGCACCGGTGATGGAGTCCGTAAGTGCCACCGCCGTGGACGCGCTTTATCAATACCCTCTGCCTCACCCTGTGACTTTGGGAGCGCAACAAAGCGTACAAATACCGCTGGTATCCGCTCAAAACATCAAAGTTAAACGCGACTATCAACTGAGCTTTTACGTCTCACCTAATGCTGAACCCAACCCAATTGAAGCTAAACCCAGCACTCGGCTGCAGTTTAGCAATCACAAAAACAACCAATTAGGTATTCCGCTGCCTGCGGGTAATGTCCGTGTTTATCGCCAAAACGCTAAAGGCGATGTCACCCTAGTAGGCGGCCAGAGCATAGGTCACACCGCTAACCTCGCACAGGTCAAACTCAACTTGGGCCAAGGCTTTGACGTCAACGTCAAACGCTACCAACACAGCTATAAAAAATACCAAGACTACGCCAACGTTGGTCAAACCCTAGAGATCACCAACGCAGGTAAGCAAACCGAAACACTGGTGCTACATGCAAATATGCATCGCAGCTTTACCCTAAAAAAGAGTAATATTGCGCCCCAAAGCAGCCAAGGTAATCGCCTAACATGGCAACTGCCCCTCGCGCCTGAATCCACCACTCAGTTGGTGTTTGATACGCGCATTAACTTTAAATAACCACGCAAAAGGCACGCGGGAGGGCCACCGGTTTACATGCAGTCTTGTTTTTGTATCCATTGCCGTCTCCCGCAAAGCCACTGCGCCTGCATCACGGTGCCAGAGCACTTTGAACCTGCAACGCCTCCCACAAAGCCCGTGCTTGAATGGGCGCTGCTCCAGCACGAACAAGAGTATCGTCGTGAGACCGCTACAGGCCAGCTTGCACTCAACTTCTTAAACCAAAGCCACAGCCAAGGCACAAAGGTTGGGCGCCACTATGCTTGGCAACGCCAAACACCGCCAAGCGTGCTGATTCAAAAACTCAAAAGCCCTAAATATCAACCTTGGTTGCTGTTTCCTGCCGACCGAGACAGCACCGCTGAACGCGCGCAACACCGCTTAGCAACCAAAGAAATAGCAGGCAGCGAAGCTGATCAAGCCAAAATAGACAGCCACTGGCGAGTGCTGTCCGATGACGGTACAAAAATACCGCTGGTGATTGTGCCCGACGGCACATGGAAGGAAGTGCGGAAAATCGTGCGTAAAAGCCCGTGGTTAGGCCATGTACCTCTACTGACCCTGGAGCCCACAGAAATCACACGCTATACCCTAAGGCGCAACCCAGATGCACAGCACTTGTGCACCCTAGAGGTAATGGCATGGGTGTATCAACAGCTGGGCGACAAAGCATGCGCCCAAACATTAATGCAAGGGCTTGAGCGATTTCAAAGCCACTTTAATGCCTATAAGTCAGGCCACTTGCTTAAAAGCCGTTAAGAGATGACCGCATTATTTAAGCGTGTCAGGCTGGGTGTCTCTTCTAAACGGCTTTGCCAGTTTACACACTGAGTGCGGTCTTGCGGCTGGTTTAGCTCGCCCCGCTCAAAGACTTTAATAAGGCGCTTAGTCGCCAACAGGTGGCCTTGCTTCGCACCTCTTTGGTAGTAGTCAAAAGCGAGTTTGGGGTCTGGCTTAAAATAGTGCTCAAAACCATATTCATAAATACGACCAGCTTGATATTGCGACTTAGCATCGCCCTGCATGGCCGCGCGCTCAATGTAAATCGCTCCCTGAATGCGGTTAGCGAGGCCTTCGCCACGAAAGTGCAGCAAGTGGCCATACATAGAGAGCGCCCCCGTATGACGGCGCTCGGCACTAAAGCGAAACAACCCCATGGCCAGCTTGTGCTTGAGTCGCGACTGGCGAAACAGCTTTAAACGAAACACGCCTTTTGCGATTACAAATACGCCAGCGGCGAGGGTGCGACGAATAACTGCCATGGTTTTCTCTCTTTTTGATGCTTTATAAACCTTTGTGACCTAGGGCCTATTAGGTTTGTGTTTAATCAAATGTGTTCGCTTTCTTAGCGGAAAGTGTATCGGCAGGCTGCACTACAAGTTGAACGTCCTGCGACCAACTAAACAAGGGCGGGTATTTTATCGACCCGTTTTACAAAAAGTCACCTTTGTCTTAGTAAAACCGTTTCCTTTCCATAAATTTTCCTTAATTTTTGGCCTACCCTTGAGACAAAGAGAAAATAAGCGTTTAATCTTTCGCTCAACGCTATAACCGCAAGATAACCAATTCATTACGGCTTATACCGCTGGGTTATATGGTCATTTACCTTTTTAGAGACTCGGAGTGCACATGACAATTTTTGCAGATAACTCTCTTACCATTGGCAAAACCCCTTTGGTTCACCTAAAGCGCCTTGCGCCTAACGCCAACATTTACGGCAAGGTGGAATCACGTAACCCTGCGGGCTCTATTAAGTGTCGTATTGGCGCCAACATGATCTGGGCTGCTGAGCAGAGTGGTCAGCTAAAACCCGGCATGACTCTTGTTGAGCCAACCAGTGGTAACACAGGTGTCGCTCTTGCGTTTGTAGCGGCATCTCGCGGCTACAAGTTGGTACTCACCATGCCTTCTTCTATGAGCCTAGAGCGCCGTATGTTGATGGAAGCCTTGGGTGCCACCATTGAGCTCACGGAGCCAGCTAAAGGCATGAAAGGCGCGATTGCAAAAGCAGAAGAGCTGGTTGCCAACAACCCAGAAACTCACCTGATGCTGCAACAGTTTGAAAACCCAGCTAACCCAGAAATTCACGAAAAAACCACTGGCCCAGAAATTTGGGAAGACACTAATGGTGACATCGATATTTTGGTAGCAGGCGTAGGCACCGGCGGTACCATCTCGGGCACCAGCCGTTACATTAAAAACACCAAAGGCAAAGCGATTCAGTCGATTGCCGTAGAGCCAACCGACTCTCCAGTGATCACACAAAAGCTAGCAGGTGAAGAAATCAAACCCGCACCGCACAAAATCCAAGGTATTGGCGCAGGCTTTATCCCTGCCAACCTAGATTTGTCAGTAGTCGATGCCGTTGAGCAAGTAAGCAACGAAGACGCTATCGCTACTGCGCATCGCGTAATGAAAGAAGAAGGTATTTTGGTAGGTATTTCGTGTGGCGCAGCCGTTTGCGCAGCCCTTCGCATTGCTGAAAAGCCCGAAAATGCCGGTAAAAACATCGTTGTTATCTTGCCTGACTCTGGCGAGCGCTACTTGTCTTCACCTCTATTCGCTGGCGTATTCAGCGAAACAGCGACGAAGCAATAAGCCCGTCGCTAATAACCTCACCTTTCTACTTTTTCTAATAGGAAGGTGAGGGGTTTCGACCACTTCGTTAAGGCTTTTGGCCGTGCAAAAGCCTTAACTCGCCTTCAAAGGCGAAACTAAAAACAGTTAGCCCAGCAACTCAGCTAAAGCTTCTTGAATCACTTCAAGTTCATTCTCAGCTTTTTGCTTCGCCTTTTTCTTCAAGCCAGCCACTTCTTCCGCTTTCGCTTCAACTAAGGCCAATGCCGCTGCTTTTTGGTCTTCTGCGGCAAACACGCTATCGAGCAACGGCTGAACTTGCTTAAGAATGGCACGACGACGGCCCTCAAGCGCGCGGGCTTGGGCATCTTCGCTTACTTCTTTCTTTTTCTCTTTGGCAGATTCAGCTTTTGCTGGCACATAATCCAATGGGCGAACGCCCACGGCTAAGCGCACTTTATCGAGCAGTGGCGCAGCTTCAGCACGGGCTTTCTCCGCACCTTTAAGTAGGACCGACTCAACATAGCTTGGGTCTGCCATCAAACGCTCGTACTCACCGCGAGCGTCACTTAGTTGCGCATCAACAAACTCAAAGAGCTCTTTCTTCGCATCGCCCCAGCCAATGCCTTCAAGGTAACGCTGGCGCATCGACGCTTGTTCCGCTTCGTTAGCAAAGCAGCTGTAAAGCTGGAACAAGGTGCTGTTGTCTGGGTCTTTTGGCTCACCCGGCAACTTAGCATCAGTAACAATTTGGTTAATCAGCTTTTGTAGTTGTTTAGGTGGGCAAAACAAGGGAATGGTATTGTCGTAGCTCTTCGACATTTTACGACCATCTAAGCCCGGAATAAGTTGCGTGTCTTCGCTCACAACCGCCTCAGGCAAGCTGAACAATGGCTCGTAAAGGTGATTAAAACGACCGGCAATATCACGCGCCATTTCGATGTGCTGAATTTGGTCTTTACCCACTGGGATCAAGTCAGCGTTGAACATCAAAATGTCGGCTGCCATCAAAATGGGGTAGCTAAACAACCCCATGGTTACGCCGTCATCAAGATCTTGCTTACCTGCCGCTGCGTTGGCATCGGTGGAGGCCTTATAGGCGTGGGCACGGTTCATCAAACCTTTAGATGTTAAGCAGGTTAGCATCCACGTAAGCTCTGGAATCTCACGGACATCTGACTGACGGTAAAACGTGGTTTGATCAGTGTCTAAACCAAGTGCCAACCAAGTAGCGGCAATTGCACGAGAAGACTCAGCCACACGTTGAGGGTCGCCACACTTAATCAGCGCATGATAGTCAGCCAAGAAAAAGTAACTCGAATAATCTGGGTTTTTGCTGGCTTCAATAGCAGGCTTAATGGCGCCTAAGTAGTTACCTACGTGGGGAATACCAGTGGTGGTGATACCCGTGAGTACTCGTTTTTTAGTCATCTGATCCTCGGTTTATTCAGAGCTATCTTATTTGGCCGCTATGATAGCGCAATTCGCCGTGCTTAATCATCCGCTTGCGAGTCGCTATCACTAATCGTTACACTTTGGCCTTTCTATTGTTTCGACAAGGCCATGTGCCGAGGGTCAACTATGTTACTTGTGATTTCGCCAGCCAAAACACTGGACTTTGATACACCACCACACGTGGACACCCACACTCAGCCATTGTACTTGGACCAGTCGCAAACCCTGATCGACACCTTAAAGCCATTATCGGTGCAAGACATTGCACAAATGATGAAGCTCAGCGACAAGCTGGCCGCACTGAACGTAGCGCGTTACGAAAGCTGGGAAACCCCGTTTTCGCCCGACAATGCCAAGCAAGCCGTTTTGGCGTTTAAAGGCGACGTATACACTGGCCTAGATGCCCAAAGCCTCAGCGAAGAAGAGCTAAAGTTTGCTCAGTCACACCTACGTATTTTGTCGGGCCTTTACGGTATCCTAAAACCTCTCGACTTGATGCAGCCCTACCGCCTCGAAATGGGCACCAAGCTGGCTAATCCAGGTGGTAAAGACTTGTACGAATACTGGGGTAACACCTTGTGTGACGCCCTAAACGAAGAACTCGGCAGCGACGGCACCTTGATTAACCTCGCGTCTAACGAGTACTACAAAGCCGCCAAAGAGAAACAAATTGCAGGCCGTATCATCACGCCAGTATTTAAAGACTGGAAAAACGGCAAATACAAGATCATCAGCTTTTACGCCAAAAAAGCCCGTGGTCTTATGGCTCGCTACATTATCCAAAACCAAATCACCGATACAGAACAACTTAAAGGCTTTGACGTTGACGGTTACTATTTTGATGCTGCCAGCTCTAAGGGCGATACGTGGGTATTCTTGCGCGACCACGAAGAATAAGCCTGAAGTAACCTCGCTTTACTCCACACACAAAAACGCCGAGCATTTGCTCGGCGTTTTGCTTTCTAGCAGTGTTACCTATGCAACAAAAGCCAATGGTTTATTGCGGCTGAATGCCTTCAATGTACCAAGGTGCGGCTGTATCGTTTGGCGTTGGCATATCTTTGCGAAGATGCCATAGCTCGTTAAACTCCACCGTGTTAACGCCGTCTTCTTTAATCCAACCGTAGAACGACATGGTCACAACCGCGTGGTCTTGGTTGTCGATAAAGTCCACCAGCTCAGCCATCACAGAAACCACCTCAGTGGTTTGTTGCTCAGGCAATTTAGCGCGCTCTACTTTTAGTAGCTCGAACAGCTCAGGTGTGGTGTAGCTTTGAATTTCGTTCCAATCTGAAACGTCCCACGCGTGTTGCAGCTTAATGTAGTGCTGTTGCGCACCCGCCACAAAAGCGTCTTTGTTAAACCACTCAGGTAATTGCAGCGCATGGCCCATAGGCTCAGATGCGCCCATAGTCGCCCCTGGCTGGCTTTGATTGCCAAACATTTCAGGCGCAGATTGCTTGTACTGTGCTTGATTATCGCTGGTTTGGTTGTTGGCATTGACATCAGTGTAGCTCGCGCCTGCTGGCGATGTAGCATAGCCTTGCTGACTGCCTTGCTGAGACCGCTTGAAGCTACCAATGAGCTTAAAGGCAACAAATACGATACCCACCAAAATTAAGATATCCATCAATTCGATGCCTTCAAATGCGCCACCGAAGAAGAGAGCGCCAAGCAAGCCAGCACCTAGTAGACCTGCCATTAAACCACCAAAGCCACTGCGCTTGGTGCCTGTGTTAGCCGCAGCATTTTGCTTTTGCTGTGTAGGCGTGGTGCTTTGTTTTTGTTGAGTCGAACCAAATTTATTGGTTGAGGGTGCCGAGTAGGACTTGCCTAGGCTCGCGCCGCCGCCAAATTTTTTCGCGTGGGCTGGCCCTGAGACCATAGAAAGAGAGAATATTGCTAAAAATAACGTTAAAGCAAACGTACGCATGTCACACCTTTTTAGTATTTAGTGGGCCGCTAAGTGGTTTTGGCTACATGGCTTTTGGCCTAGCTTAAGCCGCAACTTAACGTTTTACCTGTTAACTTTTGATTCAAGTCACAGCTAATCGCCACATGCTACGAGAAACATCCCCCCTTTTGCAACCGTTAGCGGCCGTGGAGCAATGTCCTTAATAAAGGTATGGTTTTATTGCTGTTAACTTCATAAGAGGCTGGCGACTACTGCAACTCGCACTCACCCCATTAGAAGCCCACTAACAGCTATTCGCTGGCAGGCAATAGAGCAAGACAGCCTCTGTGTACTCCTTACATCGCTAAAACAACTAAACTTATTAAGCTTATTCGTTTACTAAGCTTGTTCGTTTAATTAGCTATACGTCTACCGAGGCTGGCTGGTTTAAATGTAACATCGCAGCCGCTATTAACGACAGACATTACCGACCGAGCAACTAACAGTCAGAAGCTAACAATGAGTAACTAACAATAAGCAGCCAACAAGTTGCTCGCTAAAATAACTAAACAACAGCGTCGATGAGTTGCCCCTTGGCGACACATCTAACCGTGTTATTTTTTCGAATAATTAAGTAACGTATGAGACGTTCAGGTTTAGCTTGCCTCATACCACTTAGCCCTAACCTTAGGCAAAGACTCAAAATTACGTCATATAAAGCCCATACAAGGATTCGCCATCAAGATGTCTCTACCGCGTCAATTCTTTTACCCTCAATTAAGTACTCGTTTTGTCACCTTTACTCTATGCATCACATGGGTGTTATTTGCGCTGGTGTCGGTTCAAGTTGCCAAAGCGCAGCCCCTGAATAAAGCACAGCCCTTGAATGATGTGGTCAAAAGCCCCAACGACAGCCGTGAATATCGGCCCATGCGGTTAGGCAACCAACTCAAAGTAATTTTGGTATCAGACCCGAGCAGTAAAACAGCGGCGGCCTCACTTGATGTAAATGTAGGTTCTGCGCTCAACCCCAAAGGGCGCGAGGGTTTGGCACACTTTTTAGAGCACATGTTATTTTTAGGTACTCAGAAGTACCCAGAGGCAGGCGACTACCAAGCCTTTATTAGTAACCATGGCGGCTCGCACAACGCCTTTACCTCAAATACCAACACTAACTATCACTTTGATATCGACGCTAACTACCTCGAACCCGCCCTTGATCGCTTTGCACAATTTTTTATCGCGCCCTTGTTCACGCCTGAATATGTCGACCGAGAAAAGCACGCGGTTCACTCTGAGTATCAATCTAACCTAAACCAAGATGGCCGCCGCGTGTTTGCCGCCACACGTCAAGCCTACAACCCAGAGCACCCGTTCAGTCGCTTTGCTGTGGGTAGCCTGGAGACATTGGCCGATCGCGAAAACAGTACTATTCGCGACGAGCTTATCGCGTTTTACAACACCTACTACTCCGCTAACCTGATGAGCTTGGTTGTGGTGGGCCCTCAGTCGTTAGACGAGCTCAGTCAGCTAGTGACCAATAAGTTCTCAGCTGTTGCCAACCGCGAGGTCACCCTACCTGAGCTCACCAAACCGCTATTTTTGCCTGAGTCACTGCCCGCGCAAATTAATATTGCCACCTTACGCGATGTTTACAGCATGTCGCTTACTTTTCCCACGCCATCGGATAAAGACGACTGGCAAGCCAAGCCACTGAGCTATTTGGGTGCCGAATTTGGTTACGAAGGTGAAGGCAGCTTGTTGGCACTGTTTAAAGAAAAGGGTTGGACCAACGCCTTAGCCGCCTCACCCGGCTTTAGCTTTGATAACGAGGCAAGCTTTCGCCTTGATTTACAGCTAACAGAAGAAGGCTTTAAGCACACTGACCAAATTTTGCAGTACATCTTTGACTTTGCCAGCAAGCTGGAAAAAGGCGGTATTCGTAATGACTTATTTGAAGAAGAAAAAGCCCTAAGCCAAGCGAGCTTTTTGTTTCAGGACGCGCCGGCTCCCCTTGCTTTAGCTCGCTACTTAGCACAACAACATCAGGAGTTTGACGCAGCCGATGTGCTTCGCGCACCTTATGCCTACGACCAATTTAAGCCTGAGCGCATTGCCGAGTTTTTGAGCTATATTCGCCCCGACAATGTGCTAATTGCGCTAAAGGCCAAGAATATCGATAGCAACGCCACCAGCCCTTATTTTAATGTGCCCTATCAGTTTGCGCCTTTAACTGACGAGCAACAGGCGCTTATCGCCGCACCCGCGCCTGCAGACGCCTCGGCTTTATTTGTTCGCAGCTCAAACCCCTTTGTTAGCGACAATTATGCAGTGCTAGAAGTACCTCAAGGGCAAGATAAGGAAGAATTGCATACACCAACCGAAGTGCTCAGCGAGCAAGGGCTTGAGGTCTGGTATGCCGATAATCGCCAATTTAAGCAGCCCAAAGCCGACATTTTTGTTTCGCTGCTCAACCCAGCAGTGGCAAGCACACCCGAGCTAGGCGTAGTAAATGACCTCTGGGTACAACTTATTAACGACGACCTTACCAGCCTCACTTACGACGCCCATATAGCCGGCCTGAGTAGCGAAATATACCCGCATATGCGAGGCATCAGCATTAAGCTCTCGGGCTTTAGCCAACCCTTGCCTCGCTTATACAGCCATTTAATGGCGGGTATAGCCAGCTTTACCCCTAACCCGCAGCGCTTTGCCGTCCTTAAAGCACGCATGTCACAGCAAATTGCCAACAGCCTAAAAGAAAACGCCTACAAACAAACCCTTGGGCAGCTCTACCAAGGCTTGTTAAGCACACCCAGCGTCGAGGATCGCTTAGCCAAGCTAGCGTCGCTGACCCTTGAGGATATTAAGCAACATCATCAGCGCTTACTTAAACAAAGCCACCTGCGTTTGTTAGTTCATGGCAACCTAACCGAGGCACAAGCCATTGCCATGGGAGAATTCGCCAAAAGCCAGTTTGAGCCTAATAAAGCCCTACAGCCGTTAACACGATTACCTGTGACCAAGCTCGATATTGGCCGTATGCACAAGGCCATTGACGCCAAGCAAAACAACGCCGCCATTACGGTTTATAACCAAGCCAATGGCGACAAAAGTAACCTGACCTTACGGGCGAGCTACAGTGTATTAAGCGATGCCCTGGCTCCGGCTTTTTATACTCGCCTACGCACCGAGCAGCAGCTAGGTTATGTGGTCTTTAGCATGCCCTTTAACCTGCTGAACAGCTTGGGCATTACCATGGTGATTGAGTCGCCAACCAGTAGCCCTCAAGCGCTTGAAGGTCACATCGATAACTTTGTTACAGCCTTTTCGCAGGCGCAACTGACCATGCCTGAGCAGGTATTTGAAGGGCATAAGCAAAGTGTTATCGCCCAACTCAGCGAGCCCGCAACCAAACAAAGCGAGCTGACGAATCGCTGGTGGACCGAAATTGACCAATACGAAGCCAACTTTGAGATTAACAACCAACGCATTAATGCTGTTCGCAACCTCGACAAGGCAACCTACCTTAGCCATATCAAAGACTGGTTAGATCGACAGTGGGTCATTAGTAGCGAAGCACAGCGCTTTTAAAGCGCTGTGCAGATGCTTGAAAGCGGAAAGTACTTAAAGGAGGTAAGCGCTTGCAGGCGGTAAGAGCTAAACAAGAAGGGTGCTATATGTCGTAACTAGAGCGACTAAAAGAACTCTCGCTGCCGCTCAAACCCTTCGTCCTCGGATGTTAGCTGAGAGCGAGGCACAGACTCAAAGACCTCAACATTTGGACAGCCGTCACCCAAGTATAGGCAGCGCTCTTTTTCCATGTCGGTGGCGATTTGATAAAAAATCTTGTCTTCCCCTTTGCGCTTGGGGCCATTTTTTTCGAGGTCGTTCAGCTGAATAAAGTATTCGCGATCTGCCGCGGGTACCACAATGGGCTCGGGCAAGGTCGAGGGTAGCTCACCCGCCACCACCTCGTTCATGGGCTCATTATCAATGGTGCCCCGAGGCATGTCTTTGTAGGGATTTACTGGGTCAATTGAAAACAGAATATTACCGCGCGCCGGAACCACATCGTACGCAGGTGGCTCTGGCTCAGCATCTGGCCCATCGGTTTCACTCGCCCAAAGGGGTGGTACATGAGCCAGTGTCGCGAAAATAACGATACTGGCAACCGCAACGCCACGAGCAAGAGGCACAAGCGCCGAGCAAGGCTCAGTCGCACCTTGCTTCGTCGCCGCACTGTCTGCGTTAGTAGTCAAAGTCGTCTGTGGGGTAAATAGACTGCCCATAAGAGACCAATTCATCCAATATATACCGTTGTGTTTCAGCGAGCTCTGGGTTGTTGTAGGCCTGCTCAAGCGCGCTTGAATAGCCTTCAAAGCTCAAGTGGCCCGTGCCATCTTGACCCAATAATCGCGCTTTACGAAACTCTTCCCACACCATACGTTGCTCAGGCAACAAGGTATCCGGGTAGTTTCGCGCCTTGTAGCGCAAAAACATTTCTTCTAAACGAGGGTCCTGAAAAGCAGGGTTCAACTCATACAGCGCCTCAGGGTCGGCTTCGCGAATATTTTGGGTCGCTTGCTTATCTTCAGGGCCTAAAAAGCCACCATCGTAAAGCATCAAATCTGGGTCATTGGCTTGCTGGCCTTTTTCAGGCTCAAAGGCCGCCTTTACACGGTCCATCACGTCCGTCATGTTACGCAGGCAAGCTAAGTGCGTACGACACACGTCACCCTGAATTTTTAGTCGTGCCGCTTCTTCGGTGTTCAGCATGCCCGCGGGTGCCACAATTGGGCACTTGTTTAAGTGTAGTAGCTTTAGCGGTAAGCGGGAGCGCCCTTCACCTTGCTCAGCTTTGGGCGTAAACAAACGCTGCTTAATTTCCTCAACTGTCAGCTCGGCCAATTGGGTTGGGTCTTCACGCAGGTCCCACACCACCACTGCATTTTTGTTGACTGGATGGTTCGCAATCGGGGCAACAATCGCCGCATTCCCCAACTCCACTGGGTACATAGACGACACATGCAACACCGGCTTCATTCGTGCCACATCAATCAACTCTGCAATTTTAGCTTTGCTGCGATGATTCACCACATAGTCAAACAAGCGCGGCTGTTTTTCTTTCACCAGCTTAGCGATACCAATGGTTGCATACACATCCGACAAGGCATCGTGAGCATTACCGTGTTCGATACCGTTGGCTTTAGTCAGGTCTTCAAGTCGCAGGCTAGGCGAGCCGTCGGCGTAACTCGGCCACTCTATACCGTCAGGGCGCAAGCTGCGGGTTAGTCGCAACATATCGATAATATCCCAGCGGGAACACTGGTTTTGCCACTCCCGTGCGTAAGGGTCGTAAAAATTGCGATACAACCCATGACGAGTAATCTCGTCGTCAAAACGAATACTGTTATAACCCACACCACAGGTGCCCGGGCGCGAAAGCTCTTCGTGTACCTTCGCCATAAACTCGGCTTCGACGTAACCCTCAGCATTGGCTTGCTGCGGGGTAATTCCAGTAATTAGGCAGGCTTGAGGGTGTGGCAGCACATCGTCAGATAAGCGGCAATAAAACATCACTGGTTCTTCAATGATGTTAAAGTCTAAATCGGTGCGAATACCGGCAAACTGCATCGGCCGGTCGCGACGCGTGTCAGCTCCGGTGGTTTCGTAGTCATGAAAAAAGTAAGTATGAGAAACTGCCACCTAAATTACCTTTAAGTTACCTTAAGTTGTTTTGATGCACTAAGCTGATTGTTTAGCTCTGCTAAAGTCGCAGTGCTTTAGTTATAATATCATTAACTCATACTGAATTTTGGTTTGTGTTCATGTACTCAAAAGAAATTTTATCGGCTCCTTGCCCTTGCGGAAAAGGCAAAAAATTTGAAGCTTGCTGCCATCTTGCCATTTCTGGCGAGCAGCCTGCGCCTACCGCCAAAAAGCTCATGCGATCTCGTTACACCGCTTATGTATTGGGAGAGGTGGACTACCTTTTGTCGACCCTTGCGCCCGAAATGCACCAAGCCGACGAGCAATCGCTGATCGAAGAGCAAATCACAAACACCCAGTGGCAGGGTCTCACTATCGTGAGTGCCAAACGCGGTTCACGCAAAGACAGCGACGGCGAAGTAACCTTTGAAGCCCGTTTTAAAGCCGGCGATGAATCGGGTGTGATGCGCGAAACCTCAAACTTTCGCCGTGGCGAGCAGCAGCAATGGCTCTACGTCGATGGTGATGTCGAAGTTTTAATGGACCAATGAGTCTCCTTTCCCAACTAATCTAATTGCCCCGCTTTGCGGTAAAACAATCAAAACCCGTTAAGTGCATCCGTTAGTCTTGCTCAAAACGGTTTTCGTTCTGGGCGAGTAGAGGAAGCAACCTTTTGACCTCACTCTGACTCAAATAAGAACAAGGTACCGTGCTTGCCTATTAAATAGGTAGGCTAACGACATTATTTGGTTGTCAAGCCTGTCTCTTTACCGTTTCTAGGCTAGAATAGCCCCTCATTTTTCTGCCGCGTGTTTATAGCGTCACCCTTAAACACTGCGAGATGGCAGCTTGCTTCAGGAATTGGACTCGATGTTGTTAAGATTTTTTAAGCCCCGTTGGCAGCACCCCAACGCAGAGATTCGTCTTAAGGCCGTTAGTGCCATGGACGCTGACACCGATCAGCAAAATGACATTCTCAAGTCCATTGTTTGCAACGACGAACATCCTGACGTTCGTTTTGAAGCCCTGCTCAAAATAAGCGACATCGACTTAATTATTGGCTTTGGCAAAGAACGCCTGCAAGGCAACAAGCACCTAAGCTATCAGCAACACCTATGCGAGCAGCTTTGTGTAACCGCAAATCTAACTGACGCCCAAGCAGCCGTTGCGCTTATTGGCGAGCAAGACCTGCTCTTGCACCTTGTTATTCACGCCCAAAACAAAGCCATTGCCGAAGCCGCGCTGACTGCGATTGAGAGCGAAGAAGCACTGGCCGCAGTGATTCGTTCGTCACAAGTGGCGGTGAGCGCCCGTCGAGCCGCAGCAAAGCGCATCGAAGACATCGAACTCATTGAGCGCCTAGCCAAAGAGCTACAGGGCAAAGACAAGCAAACCTACCGCACGCTTAAGTCCAAGCTCGACGAGCACCGTGCCCAGCAAAAACAAATTGAAGCCTCGCACATGGCGGCGGAGGCCTTAGTTGCCAAACTAGAGCACCTAAACAGCACCGAAGTCACCCAACATTTTGAGGCCAAGTTTTTAGCCTTTAAAAAGCAGTGGCAAACCCTGTTAGGCCAAATTACCAACGAAGATTTAATTCACAGCGGCGAAGTCGCCCTAAGCCAATGTGATGTTCGCCTAACCCAGCTACAACAACAGCAGCAAGCCGAAGCGGAGCAACAAGAAAAGCTCCAGTTAGCGCAAGCGACCCACGCAGAGGTACTGCAAAACCTAACCAGCTTGCAGCAAACCCTTGTTGAACAGCTACACAATGACTTTGAAAACAGCTCATTAAGCCAGCTGACCATCGAACTCAAAACCCAGCTCGATGCCCTCACCTTAACTTGGCACGCCACCGAGTTACCGGCCATCAGCCAGTCACAAGCAGGCTTTGACCAACAAGTTGAAAAGGTAAAAGGTTGGTTAACCGCCCTTGAGCGCTACGGCAGCCTTGAGACACAGGTTAACGATGCCCTGCCAGCGGTCGCACCTACTGACGCTAAAACCTTGATTAGCAAAATCAGCTGGCCAAACGACCTGCCGCAACCATCTGCCTTGGCGCAATTGACACAGGCATTACAGCAGCAGAGCCTAGATGCCAAACAGAAAAAAGCTGAGCAAAAGGCAAAGTCAAAAGAAAGCCTTGAGACGCTAAACCAAGCCATTCGCGCATGTGAAGAGGCTATTGGCCGAGGCAAAAGCCGAGATGCTATCCGTCGCTTAAAAGACGTTGATAAGATTGTTAAAAGCCTCGCTAAACTGCCAGCGGCGACCGACCACCACTACAAAAACCTGACGGCACAAGTACGCTCTTTAGAGTCTTGGAGTGGTTACGCCGCCGAACCTAAAAAGCAGCAGTTATGTGAGCAAATGGAAGCCCTAATTCACAGCGACATGGCCGCAGACGCCAAAGCTGAAAAAATTAAGGGGCTTCAAAAAGAATGGCGCTTGATTGATGCCACCGACCCAGTACACTCGCACCAGCTATGGAGTCGCTTCAAGCAAGCCTCCGATCAAGCGTATGAGCCTTGCGAGGCTTACTTTAAAGAGCAGCGAGAAGTACGCAAACACAACTTGGTATTACGCGAAGCTTTGATCAACGAGCTTGAGCAAGGTTTTGCAAATACCCCACTTGAAGACTGGCCCTACAAGGCCGCAGCTGAGCTGCTAAGTGTGAGCCGCAAAACATGGCGCGAGTACCGCCCCGTTGATCGTAGCCCGGGCAAAAAATCACAACAGGCGTTTGACCACTTGTGCAAACAAATGGAGTCACACCTCAGTGATATTCGCGACCAACACCACGAGGCTAAACTGGCACTGCTAGCAGAAGTTGGCCAAATCATTGCCAACGAAGAAATCACCAGCGAGCACCTCGAAACAGTTAAACAGCTCCAAGGTCGCTGGAAAAAACTGGGACAAGAACTGCCACACCAAGACCGCAAATTATGGAAACAGTTTAAAGCCCAGTGCAACCAAGCCTTTGATACCTTCAAAGGCCAGCAGGCCAGCCATAACCGCTTTGCTGATAACCTTGACGCACTGGTTAACGACCTATCACGAGCCATTGAACAGCCATGCTCCCTCACTCGCTTAAGTGACCTAGTTGCGCAAGTAGAGACGCAGTTGTCTCATCCAGAAGCTACGCCAGCAGAGCAAAAGCGCTTGCAAGCCGCGGCTAAACCAGTCAAGCAACTGGTTGACCAAGCGCAAGCACTACAAACACCAGAGTATCAAGCGATTGAGCGCTTTGCTGTACTCAGCCAGCAACTCGAAGATGCGGTAGTTGAAGGCGCCAGCAACGATGCCGTTGAGCCATTAAAAGCCGCTTGGCAATCAGGCTTGCGGGCGCCTGAGCCTTATCAATCCATGCTCGATGCGCGTTTTGCTTTCGCCGAGGCAGCATTGGATGTTAACGACGACCAGCTAAAGGCAGCGGTACTCGACCAAGAAAAGCGCATTCGCCATCTGTGTATTCGCTTAGAAATTGCCCTGAGCTTACCTTCTCCGGACGAAGACCAAGCGCAGCGCATGGAATACCAAATGTCTCGACTACAACACTCCCTGAGTCATAAGACACAAAGCTTTGATATCACCGATGTCATTCACCTAGAGTACGAATGGCTATGTATTCCTTTTGCTGCTCACTTTGAAACACTTCACCACCGTTTCCAAGAAGCACTTGATCACATCAGCTAAACTGACGGCTAAGGCTACATACAAAGCAAAAAAAACCACGCTCATGGCGTGGTTTTTTGTATAAGGGGCTAAGAGCATTAGCTCATGTGCAAGCCACCGTTGATAGAGAAGTCTGCACCGGTAATGTAGCCTGAATCTTCTTCTGCCAAGAAGTTAACGATACGACCGATTTCTTCTGGCTTACCAAAACGTCCAACAGGAATAGTTGAACAAATTTTCGCCTGAATCGCTTCGTCAATTTTAGCGACCATAGGGGTCATCACGTAACCCGGAGAAACGGTGTTAACGGTAACGCCTTTGGCTGCCACTTCTTGCGCCAATGCTTTGGTAAAACCGTGAATACCCGCTTTTGCCGCAGAGTAGTTACACTGACCAAATTGACCTTTTTGTGCGTTTACTGACGAAATGTTGATTACTCGACCCCAACCCTTTTCGATCATTGGGTTAATAACAAGACGAGTCATATGGAACATAGAGTCAAGGTTAGCAGTTAGGACTTGGTCCCACTGTTCCCAGCTCATTTTTTTGAATTGACCATCGCGAGTGATACCCGCATTGTTGATAAGCACATCGATGCTAGAGCCCGTCATTTCTTCTACGGCTGCAACGGCTTGCTCACACGATGCAGTGTCGGTTACATCGCCGTACTGCACCAAAATATCAAAACCTGCTTCTTTCTGCTCAGCTTGCCAAGCTTTTGCTTTTTCGTGGTTACCGCCGCTGTTATAACCCGCTACAACAGTAAAACCAGACTCAACAAGACTACGGCAAATGTAAGTACCCAAACCACCTGTACCACCAGTTACAAACGCAACTTTCTTACTCATCATCAATCCCCTTTAAAAGGTATCCATTTGTACTTGTTCGTTATTATTGTGTACGTGTATTTCCATTCGAAGAGCTTTTAGCGCACTCAACCTACCCTGTGGCACACCCTGTCACAAAAAGGGAGTAGGCCCAACTTACAGCACGTGGCTAAAAGCAGGTGAGTCCTAACTATGGCGTTGCAAAAACCAGAAGGCAATAGAGAAACGCATAAAAATTTGCATTTGAGATGCAACTTTAACCTTACAGAAAGACAAAAAAGGATCGTTTATTGATCGGGAGGGAAAATATTACAAAAACAACGGCTTATATTAACTTTTCAACATATAGAAATGTTAAGCAGAGGCCACCAAATAACCTACAGCCCAGCTTTTAAACCATTGAGCTTCACGCTGAAGCAAGGCTTATTCATGCACCAAACGCTGAGCGTATTGACGCATCAAATACCACGCCACCAGCGCCGTACAACTGTTTGCGACAACCAAAGCCACAAACATACCCGTTAAGCCAAAAAAGGTAGAACCCAACCATGCCATGGGTACATAAAAAACAAATAAGCGAATTAAGCTGATACGCATGGCACGCATCGGCTGATGCATGGCATTAAAGCTCGACGCGGTTAAAAACGTGACCGCCTGAAAACCAAACCCCATGGGTACGATACCCAGCCAAATGATGATCCAGCTTTGTACACTGCTTTGGTCACTGAACAAGGCCGCTATCGCCTCGCCTTGGCTTAACAATGCAAGGTACACCACCAGCTGCCACAGCAAAGCAAACTTAAGTGCCAAGCCATAAGCGGCGACGGCTCGTCGCTGCTTTTCGGCGCCCATATTTTGGCTAATAAATGGCGGCAACGACATGGATAGCGCTAAACACACCAATAACGACAGTGACTCTAAGCGACTGCCAACGCCAAATGCCGCTACGGCCTCTGGGCCATAACCCGCCACAAAAGCCGTTAAAATGGCATTGGCGATGGGCGTTAGCATGTTGGAAAATGCAGCAGGCAAACCAATGACCATCACCTGATACCAATGGCGGCCTATACGCGCAAAGTCGAAACCTTTAAACAATAATACCTGCTGGCGATGATGGAGCAGATAAAAGACTAAGCAACTGGTCACGCCCCACGCTAACACCGTCGCCAAGGCGGCACCTTTAATACCCATCGCGGGAATCGGCCCCCAACCAAAAATGAGTAGAGGGTCTAGCAGTAAATTAATAAAGGCCGAGATTGCCATGACTTTGGCGGGAGTACGGGTATCACCAGCAGCTCGCATCGTGGCATTCGCCACCATATTCACCACAAGATAAACCGAGCCAAATAACCACATACCCATGTAGTCTTTGATATACACCAGTAACTCAGGTGAAGCGCCCATCCACTGGAAAATTGGCGTAATCAACTGGCTTAGTATCAAAGCCAACACCGTCGTCACCGCAAAGGTGGCCAACAGGTTATCGGTCACCAATGCTTTGGCTTCTTGCGAGCGCCCCGCGCCAATTAAGCGCCCAACCGTGGCCGACGTACCCACACCCAAACCAATGGCCAAACTGGTGACAGCAAAAGTCACAGGAAAGGTAAAGCCAATGGCGGCAAGTGGTAAAGTACCGAGCAAGCCCACAAAATAGAGGTCGACCAAGTTAAACAGCATCAGGCTGACAATGCCCATCATCATAGGGCCCGTTAGGCGCACCAAGACAGGGGCAATCGCACCAGATAAAAGGTCGACTTGCGAAGAGGCTGTTTTTTTGCGGGACTGGCTAGATGCCATAAAGTTCTTTTCCTAATTGCTCCATAGGCCATGATAGAAGCCCATAGCGGCAGGTATTCTAACGGTAAGCCTCGCTAATGTCTCAATTCTTACCTCCCCCTCACCACAAGAGCATTAAAAGTGTGTTGGGTTTACAATAGCGTGCTTTAAAAGGCCGTTTTTAGGCTCAGGGCTTTTTATAGCTCAGGGCTGCTTTTCGCTCAGGGCTGTTATTAGCTCAAGGCTGTTCGCTTCTGACTTCACGCTGGTTTTATCTGCTATGAACTTAATTTTATTACACCCCGAAGACTTTACCGACAGCAACACGGTGCACTTAAGTGACCGTCGCTTTCAACACCTACGCTCGGTAAACAAGGCAGAAGTTGGCCAAACATTCAAAGCCGGTATCATTAATGGCAATTTGGGTCGCGCCACTGTCATTCATATGGACGACAAGGGTATCACCTTGAATACCCAACTCGACCAAGCGCCTCCCAAGCCTTTACCTGTGACCCTCTTACTGGCCATGCCAAGGCCAAAAATGCTCAAGCGCACCCTCGAAACCATTGCCACCATGGGGGTTAAACACCTTATTTTGATTAACAGCTATCGCGTTGATAAGAGCTATTGGTCTACCCCTTTACTTAGCGATCAAGCAGTCGCCGAGTTTTTAACTCTGGGTTTAGAGCAAGCTGGCGATACATTGATGCCAAAGGTAGAAGTTAAAAAGCGCTTTAAACCCTTTGTAGAAGACGAGCTACCCGCCTTAATGCAAAACAAAACAGGCTGGGTGGCGCACCCCTATAATGCCCAGCCATGCCCACCGGCGGCAGATACACCCACCCTACTCGCCATTGGCCCTGAGGGTGGCTTTATTGAGTACGAAGTAGACAAGCTACAAGCGGCAGGGTTAACCCCTATTCACTTGGGCTCGCGGATTCTTCGGGTCGAAACGGCTGTTCCTGTCCTGCTTTCTCGTCTATTTCCTATTTTCTAAAAGCAACGCAATGCGCATGACCTGATCATAGTCAAAGCTACCAGTTTTAGTGGCTTCCTATCTTGCTACTTTCTTGACAGAGACAAGAAAACTAACGAGAATTATTATCATTAGCTTTAATGCTTTAGATCGAAAACCGAAAGCCCCGATAGACGACACATAGCCGAATAAGAATCCAAGAGGAATTACTTTCCATGAAAAAACTTCTTTCTGCGCTGGCGCTGGCCACTTCCGTTGTAACGCCACTGGCTAACGCTGCCGACGAAGTCAACATCTACTCTTTTCGCCAAGAGTTTCTTATTGCTCCCCTGCTTGAGGCTTTTACTGAGCAGACCGGCATTAAAGCCAATGTCGTTTTCGCAAAAAAAGGGCTATTACAACGCATTAAACACGAAGGCCGTAACTCACCTGCCGACGTGCTACTCACCTCAGACATCGGCCCACTTTACGACGCTACCACCATGGGTATTTTGCAACCCATCGATAGCGACGTTTTGGATCAAGTGATTCCAGATAACTTCCGTCAGCCAGACAACCTTTGGTACGGCCTGACCTCTCGTGCACGTATCGTTTATGCCTCTAAAGACCGTGTCGACCCTAGCGAACTAACCAGCTACGAAGAGTTGGCTGATCCTAAGTGGAAGGGCCGTATTTGTACCCGTAGCGGTAAGCACACTTACACACTCTCTTTGATCAGCTCAATGATCGCAGCACGTGGCGAAGAGTACACAGAAACTTGGTTAAAAGGCGTAAAAGACAACCTAGCGCGTAAGCCTCAAGGTAACGACCGCGGCCAAGTTAAAGCGATTAAAGAAGGCGTATGTGACCTTGCCATTGGTAACACCTACTACTTCGGTAAAATGCTTACCAACACCGAGCAGCCTGAACAGCAAGAATGGGCTAAGTCGGTTAACTTGATCTTCCCTAACCAAAACGACCGTGGCGCTCACTTGAGCATTTCTGGCGCGGGTGTCACTAAGTACGCACCACACAAAGAAGAAGCCATTAAGTTGATTGAGTTCTTGGGTTCAGTTGAAGCGCAAGAAATTTACGCGCAAGCGAACTACGAGTTCCCTGTCCGCGAAAATGTAAAACGCGACCCACTCATCGACGAATACATGGGCGACTTTAAAGCCGACAACATTAGCCTTCAAACCATCGCTAGCTTGCGTGCAACTGCCGCTCGCTTGGTTGATAAAGTCAACTTCGACGGCTAAGCTCAATAGGCTCTAACGAGCCCATTTATCGCCGCGCGCTGCTTTGATGTTCTTAATAGCTCAAAGCAGCTGTTGCGGCCTACTAAACGGTAGCCTGTGGCCAGACTACCGTTTTTGTTTGTAAGGAAAACACCCCTTGTCCAACGCCACCACTTCTTCGTCAGCCACTTCTAACAGCCGCTTGTTTGCCCGACCTGAATCATGGCGCTGGTTTAGTGCGACCTTGTTGATTGCGCTGATTATCGCGCTGCCGGTGGTATCGGTGTTTTACCTTGCAACCGAATCAACCGAAAACGTTTGGGCCCACCTCGCCGAGACAGTTTTACCTGTTTATGTACGTACCACCCTTATTTTAATGGCGGGTGTCGGTGCACTCTCCTTGGCGATTGGTGTCGCCACCGCATGGCTTGTCACCATGTGTGAGTTTCCCTTTAGGCGCTTTTTTACTTGGGCACTCATGTTGCCCTTTGCTGTGCCTGCTTACGTCATCGCCTATGTTTATACCGACCTATTAGAATACTCTGGCCCGGTGCAAATCTTTTTGCGCGAGCTATTTGGCTGGCAAACCGCTCGTGACTATTGGTTTCCGGATATCCGCACCCTAACCGGTGCCATTTTGATGCTGGCCCTGGTGCTTTACCCTTATGTGTACCTTATGGCTCGGGCCTCTTTTTTAGAGCAGTCTAGCAGCCTGCGCGATGCCAGCCGCTTACTCGGCTGCTCGGCGATAGGCAGTTTTTTTAAAATCTCATTACCCATCGCCCGCCCAGCCATTGCCGTGGGTTTGGCCCTTGTGGCCATGGAAACCATTAACGACTTTGGTACCGTCGACTACTTTGCCGTTCGTACCCTTAGCGCGGGCATTTACGATACTTGGCTTAACATGGGTAACATTGGTGGTGCAGCACAAATTGCCAGCTTAATGATGATATTTGTGGTGAGCTTAATTTTGCTAGAGCGCGCCGCCCGTCGAAAACAAAAACAATTTAATAGTTTAGATCGCTACAAAGAAGAAGCCCTGTTTGTACTTAGCCCTCAGCGCGCTTATCTCTCCGTACTCGTATGTGCACTGCCTGTTTTGTTGGGCTTTGTGGTGCCTGTATGGGTTTTGGCCGATTACGCCCTCGACCACCTGCACCAGCTCGTTGACGAGCGCTTTTTGCAACACGCCACTCATAGCTTTGTGTTATCGGCAGTAGCCGCGCTGTGCACCATTGTGTTGGCGTTGATCTTGGCTTACGGCAAGCGCCTTAACCCTAAAAGTAAAGGGCTGAATGTCATGGCAAACTTTGCCACTTTGGGTTATGCCATGCCCGGTGCGGTATTAGCGATTGGGGTGATTATTCCAATGGCTGCCTTTGATAACAGCCTTGACGCCTTTTTATACGATAACTTTGGCATCTCGACGGGCCTACTGCTTAGCGGTACCGCCTTTGCGGTGGTGTTTGCTTACTGTGTGCGCTTTTTGGCCGTATCCAGCGGTGCCATTGAGTCGAGCTTAAACAAAGTCACCCCTTCTATGGATATGGCTTCTCGGTCATTGGGTCACTCGCCATTAACCACCTTGCGAAAAGTGCACTTGCCCCTTATTCGTGGTGGTATTCTCTCGGCCGCTTTGGTTGTCTTCGTCGATTGCATGAAGGAACTACCGGCCACACTGATCTTACGCCCCTTTAACTTCGATACTCTGGCCACCTTTGTGTACCAATATGCTTCGGACGAGGCCATCGAAACCAGCGCCTTGGCAGCACTGCTCATTGTAATTGTTGGGGTCTTACCGGTTATTCTACTAACGCGCAGCATCAGCGATACGCGAAGCATAAAAAAAGCAGAGACCCCGTAAGGCTCTGCTTTTTGCTTGCTTTAATTTGCTTTTCTTTCTATTGGGGCTGTTGAACGACCGGATTATAAGCAGCCGAATTAGGCACTAAGCACTTTGCATTTCAAGCAGCACACTCGGTTCAGTGGCCTTAATGCCTCGGCAAACCAAAGGGCTTGTGGCGTCACTGCCGGCAAACACCAAAGCCTGCTCGCTTTGAATCATCAAGTTAACCTCATCGCCGGGCGCAAAACTGTGTCGGGTTTGGCTTTCTACATCCACCTCAACACCCTGCTCAAGCTGCATACGATAGCGCACCTCTTTACCCAAAAACTCACGACTGAGCACCGTTGCTTTTGCTTCACCCGCATCCCCGTCGAGTAGTCGAATGGCACATGGACGAATAAAAATGCTGACCGCGTCATCGTTAGCAGCCAAAGGCTCTGCTACACACACCTCACCTAGCGCCGTGTGTAGGCATTCGCTTGATACGCGCTCTGCGTTTAACAAGCTGCCCTCGCCCACAAAGTTGGCCACCATAATATTCGCTGGGCGATGGTAAAGCTCATCGGGGGCAGCCCATTGTTGAAGTTTGCCTTCGGCTAAAATGCCGACCTTGTCGCCCAACACAAAGGCCTCGTGTTGGTCGTGTGTTACCACAATGGCGGCTATACCTTGGCTCTTTAAAATTTCACGCACTTCAAGAGAAAGCTGACGGCGCAAGTCGGTATCTAGGTTCGAAAAGGGCTCGTCCATTAATAACAGCTTGGGCTTAGGCGCTAACGCCCGTGCCAGTGCAATGCGCTGCTGCTGGCCACCCGACAACTCATGAGGGTATCGGTCTTTTAACTCAGCCAAACGCACCAGCGCCAACATTTCGTCGACACGGGCTTCGCGCTCAGCCTTGGGCCACTTTGCTAAACCAAAGGCAATATTGGCGGCAACGGTAAGGTGAGGAAACAAAGCATAGTCTTGGAAAACCATACCCATTTGACGCTGCTCAGGTGGCGTTTGCTCCGAGCCCCCCGAGAGTTGCTCATCGCCCAAAATCACTTCACCAGCGTGCAAAGGAACAAACCCTGCCACACCCCGAAGCAGCGTGGTTTTACCACAGCCACTCGGACCCAATAAGCAGGCAATCTCGCCCGACTGCACCTCAAAGCTAACATTGGCTACGACAGGTGTTGGGCCGTAGGCACATGCCACATTGTTAACCGAGAGAAGCGCCGTCATAGATTGAGTCCTCATGAGGCTGCGCAATGCACCGTCCATTTGGGTACGCAGCCATTAAATTTAAGTCACCCAAGCATTATAGATGAAAATGTTTCCCATTTACCATCGAGCTCTCAATTCGCACTGGCATCGGGGTCAACTTTTACAAAGATTTACACATCGACAAAAAGTGTTGCCAATCAAAAGCGGGGCCAGGGTCTGTTTTACGACCCGGAGCAATATCACTGTGGCCCGTGATTCTTTGCTTAGTAATCGCAGGGTAAGCGGCAGCAATCGCCTCATACAAGGCGCTCAGCACTTGATACTGCACTTGGGTGTAGGCAATGTCGTCGCCGCCCTCCAGCTCGATACCAATGCTGTAATCGTTACACTCAGGCAGGCCTTCAAAGCTCGAGCGCCCAGCGTGCCACGCTCTATCGTTAAGGTTTACAAACTGGGTGACTTCGCCGGTACGCTCAACAAATAAGTGGGCCGACACCTGTAACTGCGCAATGGTTTCAAAATACGGGTGGGCGCTTGGGTCTAACTGGTTTTGAAAAAACGAATGCACATAACCACCGCCAAACTCATTGGGTGGCAAGCTGATATTGTGAACAACCAATAAGGATATCGGCGTTTCTTGTGGGCGTTGGTTAAAATTAGGCGACGGGCACTGGCGGGCCTGAATGACTTGGCCATTTTCAACGGTAAACTTCATAACATCACTCTTTGGTTGATGCCAAATTATGACACCGCAACGTCTTTAGATACCAGCCCCAGCAAGGCAACAAAGTTTTCGCCCCTGTGTCTTAATTTCGTTACAATGTGCGCCCTTATTCTCCGCTAAAAGCTTTGCCTCTTTTAGCCCTTTAAAACTCGTAGCAACTTAGCAGGTACACACTATGGCAACGGCTATTGACCTAAAACACGACCTATCGCAAAGCGTAAGCAACGCCCTTGCCGAAGACGTTGGCAGTGGTGACATTACCGCCGCGCTTATCCCCGAAGGTCAGCAAGCCATTGCCAAAGTCATCAGCCGTGATGCCGCGGTGATTTGTGGTGTGGATTGGGTTAACGAGGTGTTTGCACAAGTTGATGCGACGATTCAAGTTGAATGGCACGTTGCCGACGGCGACAAGGTTGAGCCAAACCAAACCTTGTTTATTGCCACAGGCCCTGCCCGCGGTATTTTAACGGCCGAACGTGCGGCACTTAACTTTTTGCAAACCCTTTCAGGCACTGCAACCGTCAGTGATTTTTACGCTCAAAAGGTTGCCAACACGCAAGTTAAATTGCTGGATACCCGTAAAACCCTACCGGGCCTGCGTAACGCACAAAAATACGCCGTTAGCTGTGGTGGGTGCTACAACCACCGTATTGGTTTGTACGATGCCTACCTCATTAAAGAAAACCATATTATGGCCTGTGGTGGAATCGAAGCCGCCGTTACTCAAGCGAAACAGCAAGCGCCCGGCAAACCAGTCGAAATTGAAGTAGAAAGCCACGAAGAGTTAGCCCGCGCCGTCACCGCTGGCGCTGATATCGTGATGCTAGATAACTTTGACCTAACCATGCTGCGTGCAGCGGTGGAGCAGTATAAAGGCCAGGTGAAACTCGAAGCCTCTGGAAACGTGACGGACGCAACGCTGTTACCTATCGCAGAAACCGGCGTTGACTATATCTCTATTGGTGCGCTAACCAAGCATTGCCGCGCGGTAGATTTATCGATGCGGTTTAGTTTTGCTCAGTAGGAAAATAACTCATAGATGGCTCGACGCGTGAATAGCGTCGAACCACTGGAGTGATTGATATGCTTCATATTAAAGCCGCAACCTACCTCTCCGACTTTACTCTATGGGTTACCTTTGATGATGGTACTGAGGGGGCTGTTGACCTCAAAAACAAGCTCACAGGCCGAATCTTTACCCCACTGCAGAATGAGCACTTTTTTTCGCAAGTAACTGTCGACCCTGAGCTAGAAACCTTGGTTTGGCCCAACGGCGCAGACTTGGCACCCGAGTTTGTAAAACAACACCTTCAGCCCGCCAGTTCACCAAATTGAGTTAAAAGCCCTTGCTTATAAGGGCTTACAAAGCTGCTTTGCCAAAAGTGTCCATGTTTTGCTTTCTTGAATGGCGAGCACGTCGTATAGCTCCACCCGCACATCTTTGGTGAGTTTTGGTGCAATTAAATCACAAGCGACTTGAGCACGTTGCTCAAAGTTTGCTTCATCCTTCACAATACCCACCGCCAATACCGCATCCGCCTCCCACCATACAGGGCGGGCAGGAAAGCGAGGATCGCTCAACAAGGTTTGTTCTATCTCACTTTTCGCCACCGAGTCAATGGTATCGGTGGTGCTGTTAATGTAATAGGTCACGCCGACGGAAGCGGCAATTAATAACATTATTATTATTTTTTTCATAACATCTCTTAACTATCAAAAACATAAGGCGTAAAAAAACCCAGATTACGCAGGTAATCTGGGTTTTAGTATCAGATCAAAGTATTAGCAGTAGCCTGCAGCGACGCAAGTACCTGTCACAGCCCAAGTTACTGCGCCACTTGTTTGCGCTGTTGGAGTAAGGATGTAGGTTTCACCCGCAAACCCTTCAACATTGGTAGCAGTAGTACCTTTGGCTGTAGCAGTAATAATACCGTTAGCGATGGCGATCGTGTTTAGGTAATCGAAACCGGTATTAGTTGTCGTCGTAATTGCCACGATACCATTAGATCCACTGTCACATGCAGTTAGGTCGCCTGTAGTTTGATAGCACAACTCTACTGTTGTCTTGATACCAGCCGCCTGATTCACAATTTCACTGAATTTAGCCTTCTGCGTGTACTGTTGATACTGAGGCAATGCAATTGCCGCCAAAATACCGATAATCGCCACAACGATCATCAATTCAATTAGAGTAAAGCCTTGTTGCTTGTTGGTGTTCATCAGGGGTGTCTCCATGTGTTAAAGATTTCAGGTAGGCCGCTACCCAAGGTTTTTGTTAAAACCAATTACATCATTACGCCACTGCAGAAAAATGACAATACGAAGATCACTGGTTTTTGCCTTGGCTCAGCCGCCAACCCAAAAGAACGGGTTTATTACTGCTGTGTATTGCTTCCTTACGCTTAACCTGTACTGCCCCACCAAAGGAGGAGTCATAAGCTTGTTATTCACCTTACCACACTTATTATTTTGAGCAATTACAAAACCTTAACTTAGGCTAAAGAATCTATGCTTTTTAGTGGGCCTAATACGAGTCACTGAGGGGTAGTTTACTAAGCCGTAATTTCCACTAAATTTTTATACTTTTTAGTAGTTACAGCTAGCACAAAAAAATCTAGCCAATCGTCAAGACAGTTGTGATCCAAATAGCTGACGTTAAGCCCAATCCGTTTCGCACACCGTATTCATTTGTTCCACAGCCACTGGTAGACTCAGTCTATTACTTTGGAGTTGCAAGGAATCTATTTTGGCCCATTCACAGCCTCTCAGTGGCTTAGCAAAACGCCTCGTTAGCGAAGGTATTTTTTCAGAGCAAGTTGCATTGGACGCAACCGAAAATGCCCGTTTAGCCAACACCACCTTTATCGCTTATATCATTCAGCAACAGCTGGTGACTGCCCATCGCGCCGCTACCGCTGCCTCAGATGAGTTTGGTATGCCTCTGCTCGACTTATCCGCGCTAGAGACCGATAGTTTGCCCCAAGGTGTGGTAGAGGATGCCCTGATTGCTAAACACAAAGCACTGCCGCTACACAAGCGAGAAGGCCGACTGTATGTAGCCATTTCGGACCCTACCAATATTCAAGCCTTAGATGTCTTTAAGTTTCAAGCGGGCATCCCCACTGAGGCAGTGATTGTAGAAGAAGACAAGCTACAACAAGCCATAGAAGCCTTTTTAGACAAGCAAGACAGTACCCTAGGCGACCTAGATGATGCCGACCTCGACCGCCTAGAAATTGATGACACCACACCAGAGCAAGCGGACGACTTTGACGACGATGCGGAGAGCGAAGCGCCGATTGTTCGTTTTGTGAATAAAATTTTGTTAGACGCCATTAAAAACGGTGCCTCTGATATTCACTTTGAGCCTTACGAAAAAACCTACCGCATCCGGGCGCGGATCGACGGTATTTTACAAGAGGTAGCTAAACCACCGGTTAACCTCTCATCTCGGTTATCGGCGCGAATTAAAGTGATGTCGCAAATGGACATTTCGGAAAGACGCATGCCACAAGACGGCCGCATCAAAATGCGCATTTCCAAAACACGCACTATCGACTTTCGTGTAAACACCCTTCCTACCTTGTTTGGCGAAAAAATCGTACTACGTATCCTCGACCCCTCCAGTGCCAAAATGGGCATGGAGGCTTTGGGCTTTACCCAAGAGCAACACGATACGTATTACAATGCCATGCACAAACCGCAGGGTATGATTTTGGTAACAGGACCAACAGGTAGCGGTAAAACCGTGTCTTTGTATACTGGCCTGAATATTTTAAATACCGCTGAGCGCAATATCTCCACCGCCGAAGACCCTGTGGAGATTAACCTAGAAGGTATTAACCAAGTTCACGTAAACACAAAAGTGGGCCTCACCTTTGCCGAAGCGCTGCGTTCATTTTTGCGTCAAGACCCTGATATTGTCATGGTGGGTGAGATTCGAGACCTCGAAACCGCCGAAATATCCATTAAAGCGGCGCAAACCGGTCACATGGTGTTTTCGACCCTGCACACCAACAGTGCCGTAGAAACTTTGACTCGACTTCGCAATATGGGCGTGCCCGCCTTTAACATTGCCACCTCGGTCAGTTTGATTATTGCCCAGCGCTTGGCGCGCCGCTTATGCGAAACCTGTAAAAAGCCCCACAACCTACCCGAAGAGGCCATGTTAGAAGAGGGCTTTACCAAAGAGCAGGCTGCCGACTTACACCTCTTTGAGGCTAACCCCAAAGGTTGCGCCAAATGTAATAAGGGCTATAAAGGGCGAACGGGTATTTATGAAATGCTTAAAATGAACGATGACATTGCCGAGGTGATTATGACCAATGGCAGCTCGTTAGATATTTTAAAAGTGGCAAAAGGGCAAGGTTTTCAGACCTTACGCGACGCAGGTTTAAGTAAAGTGGCCCAAGGCATTACCAGCCTCGAAGAAGTTAACCGAGTCATTAAGACCTAACCCTTGAGGTTAGTCGTTGAGACCAAGCCAAGAGAACCTGAAGCATGGCAGCAAAAGAGAAAAAGACCTTTCAGTTTGCCTGGGAAGGCAAAGATAAAAACGGCAACCTGAACGAGGGTAAAATCGACGCTGTAAGTATCAGTGCCGCCAAATCTGCCTTACGCCGTCAGGGCATTAACCCTAAAAAAGTCAAAAAGGTCACCAGCTTTTCGCTCTTCTCTAAGGCCGACAAGAAAATTGAGCCTTTAGATATCGCCTTTTTTACCCGCCAAATGGCCACCATGATGCGTGCAGGTGTACCGCTAATGCAATCAGTAGAGATTGTTGCCACGGGTGCCGAAAAAAACAAAATGCGCGACATGCTCAACAAAATAAAAGGCGAAGTAAACGCGGGTACCGACTTTTCAAAAGCTTTGTCGGCCTTTCCGGACCAGTTTGACGACCTCTACTGTAACTTGGTCGCCGCTGGCGAGCGCTCCGGCGCCCTTGAGGCCATGTTGGATCGACTGGCCACCTACAAAGAAAAAATCGAAAAGCTTAAAGCCAAAATCAAAAAAGCCCTTACTTACCCAGCGGCCGTTGTGGTGGTGGGTGTGATTGTTACCGCTATTTTGTTGGTAAAAGTCGTACCGCAATTCGAGGCGGTATTTAAAGACTTTGGTGCCGACTTACCGGCTTTTACAAAAATGGTGGTGGGCTTATCTGAGTTTGCCCAAGCTTGGTGGTGGGTTGCGTTATTCGCGTCACTGGGCGCGATATTAGCCTTTAACAAAGCCCGAAAAACCTCACAGTCTTTTCAAGACTCGGTGGATCGCTTTATCCTCAAATTACCTGTGGTTGGCCCTATTTTGCACCAAGCTGCCATCGCCCGTTTTGCCAGCACACTGGCTACTACCTTTGCAGCGGGTGTGCCTTTGGTTAACGCCCTAGAGTCGGCGGCAGGTGCAGCTGGCAACGTGGTCTATCGCAACGCCATTCTTCAAATTCGCAGTGGTGTATCCACAGGCCAGTCATTACAAAATGCCGTCAATATGACCGGTGTCTTCCCCCCCATGACGGTACAAATGATTGCCATTGGTGAAGAGTCCGGCGCACTGGATATGATGCTTAGCAAAATTGCAGAGTACTACGAAGACGAAGTCGATAACGCCGTTGATAACCTATCGAGCCTTATTGAGCCAATGATTATGTCGGTGCTTGGGGTGTTAGTGGGCGGCCTAGTGATCGCCATGTACTTGCCTATCTTCCAATTGGGGAACGCTATTTAATGTTTGAGTTGTTTGACGCCATTAATCAACACCTGTGGCTAACCATTACCGTCGCCGTTGTGTTCTCGTTGTTAATTGGTAGCTTTTTAAATGTGGTTATCTACCGCCTGCCATTAATGTTAAAGCTAAGCTGGAAGGCAGAAGTGGATGCAATTAACCAAGACCCCGACGCCTTTAAAGACTTGCCTAGCGAGCAACCTTTTAACCTCAGCCAACCCCGTTCGCGCTGCAAAAGCTGTAAGGCCCAAGTTCGCTGGTACGATAACGTCCCGCTGTTCGGCTACTTAGCACTGGGCGGTAAGTGTCGCGACTGTAAAACAGCTATTTCGTTGCGTTACCCTATTGTTGAGCTCACCAGCGGCTTACTTATTGGCTACTGCACTTACGCTTATGGCTTCACCCTTATTACCCTCGCTTTAGCGGTATTCACTTGGGTGCTTATTTGCCTTACGTTGATCGATTACGATCATCAACTGTTACCCGATAACCTCACCCTACCGCTGCTGTGGTTGGGCTTAGGCGTAAACAGCTTTGGTTACTTTGCAACGTTAGAACAGGCCGTTTATGGCGCCATCTTTGGTTATTTAGCGCTATGGTCTGTTTATTGGTGCTTTAAGCTGCTCACAGGCAAAGAAGGCATGGGTTATGGCGACTTCAAACTACTCGCCGCCTTAGGTGCGTGGTGTGGCGTATCCCTGTTGCCGGTGATTATTTTACTGTCATCAGTTGTCGGCGCTGTGGTCGGTATTACCTTGGTGGTGCTTAAAAAGCAGGACCAAAGCAAACCTATTCCCTTTGGGCCTTACCTAGCTGTGGCTGGTTGGATTACCCTGCTCTTTGGCGAAAACCTTGTGGGCGCTTACTTACGGTTGTTTGTATTTTAATGAAAGATAATGCACAAACACGCCAGCCCTTTATCGTGGGTATTACAGGTGGCATTGGTAGCGGAAAAACCGCCGTTTCGGACCAACTAACGGCGTTAGGTATTGAGGTCATCGACGCCGATATTGTCGCACGCGAAGTGGTCGAACCGGGCACACAAGGCCTTGCTGCTATCGCTGAGCATTTTGGCAAAGAAGCACTCACCGCAGACGGGCGACTCGATCGAGCGGCACTTCGCCGCTTGGTATTCGCAGCCCCCGACGAGCGCAAATGGTTAGAGGCGCTGCTTCACCCGATGATTCGTCAAACCATTGTAGACTCACTGGCTAAGCCCACCGAAAAGCCTTACCGAATTTTGGCTTCGCCTTTGTTACTAGAAACCGACCAACACACCCTAGTCGATACCATTGTGGTGGTAGATGTAGAACCAGAGCAGCAGTTAGAACGCGCCGCCGCTCGTGACCAAAACACAAAAGAGCAGGTCGAAGCCATTATGAAGGCGCAGATCAATCGCCCTAATCGCCTAGCCAAGGCTAACTTGATTGTGGATAATCGCGGCGACTTAAACGACCTCGCCCCTAAAGTCACTGCTTTACACAAGCAACTTTGCGAGTTAGCCACCAAAGCATGTGACGAGTAGCTTTACGGCTGAAGTACTAATAAGAGCACTGATAAGCACACGAATAAGAGCAACACTATGAGCAACAAAAAGTACATTGACTGCCCAACCTGTAACGCCCCTTCCTTGTGGAGCCCCGAAAATGCCAGCCGCCCTTTTTGCAGCGAGCGCTGTAAGTTAATCGACTTAGGCGAATGGGCCTCAGGTGGTTACAGCATCGCCGAAGGTCAGTCGACCAGCGACTTTAGCTCCAGCGACGACCCAAGCAACCAAAGTGGCGAAGGTGAGCCACAAACTCACCAATTTAGCCCTATGACCAAGCACTGATGGCAGCAAAGCCGGTAGCACCGGCTTGGTTTAGCTGAGATAAGTCCTTCAGCTCGACACCGCCCAAGGCGAACACGGGTAAAGGTACGCTGTTCGCCAACTCAGCGAAGCCACCAAGGCCAAGTATTGCCTCACCCGGATGAGAAGCCGTGGGTAATACAGGCGACAAAAAGACAAAGTCTACGCCCTTTTCCAACGCCATGTTTAAGCTTTGCGCATCGTGGCAACTTGCACTTAGCCATTGGCCATTAAACTCTTCTCGGCTGGTTAACTCAGCCAAGCGATGACGATTTAAATGCAAGGCCTGGGCGTTTAGATCGTTAGCCACCGCCACCGAAGTGTTTAAGCTCACCCAAATATTTTCCTTCTCAGCAAAGGCCAGTAGCTCACTCGCTTTGGTTTTAAAAGCCTCAGATTCGCTGTTGGCACTGCGCAACACCACCCCTTGTGCGCCTTTTGCCAAGGCCGTTTTTACAGCAGTCAAAACCGCTTCACTGTCCTGCACCTCTGGGGTAATCATCAAGGCTTTAGGCAATAAACATGCGTTTACAATCGGTTGGTTGGCTGCAGGAAAGGTGTAATCTGCAAGTTCATTGCGCTTAATCCAGCGCGTCGGCTGGCCCTCTTTACCCCACGGTTCGCCTTCAAATGCAGTCACTTCAAAGATGTGCAAACAAACAGTGAGGTCGGGGTAGTCGTAAGGCACCTGAATTAAAGGGGAGGCCTCAGTCACACGAATGCCCAGCTCTTCTTCTAGCTCACGTGAAAGCGCTGCCAGTGCAGTTTCGCCTTCCTCGATTTTACCGCCCGGAAACTCCCACAAGCCGCCTTGATGCTTATCGGCATCTCGCAAACTAATAAACACTTGGTCATCACGACAAATCGCTGCCGCCGCTACATGCAGTTGTTTTTTCATGGGAGTCTCTTTTAAATTCAGTTTCGGTGCTTTGGTATGTTTGACCGCTAAAACCTTCGGGAGGTCAATGTAAAAGGCGCTTACAAAAGCTAGAAAAAAAGCTATAAAAAAGGCCAGACAAGCTGGCCTTTTAACTAAGGTATTTAACTCAATTAACTGCGGTAATCGGCGTTAATGGATACATAGTCATGAGAGAAGTCGGTGGTCCATACGGTTTCAGTCACATCACCACGGTTAAGATCAACAGTGATCTTAATCTCTTCTTGGTTCATCACGGCTTGGCCTGCTTCTTCGGTATAGTCTCTATCACGACCACCTTCAGAAACGATACATACATCACCTAGGTAAAGCTTAAGTGCTTCAAGATCTAGGTTTTCGATGCCCGCACGGCCGACAACAGCCAAGATACGGCCCCAGTTTGGATCGCTAGCAAACAAAGCGGTCTTCACCAATGGTGAGTGAGCAATAGCGTAGGCAGTGTCTAGTGCTTCGGCTTGGGAAGCAGCATTCGCCACTTCAACCGTTACAAACTTAGTCGCACCTTCACCGTCGCGAACGATGGCGTGCGCCAATTCACGCATCAAGCTATTTAGCGCTTGAGTAAATGCTTGAAGCGCAGCTGGGTTATCTTCACTGACTTCTACGCCACTTTTACCGGTGGCTACCAACATACACGCATCGTTAGTAGATGTGTCGCTATCCACGGTGATGCGATTAAAGGACTGGTTGGCGCTTTTAGTGAGTAATTGCTGTAGCAAAGTATCGTCAATCGCTGCATCTGTTGCCGCAAAGCCGAGCATCGTCGCCATGTTTGGACGGATCATGCCAGCGCCTTTTGAAATGCCGCTAATCACCACAGGTTTGCCGTCAATTTCGATACGACGTGTTGCACCTTTTGGACGGGTATCAGTGGTCATAATGCCGCTGGCAGCGTCTTCCCAACCAGACTCAGTTAACGCAGCCACTGCGGCTGGCAGGCCATCTACAATGCGCTCAACCGGCAAACGCTCGCCAATAACGCCGGTAGAAAAAGGCAATACTTGGCGCGAGTTAACACCCACTTGCTGGCCCAAAGCGTCACAGGTTTCTTGCGCGTGAGTAAGGCCTTCGGTGCCTGTACCCGCGTTGGCGTTGCCTGTGTTAATAACAAAGTAACGAATATCGCCTTGAGGTAAAAAGCGCTTACACAGTTGCACAGGAGCCGCGCAAAACGCGTTTTGGGTGAATACACCCGCCACACTGGCACCTTCTGCAATCGACATAACCACCAAGTCGGGGCGACCTGGCTTTTTAATACCGGCTGACGCTGTGCCTAACGCAAAACCTGACACAGGGTAAAAACGAGGTAGTTCACTTGGTCCTACAGCCATTTTTTGTAACTCCAAACTAAAAAACCTGCGAGGCCCCTCCACAAAGTGGAGGTTTATCAGCAGGGTAAAAAAAGCAGCCGCTTGGCTGCTTTTGTTAAGAATAATCTACAGGTTACAGATTAGCAGGCTTAAGCCAACTTACCGTGGCACTGTTTGTATTTTTTGCCTGAACCACATGGGCAAGGCTCGTTGCGACCAACCTTTGGTACGCCGCTGGCAGCACCTGCCGCTTGCTCATTTTGCTCACCTTGCTCTTCACCCGACTCGTCGTGAGTGAAGCTCATTTGCTGGCGTTCCGCCTGTTCACGGCGTTTTTGCTCCATGGCTTCCACGTCTTCTGGCTGGCGTACTTGTACATGGCTCAAGATACGAACGACTTCACGTTTAATGTTGTCCAGCAACATTTGGAAGAGTTCAAAGGCTTCGCGCTTGTATTCTTGCTTAGGGTTCTTTTGCGCGTAACCACGTAGGTGAATACCTTGGCGCAAATGATCCATGGTTTGTAGGTGCTCTTTCCACAGGGTGTCTAGCACTTGCAACATCACTTGCTTTTCAAACAAGCGCATGGTCGCAGCACCCGCTTGCTCTACTTTTTCGTCGTAAGCCGCCGCAATGCTTTCGTGCAGTTTTACACGCAGCGGTTCTTCGTGCAGCTTGGTGTCTTCGTCCAACCAAGTTTGCACTGGCAACTTAACGCCAAAGTCAGTTTCTAGGGCTTTTTCTAGGCCAGCAACATCCCATTGCTCAGCCAAGCTTTGCGGTGGAATAAACTGGTCGATAGTCGCTTCTAAAATTTCGTCACGAATGGCAACAACGGTTTCAGAGATGTCGTCTTTTTCCATCATCTGGTTACGCTGATCGTAAATCACTGTACGTTGATCGTTGGCCACATCATCGTACTCAAGCAAAGCTTTACGAATATCAAAGTTACGGCCTTCAACTTTGCGTTGAGCTTTTTCGATCGCGTTAGTTACCATTTTATGTTCGATGGCCTCGCCACGTTCCATACCTAGAGCCTGCATTAGCTGGCGCACGCGGTCAGAAGCGAAGATACGCATTAGGTCGTCTTCGAGTGACAAGAAGAAACGTGATGAACCTGGGTCACCTTGACGACCCGCACGACCACGTAGCTGGTTATCAATTCGGCGAGATTCGTGACGCTCGGTACCAATGATGTGTAAACCACCAGCAGCCAGAACCGCATCGTGACGCTTTTTCCATTCGGCCGTTACTTGGTCAATTTGTTCTTGAGTTGGGTTTTCTAGCTGAGCAAGCTCGGCTTCTAGCTTACCGCCCAACATAATGTCGGTACCACGGCCTGCCATGTTAGTTGCGATAGTCACCGCACCCGCTTGACCCGCTTGCGCGATAATATCTGCTTCGCGCGCGTGGTTTTTTGCGTTCAATACGTTATGAGGAATCTTCGCTTTGTTAAGGTGAGCCGAAATAAGCTCAGAAGACTCAACCGACGCAGTACCCACCAGCACAGGACGCTTTGCTTCTTGCATTGCTTGAATTTCAAGCGCCACTGCTTCGTATTTTTCTTCCATAGTCATAAAGATTTGGTCGTTTAAATCTTTACGCGCAATCGGTTTGTTGGTTGGAATTACCAATACGTCCAGGCCATAAATTTGGCGTAATTCGAAAGCTTCGGTATCGGCAGTACCTGTCATACCCGCAAGCTTGTCGTACAAGCGGAAGTAGTTTTGGAAAGTTGTAGAAGCCAAAGTCTGGCTCTCTAGCTGAACCTGCACGCCTTCTTTTGCTTCAACTGCTTGGTGCAAGCCTTCAGACCAACGACGGCCTTCCATAATACGGCCGGTATGTTCGTCGACAATAACGACCTGGTTGTTTTGCACAATGTAGTCTTTGTCGCGCACAAACAAGTAGTGTGCACGTAAACCTGCCAACACGTGATGCAGCAAGTTTAGGTTTTGTGGTGCGTAAAGGGTGTCGCCTTCTTCTAATAGCCCAGCGTTTGCTAGTAGCTCTTCGACATGGGCGTGACCAGCTTCCGTTAGCTCAACGGTGCGGTTTTTTTCGTCAACGACAAAGTGCTCTTCGATGACTTGGGATTCGTCTTTAACGTCAATCTCACCGTCAAAGCGGGTCAGGCTAGGAATAAGGGTGTTGATTTTAAGGTACATAGCCGAGCTGTCTTCAGCTGGGCCAGAGATAATCAACGGCGTACGGGCTTCGTCAATTAGGATGGAGTCTACTTCGTCGACTACGGCAAAACGGAAATCGCGCTGTACTTTATCGGCAACCGAAAACGCCATGTTGTCGCGCAGGTAATCAAAGCCAAACTCGTTATTAGTACCGTAGGTAATGTCGGCGGCGTAGGCAGCACGCTTGGCTTCGTTGTCTTGGCCAGACAGGATCACACCCACCGAAAGACCCAGAGATTCATAAAGTGGCTTCATCCACTCGGCATCACGACCTGCAAGGTAGTCGTTGACGGTTACCACATGAACACCTTTGCCTTCTAGGGCATTTAGGTAAACCGCCAAGGTCGCTACCAGTGTTTTACCTTCACCGGTACGCATCTCAGCCACTTTGCCGTCGTTAAGTGCCATACCACCAATCAACTGAACGTCGAAGTGGCGCATGCCCATCACACGCTTAGAAGCTTCGCGACACAATGCAAACGCTTCAGGCAGAATTTGCTCTAGGCTTTCTCCACCGGCAACACGCTCTTTAAAGGCAGCGGTTTTTTCTTTAATGGCTTCGTTGGTTAGCGCTTCGTACTCAGCTTCCAATGCGTTTATTTGTTTTACTACACGACCCATGCGCTTTAATTCACGGTCGTTTTTACTTCCAAATATTTTTTTGAGAACTGAAGTCAGCATACTAACTTTTGCGCCTGTGCTATCTAAGGTTTAGAGCCATGTTGGCAAACGAGGTTGATCATTCTAACGTTATTGGGGCTAAATTTTGAATCTCAATATCAGTTTTTTGCGAATTTATTCGCTTTATTTGATTACATTTTGTTCACTTAAATTCAACTGCTTAAAAAGCGCACAAAAAAAGCCAAACCCTTTCGGATTTGGCTTTTTAGTATCAGCGCGTAAGACTGGGTAAAAATTAACCCGCTACAACTGGGCGCTGGTATGAAATAGGTGACATCTCAGCTTCGCTTTCAAAAGTAACCACTTCGTAAGCGTCTTCGCGTTTAAGTAGTTCGCGAAGTAGCAAGTTGTTTAACTGGTGACCAGACTTGTCGCCGTAAAATTCGCCAATCAAGCTTTTACCTAGAAGGTACAAGTCGCCCACTGCGTCTAGGATTTTATGACGAACAAATTCATCATCGTAGCGCAAACCATCTTTGTTAAGGATGCGATAATCGTCAACCACAATGGCGTTGTCAAAGCTGCCACCCAACACAAGGTTTTGCGAACGTAGGTACTCGATATCTTTTAAGAAACCAAAGGTACGGGCACGGCTTACTTCTTTTACAAACGAGGTGCTAGAGAAGTCGAGCTTTGCTTCCATGTTACGGTCGCTGAACACAGGGTGTTCAAAGTCGATTTTAAAGCCTACTTTAAAGCCATCGAAAGGCTTAAAGGTTGCGCTTTTACCGTCGCGCGTCACCGTTACTTCTTTAAGGATACGGATAAATTCTTTTGGTGCTTCTTGCTCAGCAAGGCCAGCGGACTGAACCAAGAACACGAACGGCGCTGCACTGCCATCCATGATAGGTACTTCTTCAGAGCTTAGCTCGATGTAGGCGTTGTCGATGCCCAAACCTGCAATTGCAGACAGCAAGTGCTCAACCGTAGAAACGCGCACACCATCTTTGCCAAGGTTAGTCGACAAGGTGGTGTCTACAACGTTAGTTGCGCAAGCTTCAATTTCAACTACTTCGTCGAGGTCAACACGACGAAACACAATACCTGTGTTCACAGGTGCTGGGCACAAGCGTAGGTAAACTTTTTGGCCAGTATGTAGCCCGATACCCGTGGCTTTAATACTGTTTTTAAGTGTGCGCTGTTTCATCATAAGGCGTGTTTTCTCGTCAAAGCTTGTAGAAGCCTGTGCTTCAGTGTGGTCATCTAGTCGTAACTTAATTCACTTAAATTACACTCGAAGATACCTCTAAAGCGGTTAAGCAAATTCACTCTTTATACTAGCAAATGAGTGCATTTTTTTCAATAAAACACCGCAGTGCACAATAAAACTTTACACTTGAATTACATTGCCCCCTACTTACCTGAACGACGTAAGTAAGCAGGGATATAATCCACATCATCGGTTAGGCCATTGGTACGCTGTCGACGCTCGGCATCTTTGCGATCATTATCCTGGGTCACATCTTGAAAATGCCCGTGATCTGGCAGTTGTGAACGGCCCACCAGCGAGTTTTTGATCGACGCATTCACCCGCTCTGTTGTCTCTTCGTTGATCTCTAGACTTTCAGCGACATTGCTTTCACCTGCCTCTAGCGCCCTAGCGCCAGTCGCCATGACCATGACTTTAAAGCCGGTTTGATTGTTATCAAAGTAAACACCTGGGCTCACTTCAACACCTTCGCCAAGGTATTCGGCAGCGAAGTCTGTTACCTGCTCAATGACACCTAGCGTTAAGGTTTCTTCGTGACCTGAAAGCGCAATCATCAAACCCTGAATACTTTTAGAGTTAATTGGTTGAAACACCGGGTGGTTAAACAAACCAAAGAGCACTTGGTTGAGTTCATCAACCGTTGCAAACTCCACTTCGGCGATAATGGCGTTGCCGTGATAGCGGGCAATGGTCATTACATCGGCAAAGTCGACATTCATTTTGCCGGTTTCAAAAATCACCTTAAGCACCGCATGAATGGTGTTACCAAATAGGTTGTCGCAGTACTTGAGGGTGTTTTCCATGGTAATGGACTTACCAAGGTGCCCCATTAAGCGGTCTTGCTCTAGCACGATGACGGAGTTCGCACATTCGCGCAGGTAATTTAGCGCTTTGGCAGTGTCGCCTTTTAACGGGCGGCCAAAGGTCATAGGCAAACCCACACAGGCCACACATACCTTGCCCAAATCAGCGGCAAGCTTAGCGATATAGGGCGAGGCACCGGTACCAGTACCACGGCCTAGGTTCGTGGCTAAAAAGATAAGGTCGTGGCTTTCAATCAGCGACTTGATCTCACGGCTGTTTTCAAGGGCCGCTTCGTAGCCCACGGCCGCTTTACCGCCTGCACCTTTGCCTTTGGTACGACGTTTACCGATTTGGATCTTATGCTCGACGCGACAGCAGCCAAGGGCCTGCGCATCGGTGTTAATGGCAACAAGGTTTACTAGCCAACCGTATTGGCTTAGCTCGTCACTTAGGTTACTCAACGCATTACAGCCAGCGCCTCCGACACCCAGTACAAGTACTCGCGTCTGGTCGATTCCACCATCTGAAACTTCAAACATAAGTTAACTCCTCTTACCTTGATAACTGCCGACCATGGCGGTAAATAATGCGTGAATACTCACTTAAAACGACCTTTTCACCTTGTCCCACAGGGACTCTTTCGTTTTTTGTGCAACGTGTTGGCTTGCTTGCGAGCGGCCAGCACTTGGGCCTTTCTCGTTTGCGCCCCAGTGTAATAGCCCCACGGCAGTAGAAAATGACGGGTGCTGTAAGGCACTGTCAAACTCAGATAAACCGATGGGCAGTGCAACACTGACCTTGCGCTGAAACATCTCTGCAGCCAATTCAATGGCCCCTTCCATTTGGGCGCTTCCACCTGTCAGGATGACACCTGACAAGAGTTTGTCTTTGCAGCCGCTGCGCTCAAAAGCGTCTGAAACATACTCAAACAACTCTTCGTAGCGTGGCCCCAGCACTTCGGCGAGGGTCTGACGTTGCATAGCACGAGGCGGGCGCTTGCCCACACTCGCCACTTTAATTTCGTCTTCGGCGTCTACTAAGCTCGCCATGGTACAGCCGTATTTACACTTGAGCTTTTCGGCTTCGTCACTTGGGGTAATTAACGAGATCGAAAGGTCACTGGTTAGGTGGTCCCCTGCGATGGGTAGGGTTTCGATGTAACGAATCGCCCCGCCCGTGTAAATCGCGATATCGGAGGTACCTGCGCCAATATCCACCATGGCAACACCGAGGTCTTTTTCGTCTTCATTAACCACAGCCAAAGACGAAGCTAATTGGCGAGCGACAAAACCACTGAGCTTGAGGCCGCAATTTGCAACACAGTTACGTAAATCGTTCAGGGCGTTTTTATCGGCGAAGACCAATAGTGTCTTCACCTGCATACGCGAGCCGGTCATACCCAATGGGTCTTGAATACCACTGGAATCGTCAATGACAAACTCTTGTGGCAATACATGTAGCAGCTCTTTGCCCACAGGGTCTGTGCGAATACTGCCTTGGGCCATAACCCGAGCAATATCTTCCTCGTTCACTTGGCTGTTTTCAAAGGTCACCGTGCCTTCTGAGGTGGCACATTCTAGGTGCGCGCCCGAAACACCGACGTAAACCGAATCGATGGTCACATTCGCCATGGCTTGGGCTTTTTCGCAGGCGTTTAGGACTGCGTCCTCAGTCGATGCCATGCGAATTAACACGCCACGGTGCACACTCTTGCTGCGGTAGCCACTGACGCCGTAGCCAATAATTGCGACCTTTCCTGCCTCGTCCACACGACCAATAAGACAAACCGTTTTTGATGTGCCGATATCGAGGGCTGCTACAATTTTTCCTGGCTCATTCATCATTTATCTTTGCTCTGTTTCTGAGGGTATTTGCTTCCAAGCGACGGCGACACCATTGGTGTACCTAAGGTCAACTGACGCCACCTGCTCGATCTTGGCATGTAACACTCGCTCGTAAAGCGATAAAAACCGAACCAAACGTTCGTTTATGTCTTCCATACCCAGCGTTACCAACACCCCGTTGGTTAATTCAAATTTCCACGAACCGCGCGGCTCTAGCGTTAACGACTTGAGGGCCAACGACTTAGTTCGCAACAAGCTGTTTAGGTCATGATATTGGGCCACCAGCTGCTTTTCTGAACCCTCTGGGCCGTTAAATTGCGGTAAGCCTTGATCGCTGGTACTCACCTCTGGCCAAAATACTTTTGCTTGTGCGTTTAACAAGCCATCCTCACCCCAGTGAGCAATGGCCTTTTCTTCCGTCACGTGTAACTCAAGTGTATTCGGCCAATTTTTAATCAATGACACCTGTGCTACCCAAGGCTCGCTCTGAACAAAGGCATGCAGGGCCTGCAAGTCAACGCTCAACAATTTGGCATTAGCGGGTAACCAGTCAGTGACGGCTTTTTGCGCATCAAAGTACTTTACCTCGCCAAACACCTGTACCTGTGTCACAGGCTGGTCTAACCACTGCCAGGTTTTAACCAGCAGTACCACCGCCGCCATGATAAACACCCAAACGCCGACCCAAATTTTACGGGGCAGTGTCCACCACGAAGGGCGCTCGCGAGGAAGTCCGCGGCTACCTTCGGTTTCGGTGTTTAGGGCAACGGCACTCATCAATTACTGACCTTTCTCGACTGTGGTCATGGTTATAATTTTAACCACCAACTGTTCAAACGAGAGGCCCGCTTGCTTAGCCGACATAGGCACTAAGCTGTGATCGGTCATGCCCGGCGCGGTGTTAATTTCGAGAAGCTGAAAATCACCGTTTTCGTCCTGCATCACATCCACTCGCGCCCAGCCAGAGCAGCCCACACTTTCAAAGGCTTGCTCACACAACAGCTTAAGTGCCGCTTCTGCCTCTTCTGCTAAGCCATGCTCAAAAAGGTACTGGGTATCGTTTGACTCGTACTTTGCCGAAAAGTCGTAAAAATCATTTGGCGTTACCAGCTTAATCACGGGCAAGGCTTTGCCATCAATCACGGTGACGGTGAACTCGTCTCCGGTCATGCACTTTTCAGCTAAAACACAACGATCAAGCCCCGCCGCAACTTCAAAAGCTGCTTTAAGCTCTTGGGCATTGCGTACTTTCGCGATACCAATACTCGAGCCTTCGTGCGCCGGCTTAATAATCATGGGCCAGCCCAAACGCGCTTCGAGGGCGTTTAGCTGATCGGCATTATTTACCGCAGCAAAATCAGGCGTTGGTAGACCTTCACCTGCCCACAAACGCTTGCAACGCAACTTGTCCATCGCCAACGCCGAAGCCGCAACGCCACTGCCGGTGTAAGGTATACCTAGCATTTCGAGGGCACCTTGAATGGTGCCGTCTTCGCCACCTGGGCCATGCAGCGCTAAAAACGCACGGTCCATAGGTGCGTCTGTTAACTGTTTAAAAGGCTGTGCTTTACCGTCTTCGCCACCTAGGTCGATACCAAAGGCGTCCACCCCTGCACGGGTCAGCGCATTTAATACTGCTGTACCACTTTTAAGTGATACTGGTCGTTCTGACGATAAGCCGCCATAGATCACGGCAACACGACCGAGTTCAGCTTTTTGTTCTGCGCTAATTACGTAATGAGCCATACCGTCACTCATCCTTTGTTAGGGAGGCTTGTTTTAGTTGGTGCGCAAGGCGAGTAATGTCACCTGCACCTTGGGTCAATACAAGGTCGCTAGGCTGAACGATATTGGCCAAAACGCCAGCCACTTCATCGGCATGACTGACAAAAATCGGGTCTACCGAACCACGCTGACGAATACTACGGCACAGGCTTCGGCTGTCCGCTCCGGCGATGGGTTCTTCACCTGCGGCGTAAACATCAAGCAACAAGAGTACATCAGCGCCACCAAGTACTTGGGTAAAGTCTTCGTACAAATCACGCGTACGAGAATAGCGGTGTGGCTGATAGATCATCACCAAACGCTTGTCGGGCCAGCCTTCACGCACGGCTTTAATTACCGCATCAACTTCGCGCGGGTGGTGTCCATAGTCGTCCACCAACATGGCATCGCCACCTGTCACAGGTATATCGCCCAACACTTGGAAGCGACGGCCTACACCTTCAAACGCAGCCAAGGCTTTGATAATGGCTTCGTCGTCGATACCTTCTTCTGATGCCACAGCAATGGTTGCCAAAGCGTTAAGCACGTTGTGGCGGCCCGGCATGGCCAGCGATACGTTAAGCGCCTTGCCTGATGGACGAGTAACGGTAAAGTCACTGTACATACCCGTTTGCTTGGTCATGGTAGCGCAGTAATCTGCGCCCTCTTCAAAACCATAAGTCACTACCGAACGGCTAACTTCAGGAATAATTTCGCGCACCACTGGGTCGTCTGAGCACATAACTGCCAAACCGTAAAACGGCAGGTTATGCAAAAAGTCGATAAAGGTTTGCTTCAACTTAGAGAAGTCACCGTCGTAGGTATCCATGTGGTCTGCATCGATATTGGTAACGATGGCCACCATTGGTTGAAGGTGCAAAAACGATGCATCACTCTCGTCGGCCTCAGCCACCAAGAAACGGCTGCCGCCTAACTTGGCGTTGGTACCGGCGCTGTTTAAGCGGCCACCAATTACATAAGTCGGATCAAGTCCGCCTTCTGCTAATACCGATGCTACCAAGCTGGTTGTTGTGGTTTTGCCGTGAGTACCTGCTACCGCAATACCATGACGGTAGCGCATTAGCTCAGCCAGCATTTCGGCGCGGCGAACCACAGGAATACGCGATTCGCGTGCGGCTTTTACTTCTGGGTTTTCTTCGTTTACCGCGCTTGATACAACAACTACATCTACGCCAGTTACGTTACTTTCGCGGTGGCCAAAATACACATTGGCACCGGCTGCAACAAGGCGATCTGTCACGGCTGACTGTTTTAGGTCTGAGCCGCTAATTTCGTAACCTTGGTTTAGCAAAACTTCGGCGATACCACACATGCCCACACCACCAATACCGACAAAATGGATACGGCGAATTCGTCCCATTTCAGGCACTTGAAAGTCGGTTTTTGTTACGGATGTTTTCATGCTTTTATACTCTCTAAACATACCTTGGCAACGGCATCGCTGGCTTCGGGGCGACCAAAGTCACGCGCCTTGTTGGCCATGGTTAATAAGGCTTCTCGTTGGCCAAACTCGCCCATTAAAAGGGTTTCGAGTGCGTCCACGGTTAGGCTGCTTTGGTCGATGACCTTGGCAGCCCCTAATTGTTCTAAATATCGGCCATTGGCCGTTTGGTGGTCGTCTACCGCATGGGGAAACGGCACCAAAATGGCAGGTAAGCCCGCTATCGCCAACTCACTCACCGTCAGTGCACCACTGCGACAAATCACCACATCGGCCCAGCCATAGGCTTCGTGCATATTCTCGATAAACTGCACCAGTTTAACGGGCTTGCTTTCTAACCCCTCACCGTAAGCAGACAGGGTTTCGTCATAAGTTGTGGCGCCGGTTTGATGCCAAACCTCTAACGGCTTTTTATCCGCCAAACGGTCAATCAGTTCAGGCATTACCAAGTTCAAAGCACGGGCGCCCAAACTACCGCCCACCACCAACACACGCAGTGGGCCTTGACGCTGAGCAAAGCGAACATTTGGCTCTGGCAAGTCTAAAATCGCACCACGTACAGGGTTGCCCACACTGGTTACATTGGGCTTAGCTGCAAACGCCCCTTTAAAAGCCTCCAGTGTGCGCGTAGCAATGCGCGATAAGCAGCGATTGGTAAAACCCGCCACCGCGTTTTGCTCATGAATAACCAGTGGTATGCCTAGCAATTTTGCTGCGAGGCCACCCGGACCAGAAGCGAATCCGCCCATGCCTAAGACGGCATCAGGCTTTACCTGTCGTAAAACTTTAACCGCTGCAACCACTGACGACACAATGCCAAAAGGTGCTTTGATCAGTGTCAGTACACCCTTACCCCGCAAGCCCTTTACAGGGATTTGGTGAAGCTTAATTCCGGCTTCGGGCACCACGCGGTTTTCGATACCTCGCGGGCTTCCTAACCACTCAACACTGTGGCCCATGCCTTCGAGTGCGCGCGCCGTTGCCAAGGCGGGGTAAACATGCCCACCTGTGCCACCGGCCATAATTAAAAATCGCTTTGCAGGCGCGCCGCTCATGTCATTTTTCCTTCGTATTGACGGCTAGCCGTCCCTTGTTTTGCAAAATCTTTTTTCGCCACTCGGCGCGACAGTGCAATGCTCACCGCTGGGCTTTCAATGACTGGGGCATCTTGCTTTTGTGGGTCAAGAGCATCGATTGCCTCAGCCTTAGCCGTCATCTTTTTTGTCATCGCCCTGACTCGGTGGTCAAAGTCAATGCGACACACAATCGCTAACATAGCGGCCGTCAACAACATACTACTGCCACCAAAGCTCACCAAAGGTAAGGTAATCCCTTTAGGAGGAAAGGCACCTACATTCACACCTATATTAATCAAGCTCTGCCCCCCGATTAGGGTAGCGATGCCATAAACCACATAAGCGCCAAACAAATCACCCACGCGCTCAGCGCGACGGCCGATGACGTACATCCGAAACACCATTACAACCACAGCAGCAAACAGCGCAGCAACTCCCACAAACCCCAGCTCTTCGGCAGTGACCGAAACCACAAAGTCGGTGTGAGCCTCAGGTAAGAAGAGCAGTTTTTGCACACTATTGCCCAAACCTGCACCAAACCATTCGCCACGGCCAAAAGCAATTTGTGCCTGAACTTGCTGATAGCCGCCCACCGCAGCATCTGCCCATGGGTCTAAAAACGACTGAAGCCGCTTAAGCCGATACTCCGAGCTGGTAAAAAATACCGCCACCAATGCCAAGCCCGTAGCCATAACAAGAGCAGACGCATGAAAAACGCCCATTCCACCTAAAAACACCATCACAACAACGGTTGCTGAAATCACCACTAGTGCACCGTAATCGGGTTGTAAGGCGAGCAGCGCTACGTAAACCATCAACGGAATCATAGGTATCAAAATACCCGAGAAGTGATTCCTCACTTCGTGGCTGCGACGAAGCAAATACCCCGCCACATATAAAATCATGGTCAGCTTAGCCAGCTCCGACGGTTGAAAGTACATTATCCCTAGCGGTAACCAACGGTGTGCACCATTGATCTCAGGCCCGACAATCCTCACCACCAACAGCAAGAAAGCAGCCAAAATCATCAGGTGAGGGCTCCACTGTTTCCAGCGCTCAATGGGCACTCGCCATACCACCAAGGCGCAGATAAGCGCCACGATCACGTAAAGGCCATGCCTGATGGAAAAGAAGTAAGGATTCCCTATCTTATCCGTCGCCACCTCCAGCGAAGCAGAGGTGACCATGACAAAACCAAGTAGAACTAAAAAACCAGCAGCAGACAGCAAGGTGCCGTCGAAAGGCATAGCATCGTTTGGTAACGATGGCCCTCGGCGAACAACAAGCTGTTTAAGGCTACTGAGTTTCACTGAGCCAACTCCTTGAAGGCGGCAACAAAGCACTCGCCTCGGTGTTCAAAGCTTTTGTACATATCAAAGCTGGCACACGCCGGTGATAACAGCACTGCATCACCTTCTTGCGCCATCGCAAAGGCTTTTTCTAGGGCTTCTTCGGTGCTGGCTGCATAGTCGGTTGCAGTAAAACCAACGGCTTCATCAATGGCGTTGGCATCTTCGCCAATTAACACCAAGCCTCGGCAGTAACGAGCAACTAACGCCTTAAGCGGCGAGAAGTCCGCGCCTTTACCAACGCCACCAGCGATCAATACTAACTTACCCTCGCCTGCGCCCAAGCCCTCGAGCGCCGCTTGAGTTGCGCCCACATTGGTGCCTTTTGAGTCGTTATAAAAAGCGACGCCTTGGTAATCGCCCACCCATTGGCAACGATGCTCTAAGCCCGGAAAGCTCTTTAGTGCTGTTACAATCGCGTCTTCCGAAATACCCATACCTTCGGCCATGGCAATCGCTGCCAGCGCATTAGATACATTGTGGCTGCCCTTAACCTTAAGCTCAGACAGCGGCAAGTAGCGTTTACTTTGACTCGCCAACCAAGGGCCTTGTGGTGTTTTGGCAACGCCATAACGACCAAAGTCCGGTGAGGTGTTTCTAAACTCGACAGTCTTCATACCCACACGCATCAGCGGACGGGAGAGTGGATCATCGCCGTTTACAACCGCCAGCTCACTACCAAGGTAAATGCGCTGTTTGGTGTTGTAGTAATGCATTAAGCTGTCGTAGCGGTCCATGTGGTCAGGGCTCACATTCAACACAGTCGCCGCCTTTGCTTTAAGGCTGTGCGTAGTTTCGAGTTGAAAGCTCGATAGCTCTAAGATGTACATAGCCTGTTCACCGGTAGCGAGCAGGTCCAATACCGGTGTACCAATATTGCCAGCCACAGCGACATCAATACCGTCGGCCTTTGCCATTTCACCTAACCACTGAGTCACAGTGCTTTTAGCGTTAGAGCCGGTAATCGCAGCAATAGGTGCCGTTACTTCGCGACAGAAGAGCTCAATATCGCCAACAACGTTCACACCGGCTTCAGCAGCGGCTGCAATTTCAGGCGTAGCAATAGCAATACCTGGGCTAACCACCAGCTCTGATGCACTTTTTAGCCAGTCGCCATCAAGGGCTCCACAGCGTACTTCGACGCTGGGAAACTCCGCTTGAAACGCGGCCAAGTTAGGCGGGGTTTCGCGGGTATCGGCCACCGAAAAGCGAATGCCCTTTCGGGCAAAATAACGCGCACAAGACAGGCCGGTTTTACCTAAACCAATCACAATAATGCGGCTGTCTGAGGCAATAATTGCCATAACCAATAACCCTTATTAACGAATCTTGAGGCTTGCTAGGCCGATCAATACCAACACCACGGTCACAATCCAAAAGCGCACGATCACGCGAGGCTCTGGCGCGCCTAACAGCTCGTAATGATGATGCAGAGGTGCCATGCGGAAGATCCGACGACCAGTGGTTTTAAACGAGATGACTTGCATCATCACCGACACGGTTTCGGCAACAAAAACACCGCCCATAATCACTAGAACCAATTCTTGGCGAACAATTACAGCAATAACACCGAGGGTTGCCCCCAAAGCCAAGGCACCTACATCACCCATAAAGACTTGAGCTGGATAGGTGTTGAACCACAAAAAGCCCAAACCTGCGCCAATCAAGGCGGTACAAATTACGATCAGCTCGCCTGCACCGGGTACGTATGGAATAAGTAAGTACTCGGCAAAGCGCGCATGGCCCGTGAGGTAGGCAAAAATACCCAAGGCACCAGCCACCAATACTGATGGCAAAATGGCCAAGCCATCTAAGCCGTCGGTGAGGTTTACTGCGTTTGAGGTGCCGACAATCACAAAGTAACTGAACACAATAAAAAAGATGCCCATATCAATGGCGACATCTTTAAAGAACGGAATGATTAACGTAGTTTCGACCGGCGACTGAGCCAGTAGGTAAAGTAAAATCGCAGCACCAATGCCACCCACAGATTGCCAGAAGTACTTCCAGCGTGCTGGCAAACCACGGGAGTTCTTTTCGATCACTTTACGGTAGTCGTCGACCCAACCCACCGCGCCGAAAATCAGCATCACACCTACGGTAATCCACACAAAGCGGTTGGTGAGGTCGCCCCATAACAAGGTGCTCACTAAAATGGCGAAAATAATTAACGCACCACCCATGGTTGGCGTGCCTGACTTGCTCAGGTGGGACTGAGGACCGTCTGTACGTACCGCCTGACCGATTTGGCGGTTACGTAGGTGATTGATCATGTGGGGGCCAGCAATCAAAGCGATGGCCAACGCAGTTAACACACCTAAAATTGCACGCAAGGTGAGGTATTGAAAAACCGCAAATCCACTATGGTACTCGGCCAAAATCGCCGATAAATATAACAACATGACTACTGCTCGTTTGTTGGTTGTGTGAGTGTCGTAACGACTTCATCCATTTTTGCACTGCGTGATCCTTTAATCAGTAGTGTCCACGCGTGTGTTGGGCTAGTGACACACCATTGGCGTAACGCTTCAGCCAGTTCTTCGCGCTCATAAAAGGCAGACGCATGCTCGTAGGGCTTACCTTCGATTTGCATCGCTTCAACGTAGGCGTCTAGCGCATGGGCGCTGAGTTTACCGCAGGTAAAAAAGGCCTCAACGCCTAGCTCAGCCATGTAACGCCCCGTCGCTTGGTGCGCTTCAATTTCGCTTTCGCCCACCTCGGCCATATCCCCTAAAACAAATGCACGGGGGCCTTCAAAGGTGGTCAACACATCGGCTGCCACTTTGACTGCATCGGGGTTTGCGTTGTAGCTGTCATCGATAATCAAGCTGCTGCCAACACGATACGATCGCATACGCCCCTTAACTGCCTGAAAAGCGTTTAGTGCGTTTACTGCGGTGTCGTTAAGAGCGCCGAGTGCATCCAGCGCGTTCATTGCAGCCAACGCATTGGCCACGTTATGACGCCCTAAAACACTCAAAGAAACCTGATATTCGTTTGCGCCAACGCGCGCTAAAAAGTCAAAACCACCTGCTTCGTTTTGCACCAAGTTTTGACCAAAGGCGGTAGCTTGCGCGTCGTTCTCCACCGAAAAAGTACGCACTTGGCAGCGCCCTGCAACACGGTCTAGCCAAACCGACGCATGATAGTCATCTGCATTAATGATGGCTACGCCGTTTTTGTCTAATGTGTTAAATATCTCGCCTTTTGCCGTTACCACACCTTGCAGAGAGCCAAAGCCCTCAAGGTGAGCACCCAGTGCATTATTGAGTATTGCCACATGGGGCTGTGTGAGCTGCACTGTGTAATCAATTTCGCCAATGGCACTGGCACCTAGCTCAATCACGGCAAACTGGTGTGATTCCGTCAAACGCAACAACGTCATCGGTGCGCCCAAGTCATTATTCAGGTTGCCTTGGGTAAATAAAGTTTCGGCTTGAGCTGCGCACATCGCCGCCATCATTTCTTTGACGGTGGTTTTTCCGGCGCTACCTGTTACCGCCAATACACGACCATTAAAGCGACGACGATTGAGTGCACCCATTTGACCAAGGGCAATACGGGTATCGTCCACCCGCCACGCCGATGCGCCTTCGGGCAAACAACTCGCATCACTAATACACACGGCCACTGCGCCCTTTTCGAGGGCTTGCTCAATAAACTGGTGGCCGTCAAAGTTTTCGCCTACTAAGGCTAAAAACAGATCGCCCGCTTCAACGGTACGGGTGTCGGTGCTTACTTTGTTAAAGGCGACATCAGCACCTAAGGCGCTGCCGCCGATCTGGCTTACCATTTCGTGGGTCGACCAATGGCCAATCATACTTCTTGCTCCTGCTGCCCTGCCCGCAGGGTGTCTTGGTCGGAAAACGGAAAACGCTGCCCGTTTACTTCTTGATAATCTTCGTGGCCTTTACCCGCCACAACCACGAGGTCACCCGGCTGGCTCATCGCCACGGCTTGTTCTATGGCTTGCTTGCGATCCACCACTTGCTGGCACTTTTGTTGGTGCTCAGCTGCCACACCAGCAAAAATATCGTCGATAATGGCTTGCGGAGACTCACCGCGCGGGTTATCGCTGGTAATAAGCACTGTGTCTGCAAAACGGCTGGCAATATCACCCATCACCGCGCGCTTTTGGCGATCGCGATCACCACCGCAGCCAAAAACACAAATTAGGCTTTCGGGCTTGAGCTGCTGAGCACTGTGTAGCAGCTTTTCGAGGGCATCTGGCGTGTGCGCGTAATCCACAATACCGACGGCACCGTTGGCTAAGTCGATACGCTCCATACGCCCCGCCACTGAGGTAACTTCCCCGAGGGTTTCGGAAATGGCAGCGACGCTTACACCCAGCTGCTTAAGTACACCTGCGCAAATCGCGAGGTTGTCCAAAACAAATTCACCCAACTGCTGGGTGGAAAAAGTAAAGGTTTCTGAGCCCATAGTGAGCTTGCACTCGCTACCGGCCAAGCCGTTAGCAACCAGCACTTCAATTTGAATATCGGGGCCTATACCTAACTTGCTTTGAGCGGTTTGCTCAAAAATCGCCAAACCCCAGTGATCAAGACAGTTGATAACCGCACGGTGACAACGCTCTACCGCAAAGAGTTGAGCTTTGGCGTTGGCATATGCCTCCATGGTGCCGTGGTAATCAAGGTGGTCGTGGGTGAGGTTAGTAAAAGCAGCCACTTCAAAATAAAGGCCGTCTACTCGCCCTTGATCCAGAGCATGACTCGACACCTCCATCACCACATGGGTGATACCCTGCTGAACATATTCCGCAAATAAGGCATGTAATTCCAAAGGCCCCGGCGTGGTGTTTTGGCTAGGTGTTAAGTTAGCCAAAGGGCCATTGCCCAAGGTACCGATCACTGCCGCTTGCTTACCTAAGTGACCAAGGGCTTGGGCGATAAAGCTGGCACACGAGGTTTTACCATTGGTGCCGGTAATGCCAATAAGGGTTAAACGCTCGGCTGGCTTACCATAAAAAGCTGCTGCGATAGCCGCTCGCTTAACCTCAAGTGCATCCACCAAAATCAATTCACAGTTTTGTGTGGTGAGCTGCTGTGCCGCTTCGGCCGCGAGCACAGGTTCGCTATGGCTAAATCGCTGATACTCTCCACGATCGGCAATGACCACCGCGGGGCCTTGCTTTAGTGCCGAAGTAAGGTAGTGCAAACCCTTACCACCGGCTCCCGCTCGAGCCAGGTATAAGCAACCGGGCTCGACCGCTCGGCTGTCCTCTGTCAGACAGCTAAAACGCTGGTTGGCTTTTGCGTGGTTCGCCAACTCGGGGAGTAAATGGCCTAAAGGACACGTCATCGCGACACCACCTGTATGACTCGGCCACTCTCAAGGTTATCGGGGGTAACGTTAAGTAAGCGCATGGCCTCACTGGCGACACGAGCAAAAATAGGCCCAGACACTTCGCCACCAAAATGCTCTTGGCCGCCGGGCTGATTCATTACAATGGCCATCACCACCTTTGGTTTGGTGGCGGGAATAAGGCCAACAAAGTGCGCGACATATTCGTCTTGTGCGTAACCGCCGCTATTTGCCACGTGTACGGTGCCGGTTTTGCCTGCAGCACGATAGCCCTGCACTTTTGCCAAGCGAGCGGTACCTGTGTCTGATACCACGGTTTCCATCATTTTGCGCACATCAATGGCCACCTGCTCAGGAATCACTCGCTTCGGCTTGGCTACATCTGGTCCTTTGAGTAGTTTCACATGAGGCAAGGTGCCATCACCTGCAATCGGTAAGTAAGCGGCCGCTAACTGAAGGGGTGTAACCGATAGACCGTAACCAAAGGCCATTTGTGCACGCTGCAGCTCTTGACGCTCACCGTAATAAGGCAAACTACCCGCCTGTTCGCCTTGTAAACCAACCCCTGTGGTTTGACCAAAGCCAAGATTTTCGAGCAAGTTGCGCACAGTGCCTGACTCGAGGGATAGCGCAATTTTAGAAGCACCTACGTTACTGGACAGGCGAATAACTTCTGCCAAGGGTACCTCGCCATAGTTGCGAGGGTCCGATACTTTGCCGCCACGCAACTGCATACGGCCTGGGCTGGTATCTACTTGGCTGTCACGCTGGTACGCACCGCTCGCCATAGCGGCAGCGATGGTCAAAGGCTTCATGGTCGAGCCGGGCTCGTATAGGTCGATAGCTGCGCGATTGCGAAGCTCTGGGCCAGTGCGTTGGGATAAATCGTTTGGGTTAAACGAAGGCGCATTCGCCATGGCCAAAATATCGCCCGTAGCGACATCTAGCATCACCAACGAACCACTGGTGGCGTTGTGTGCTGTTACGGCGGCTTTTAGCTCGCGGTAGGCTAAGTACTGCAAACGCATATCAAGGGTCAGGTGTAAGTCTTTACCCGGCATCGCTGGTTTTTCGTAGCGAATGCGCTCAATACTTCTGCGCTCACGGTCTTGATAGATAGTTTGTAGGCCAATCTGCTCTGTAAGCGCCGAGTCGTAGGTGGCCTCTAAGCCAGCTAAGCCCTTGCCATCGATGTTGGTAAAGCCCACCACATGGCTTACCACCTCGGCCGCGGGGTAGTATCGCTGATAGTGCTCCTCAATACCGACATAGGCCAGCTTAAGCTGCTTAATCTGTTTAGCGACACTCGGCTCTACCAAGCGATGCAAATAGATAAAGTGGCGACCGGCTTTCTGCGCTTTAGTGAGCTTATTTGTAAGCGCCTTGGGCGACGTTCCTAGCAACTTCGCCAAGCTCGTTAAATTAGCAGGCGTACCCTTTTCGTTGAAATCAACTTTATTGGGGCGAATGTAGATGCTAGCGACAGGCGCATTCACCGCAAGGGCGACACCGCGACGATCAAATATACCGCCGCGCATGGCCGGCACATCCACATTACGGACAAAGCGGGCACGCCCTTCTTTTTGCAGAAACTCCTGCTTATCGGTAAACAGGCGCGTCATTTCAAAAAACACATAACCACACACAAGCAAAAGCAAAGCGCCTATTAAACATAGGCGCCAAACGTTTAATGCTTGTTTGGGCTGAGTGTTTTCGCTCATTTTATAAACTCTATGTCCTCAAACGCTGGTGCAAACATCTCCAGCTGCTCGGCGGCCAAGCCATCCACTCGGTTGTTTTGCGCCCAAGTGCCTAGCTCAGCCATTAACTGCCCACGCTCGACTTCCAGTGCGTGAGCTTCTTTCAATAACACCTGATGCTGATGAAACAGCTTGCGCTGCTCGTGCACCGTAACAACCACTACCACCGAAAAAAATGCGACGGTAAGCACCAAGAGCAACACCAACAAATGGCGCTTAAAATAGCTCTTAGGCGACAGCATTTGCGGTGGCGTTTGGCCCGCATCTGCCATCTCATCTAAAAGCTCAGTTACCAGTGCAAAACCCTGCGCTTTTGAGGGGCTAGACGTGGTTTCTAGCGTTGGCTCTGGGCTGGTCGTATCCGTCATTTAATTTTGGTTGCACAACGCATCACAGCACTACGCGCACGCACGTTGGCATCCACCTCAGCTTTACTCGGTTTAATCGCCTTCGACTTCGCTTTAAGACGCTGATTTAACATGTCGTCCGTAACAGGAATACCCGCTGGGATATGCTCATCACCCTTTACATATTTCCGGATGAAACGCTTAACAATGCGGTCTTCGAGAGAGTGGAAGCTAATCACCACCAGTCGCCCACCTACAGCAAGTACTTCAAGACTTTGCTCTAACACCGCTTCTAAATCAGCCAACTCTTGGTTGATAAAAATACGAATACCTTGGAAGGCACGAGTCGCTGGATGCTTGCCTTTTTCCCATGCAGGGTTGGCTTGCGAAATAATGTCGGCCAACTGCTTGGTGCGAGTAATCGGTGTTTCGGCACGCGCTTCAACAATGGCTTTCGCCATGCGGCGCGAAAACCGCTCTTCGCCAAACACATAAATAACATCAGCAATTTCAGCTTCGTCGGCGGTCGCAATCCAGTCCGCTGCGCTTTGTCCACGCGTGGTGTCCATGCGCATATCTAGCGGGCCGTCGTTCATAAAGCTAAAACCGCGCTCGGCATCGTCTAGCTGTGGCGACGAAACACCCAAATCCATCAAAATACCGTCAACTTTGCCCACCATGTCACGCTCAGCTACAAAACTTTGAAGCTCAGCAAAACTGCCGTGGCAAATCGAAAAACGAGGTTCTTCAGCGAAGCGCTCATGAGCCACCGCAATGGCCTGAGGGTCTTTATCAATTGCCATTAACTGACCGTCGTCATCGAGGTTTTGTAAAACCAGCGACGAGTGACCACCACGACCAAAGGTGGCATCAACATAAAAGCCACTCTTGTCGTCAATTAACGAGTCCACGGCCTCGTTGAGTAATACCGTAATGTGGTTGTAGGAAGTGCTCATAAATTACGGTACCGCCTTAAAGGGTTAAATTTGCTAATTCAGGTGGCAGGTTATTCATATCTAACGCTGCCATTTCTTGTTCAAACTTCTCTTCTTCTGCGAGCCACGCTTCTTGGCTCCAGATTTCAAACTTGCTGCCCTGACCAATAATCACGACTTTTTTGGCAATGGCCTGCTTTGCCCGCAATGACGATGGCAGTAACAAGCGCCCACCGCTGTCGAGCTCAATATCACACGCGCTACCAATCAGCTTACGTTGGATCATGCGAGTGTGACCCGACAAGTTCGGCAGCGCCTCAACCGAGGCTTGCACCTCAAGCCAGTGAGGTTCGGGATAAAGCAGCAAGCACGGCGAAAAAGGATCGAGGGTTAACACCAGTCGCCCCGCGCAGACACGGTCAAGCACATCGCGATAGCGAGTAGGGACCGCAAGGCGACCCTTGCTGTCTACGCTGACCTCACTGTAACCACGAAATGCGGTATCCAATGTCTGCACCTGCTGAATAACTTATGCCTTTTCAAAGGCTTAACTATTAACCCAAAGGAGAACCAACCAAAAAGCGCCACATTTACCCACAAAGAGACACTTTTTTCCACCTTTTCCCACCCCTAAACTATAGAAATTCACACCCACTATTGCAAGGCGAAGACCGCAGCTTTCACCGCTTATTCATTTTAGAACGGCCATTTATCCACAGAAGCAAAGACATTCGCGACAAGAGCCCGCGAAATCGAATCACATTAGCGACCAAGCAGAGGAAAGTAGAGCTAAAAAACGAGGCAAAACAGCAAAATCTACAACGCTAGCTCAATGCCGAGAAAAACTTAACGAGCTGAGGCAAAAGCCCGCATCAATGTAGAAACGTCAAGAAACAAGAGACGGTATAAAGAGTAAAACAGAAGGGAAGAAAATGAAGTTCGCCGATAAGCCGGGTTTTGTCGTGGACAGTCATTCATCTAGGGTGCACGTCGCCGTACACCTCAAGCAACCTACCCGACCCCGGTATGGGCCATACCTTAAGGGGTCCTATTTGGTCTTGCTCCGAGTGGGGTTTACCCTGCCGTGGAATGTTGCCACCCACGCGGTGAGCTCTTACCTCACCATTTCAACCTTACCGGTACCGAAGTACTTAGGCGGTATATTTTCTGCTGCACTGGCCGTCGGCTCGCGCCGCCCAGACGTTATCTGGCACTTTGCCCTATGGAGCCCGGACTTTCCTCCCCTACCGAAGTAGCGGCGACTGTCTGGCGAACTTCAGGCGACAAGGATACCGTTTAGTTTTGCAAAAGCAACTTTATTTATGAGCAGCCGCTCAAGTTATTAGCGACTGCATGCGAGTAGCTGGAGAGCTCGGCAAGTTACCCTTCTTTTAGCTCCAAAGCCGCTTGGTACAGGGTGTTCTTTTTAATACCCGTTATTTTGGCGACCAAACCCGCCGCCTGCTTTAGCGGCAACTCCTCAATCATTACGCTGAGCATGCTGAGAGTTTTGGCATCAATTTCAGACGTATCTTGCGCGGGAGCGCCCTGCACAATCACTACAAATTCACCTTTGCGCTGATTTGCATCCGCAGCGACCCACTCAATAAGCTCAGCAAGCGTGCCGTGCTTTATGGTTTCATAAGTTTTGGTTAACTCGCGAGCGACACACGCTGGCCGATCGTCACCAAAAACACTCGCCATGACCTCAAGGGAAGCCTGAATGCGGTGACAAGACTCATAAAAAATTTGAGTTTTGGTATCGTCAGCACAGGCTTCAAAAAACTGCTCACGGGCACGACCTTTTGGCGGTGCAAAGCCCTGAAATGCAAACGAAGTAGCAGGCAAACCCGAGGCGCAAAGTGCAGTAATAAAAGCCACACACCCAGGCACAGGAATCACTCGATGCCCCGCTTCACGCACTCCCTTTACTAAAACATAACCTGGGTCGGATATAACCGGGGTACCGGCATCAGAAATAAGGGCAACACTCGTACCTTCTTCTAAATGCTGTAAAATCATGTCCACACGTTGGCGTTCATTGTGGTCATGGACTGATATCTGTCGCGTATTAATGTTAAAGTGCGTCAGCAATCGCTGACTGTGGCGCGTATCTTCTGCAGCGATCAAACCCACTCGACTGAGTGTCTCAATGGCACGGGGTGATAAATCTGATAGATTACCTATCGGGGTTGCCACAATATACAACGCAACATCTAACATTTTTTATTTCCATCCTCAGGATTAGGGTGAGCAGTATATGACGAATTACCTTCGGCTGTCTTTGTCTCTTGTAATGGGCGCCGTGTTATTGACAGGCTGTGGCACAAGCCAGCCAACCAAAGTAGCCGAGACGGTCGAGCCAGAGTACACCCTCGAAGAGCGCACCCGTATGCAGGTAGAGTCGTTACTCAATCGCGCCGAAAGCTCCCCTCTGCAAGCAGTACCCCTACGCTTAAATGCCGCAAACCTTTTGCTATCAATTGGTAAGCGCGATGCAGCCCTCACTATCTTAGATGCTGTTCCACTGGCACAAGTGCCCCCTGCTTTGCGCTATGAATCCGCAACTCGTCGCGCACGCTCGGCCTTAGACGCCAACAACCCCGATCAAGCGATCCGTTTTTTATCGGTGGAGCCTAGCAGCTGGATGACCGATGAATCCCAGGCGCGTATTTTGGACCTTCGCGCCCAAGCGTACCGCCAACAAGGCGATAGCTATAACGAAGCCTTAGCGCTGATGCCGCTTACGTTGCAGCCTAACCAAGATGTTCAGGCACTTAACAACCGCATCGCAGAGCTACTTGCCAACACAGATACCAATACCCTTTATCAAGCGGTTCAAAGCCAAGAGTACAACTATGTTGAGCAAGGCTGGTTTGAATACCTATTAGCACAACGCCAAAACCCACAAATTGATGCACAAGCTGAAGCGATTAATCAGTGGAAGCGTGTTTGGGCAGACCACCCTGTTGGCTTTTACCCGCCTGAAGTGCAAGGCAGTGTAAGCTTTGACCTGATCGAAGCTCAAAATATTGCTGTGGTATTGCCGCAATCGGGTCGCTTGGCCAAACACGGTGCAGCAATTCGCGAAGGCTTAATGGCCGGTTACTTTAGTGCGCTACAAAAAGGTGAGCGTACCCCTAACCTGCGCTTTTACGACGAAAACCAAATTCAATCGATCGAAATGCTGGTTAACCTCGTGAATGACGGTGGTTACGACCTTGTGATCGGGCCCCTCGACAAACCCATGGTTAACGCACTTAACCAGCAAGCCGCACTAAAAACCCCAGTGCTCGCACTAAACTACGCCCCGGCTGACCATGTAAGCCACTTGTATCAGTTTGGTTTGTCACTCGAAGATGAAGCCACACAAGCAGCTCAGCGCATCTGGAATGACGGCCACAAGTTTGCACTTTCAATGACCGCCAACACCGCATGGGGCATGCGTATCCACAAAGCATTTGAAGAGGCCTTTACCGCCCTTGGCGGCACGGTTGCAAACCAAGTCTCTTTTACCAACACACCTGCCTTCTCAGGCGAAGTGGGCGGCCTGCTCGGCACTGATCGCAGTAAGGAGCGTGCTCGTAGCCTAGAGAACACCCTAGGTGAGCGCCTTGTTTTTGAAGAGTACCGCCGCCAAGACGCTACCGCTGTGTTCTTATCTGCGCTGCCGCAAGACGCTCGCCAGCTAAAGCCCATTTTGGCCTTTCACTTTGCCGGCGACTTGCCAATTTATGCAACGTCTCATGTCTTTGAAGGCACCATTAACGCGGCCCGCGATAATGATTTGAGCGGCATTCGCTTTATTGCACTGCCATGGAATACCGACGAGTTTCCGTCTGAAGAAAAACGCGCACTGGCCTACAAGTACAATGATGTGGACAGCCGATTTGGCCGCTTGTACGCCCTCGGCGTAGACGCTTACAACCTCTATCCTTACCTAAATCAGCTGGCGGCGAGCCCAGAAACCAGCATTGAAGGTGTAACAGGTGAGCTAAGCATCTTGGATCTGAAAAAAGTGAATCGCCAAATGCCTTGGTTTGTTTACCGCCAAGGCACACCCACACCGCTAAGCAGCCACCCTTAGACAACCTAATATCTAACGCAGCACATATCGACGCAAGGATGCGACATGGACACCAACCAAATCGGCAAGGATGCCGAAACCCAAGCCCGGGTATTTTTACAAAGCCAAGGCCTAGAGCCCATTTCGCAAAACTACCACTGCTTTTACGGTGAAATAGACTTGATTATGCTCCACCAAGGCATCTTGGTTTTTGTCGAGGTGCGTAAGCGTACATCAAGCCACTTTGGTGGTGCTGTTTTATCCGTTACCCCGCGCAAACAAGAAAAGATTGCCCTTACTGCCCATGCGTTTTTAACCGAGTTTAACCAATACGCAACTCATGCGTGCCGGTTTGACCTTGTCGCTTTTGACGGACGCAACCCGCAGGCAACACCACAATGGTACAAAGACGCCTTTAGATTAGATACACTATCGCTTTGAGTCGCGTTGTGGGCGTAACTAGACCTCTATCAACAGCTCAGTAAAAGCACGTTATTTCAATTGCTTAGCGGTTTTGACGCTAAGCATGCTATAAGGTTGAGTATGGATTTACCGGATCGCATTACTAATCGGCTTTACAACACAATGGATGCCATTGGCAGTACTATTGAAAGCTCTACCGATGACATTGTCGCAGCGGCCGACATTTTATTTGAATGCTTGATGCAAGAAGGCAAGGTACTGACTTGCGGCAACGGCGCATCAAGCAATATCCTTCAGCATTTTTCAACGCTGCTGCTCAATCAAGTCAACTTCACTCGTCCGGCGCTGCCAACACTACCGCTCATTAACGACCCAGCGTTGCTAACGGGTATCGCCGATGACAATGGCTTTTCGGAAATCTATCGCCGACAAATCGAAGCATACGGTAAGCCCGAAGATGTATTGCTTTTGGTAAGTGCTAACAGCCCTTCCGACTCGCTAGTACAAGCGGCTGCAGCAGCCATTGATGCTGAGATACCTGTGATTGCTCTTTTGGGTAACGACACTTCTGGCTTTGGTCAGCTAGAGCCACATATCAACACCTTAATCAAAATCCCTTACCAAGATTCGTTATTGATCCATGAGGCGCACCTGTTAGTTTTACACTCCCTGTGCGACCTCATTGAATATCAACTCTTTGGAGACGAATAACCATGCGCCACAAAGGACTTATCCGAATTTTATTAGTCGCGCTTTTAGTATCTTCCGCTGGCTGCGCCAGTGTGATTAGCGCCGTACGTGAAAACCCGATCAGCAGCGACCCGAGCAAGCGTACACTGGGCAGCGTTGTTGACGACCAGCTGATTGAAACCAAAGGCATGGTGAATATTCGCGAAGCCGGCGGCGCACTCGAAACCGCAAACATTAGCCTAACCAGCTACAACGGCGTGGTGTTAATGACAGGTGAAGCTCCAGATGCACAGAGCCGCGCACAGGCCGAAGCCATTGTAAAAACCCTCGAAAAAGTGAAAAAAATCCACAACGAGGTGCGTATCGCAGGCAGCGCTTCGGCGATCTCAAGCTTAAATGACACTTGGTTAACCACCAAAACCAAAGCCAATCTATTATTGGCCGAGGGTATTCCGGGCAATCGCTTTAAAGTCGTTACCGACAACAGCACCTTGTACTTAATGGGCTTGGTGACACGCGCTGAAGCCGATGCCGCCGTAGCAAAAGCCAGTACGCTGAGCGGCATTGAGAAAATCGTTAAGGTATTTGAGTACCTAGATTAACCTGGCACGAACAAAACGACCGCACAAAAAAAGGGTTAATGGTTGAATCATTAGCTCTTTTTTTGTTTACTGACTTTAAATAGTTGCAACTAAAATAGTCGCAAATAACCGCTTTAGCCTAAAAGCTTACTTAACCACCCGCAGCGTCGGTCGTTTAGACTTTTGCTTTGTCTCAGGTGCTTGTGTCAGTTGGCTCTTAGCAATATTGTCTTCTTCAACTTGCTCGGCTTGATGAGTATCTTGCGCAAACTCACCGGCGGCTTGTGGTTCAAGTAGGTCAGCACATGGCTCCATACCAAAGCCCATGCCCTCGCCAGTATCGCGGCCATAAATTGCCAGTACCGCGCCCATCGGCACATAAACTTCGCGAGAAACTCCCGAAAAACGCGCTGTAAAGGTCACCGCATCATTCACTTGAAAATACTGCACCGCCGTTGGCGATACGTTTAATATCAAACGGCCGTCTTGCGCATATTCCAAAGGCGCGTCGACATTCGGCCAAGTGACATCGACAACAAGGTAAGGTACGTCTTCAATATCCAGAATCCATTCATAAAGCGCGTTCACCAAATATGGTCTGCTTGGCTTTAACATATATCCCCCATCACTTCAGGTACTGCGTTACAACACCCTCGAAGGTGCCACATACGGCTACTACTCAAACGCCACTCTTAGGTTAGTCTAGTTAAACCAGATTACACTAACTTGTAGTTAAAAAAAAGCGAAGCATCTGCCTCGCTTTTTCTTTATAAGCAAAGATGCTTAGTCGCGCATTTCGCGCTCAGCTTCAGACAAGCTTGCTTGGAAAGATTCGCGCGAGAAGATGCGATCCATGTACTTAAGCAAGTCTTTACATTGCGCTTCAGGAAGCTCGATGCCCATAATCGGCAAACGCCACAAGATCGGCGCAAGGCAGCACTCTACCAAAGAAAACTCATCACTCATAAAGTAATCTTTTTCTTTAAAGATAGGTGAAATTGCAACAAGGCTGTCACGCAGCTCTTTACGTAGGCGATCGCCCTCGTCTAGGTCTTCTGGGTCTGCCAAGATAGCGTCAACCAAGGTGCACCAGTCACGCTGAATGCGGTACATGTACAAACGGCTCTCAGCACGCGCCACTGGGTAAACAGGCAATAGCGGCGGATGAGGAAAACGCTCGTCTAGGTATTCCATCATGACATTTGCTTCGTAAAGCACCAATTCACGATCAACCAAGGTAGGTAGGCTGTTGTACGGGTTTAGCGAAGCCAAGTCTTCAGGAAGGTTTGCTGGGTCACACTCGTTAACCTCTACCGCAACCCCTTTTTCTGCCAATACAATGCGCACACGGTGGCTGTAATGATCAGCACCGTTGGAATAAAAAGTCATTGAAGAACGTTTAGCCACCACGCCCATGTAGGAAACCCCTATAATCAAACAAAAAAAAGCAAAAGCGGCCCACTTAAGGACCGCTGCTACGTCAGTTGTGGCGAGTATACCACAAATATGTTAGTGAACGTCTCTCCAGAACTCTTTCTTCAGCGCATATGCCAAGAAAAAGAAGAAGAATAAGAAGATCAGCACATAAGTACCAATACGCTTAGAGGCCTGTGCATTGGGGTCGCCAACGTAGGTTAAAAAGTTCACCAAGTCATAAATCACTCGATCAAACTCTTCGACACTCATTGACCCGGTGCCAGACTCCACCGAAACACAGCTGTTTAGCGGCTTATTGGTTAGCGGATCAATCTCGTCACCGTAAATGCCATGGGCTTCCATCTGTGCACGATCACAATGTGCCACCTGTACACCCTGTAATGACTCAAGCACGTTCGGCATACCCACATCTTTAAAGACTACGTTGTTCACACCGTAAGGGCGTGATTCGTCTTTGTAAAAGCTGCGTAGGTAGGTGTAAACCCAATCCGAGCCACGCAAACGCGTCTCAAGCGACAGGTCAGGTGGCGGGTTACCAAACCATTTACCTGCATCTTCAGGCGACATGGCAATGGTCATTTGCTCGCCCACTTTTTGGTCGCTCAAAATCAAATGCTCTTGCATCAGCTCTGGTGAAATACCGATCGCCTCAGCCGTACGCTCATAGCGCTGGTATTTTGCGGAGTGGCAACCCATGCAGTAGTTTACAAAGGTCTGCATACCACGTTGCAACGATGCCTTGTTGTCAAGGTCCGCCTCAAAGGCATCAAGGTGAATGTTACCGCTACCCGCCGCTGAGGCCATGACAGGCATGCATGCCATCAATAATACAACCATTAGCTTTTTCATTAGCCTGTAACCCTCTCTGGTACCGGTTTTGTAGACTCCATCTTGGTGTAGATAGGCATGAAGAAGAAGTAAGCAAAGTAGAGCGCTGTACACACTTGCGCGATCATGGTTTTAACTGGGGTTGCCGCAACCACACCCAAGTAACCCAACACCACAAACGAGATACAGAACACCACAAGCGCCACTTTACTGATCAAACCTTTGTAGCGAATCGACTTCACTGGGCTACGGTCTAACCAAGGCAGCACAAACAAGATTGCAATCGCACCACCCATCACCACAACGCCAGGGAACTGAGAACCCGCAATCGGTGGAATCGCACGCAACATGGCGTAAAACGGCGTGAAGTACCAAACAGGCGCAATATGCTCAGGTGTTTTAAGTGGGTTTGCCGGCTCGTAGTTTGGCTTCTCAATAAAGTAACCACCGCCTTCCGGGAAGAAGAAGATCACCGCACAGAACACAAACAAAAACACCACTACACCCACAATGTCTTTCACTGAGTAGTAAGGGTGGAACGGGATACCATCCATTGGGATGCCGTTTTCATCCAAGTTATCCTTAATTTCGATGCCGTCTGGGTTATTAGAACCCACTTCGTGTAAGGCAATAATGTGCAATACAACCAAGCCCAAAATAACGATAGGCAACGCGATTACGTGCAATGAGAAGAAGCGGTTAAGGGTAATACCCGAGATGAGGTAATCACCACGAATCCACAATGCCAAGTCTTCGCCAATCACAGGTACAGCACTAAATAGAGATACGATTACCTGAGCACCCCAGTAAGACATTTGCCCCCAAGGAAGCAGGTAACCAAAGAAGGCCTCAGCCATCAGCGCAAGGTAAATGGTCATACCAAAAATCCACACCAATTCGCGCGGCTTACGGTAAGAGCCATACATCATGCCACGAAGCATGTGTAGGTAAACGACAACAAAGAATGCCGATGCGCCGGTCGAATGCATGTAACGCAAAATCCAACCGTACTCGACATCGCGCATGATGTACTCAACCGATGCGAACGCACCCTCGGCGGTTGGTACAAAGTTCATGGTAAGCCAAATACCCGTTAGGATTTGGTTTACTAACACCAAAAGAGCTAAAGAACCAAAGAAGTACCAAAAGTTAAAGTTCTTTGGCGCATAGTATTTTGAAAGATGATCTTCCCACATCGCAGTGGCAGGAAAGCGATCGTCGATCCACCCCATAAAACCTGGGTTGCCTTTATTACGGTGTCCAGCCATTACGCAGTCTCCTGATCGATACCCACAACGATAACATTATCGCTTTCATACATGTGCGGAGGGATAACAAGGTTTGAAGGTGCCGGTGAGCCTTTCATCACACGACCCGACAAGTCAAAACGCGAGCCGTGACACGGGCAATAAAAGCCCCCAACCCACTCAGCACCTAGATCTTCTGGTGCCACTTCTGGGCGATAGGTAGGAGAGCAGCCAAGGTGGGTACAAATACCAACAAGCACAGTAATATCATCACGCAGTGCACGTGCAGACGTTCCTGGCACGTAAGTCGGCTGCTGCGGCATTTCAGAGTTAGGGTCAGACAAGTTAGCCGTCAAGGCTTCTAAATTGCTCAACGCTTCTGGGCTGCGACGGACAATCCACACAGGCTTACCACGCCACTTCACAATCGTTTGCTGACCTGGCTCTAGCTTACTAATATCTACCTTTACGGGTGCACCTGCCGACTTTGCCTTCGCACTCGGATTCCAAGATGCGACAAACGGCACCGCAGCGCCCACCGCACCGACCGCTCCCACAGCAGATGTTGCGCCGATCAGGAGACGTCTTCGCCCCTTATTAACGCCTTCATTGCTCATTGACTTACCTCCCCTCACTCGGTCTCTGTGTTACTGCACTCACAGCATATTGGACCGTTAAGAATAAAAAGACCACTTTTTGTGTGGTTTTAAATTGGCCAAAATAGTAGGGAAAATGGTATACCCCTACAAGGCGATTTCCCTGTCCGAGGTCAATAGAAGGTGAATATGAGACCAAGGTCTGAAAGTTTTTGACACCACAAACGAAAGCTAAAAGGCGGACTTTAGGCAAAAAAAAACGCCCATCCAAAGGATGAGCGTTTTTCTTGAAGCAATAGTGCTTGGTATTAACGTTTTGAGAATTGTGGCTTCTTACGTGCTTTACGTAGACCCACTTTCTTACGTTCAACCATACGAGCATCACGAGTAACGAAACCAGCTTCACGTAGTGAAGGACGTAGAGTTTCGTCGTACTCCATCAATGCACGAGTGATACCGTGACGGATAGCACCGGCTTGACCGAAGCCGCCACCGCCTTTAACGGTAACAACAACGTCGAATTTTTCTAGTGTTTCAGTCAACTCTAGTGGTTGACGAACGATCATGCGCGCAGTTTCACGACCAAAGTAAACGTCGATAGTGCGATCGTTGATAGTGATGTTACCTGTACCTGGACGCAAGAAAACACGTGCAGTAGAGGTTTTGCGACGGCCTGTGCCGTAGTATTGAGTCGCAGACATGTTCACAGTCCCCTTAGACATTCAATTCGATAGGCTGTTGAGCCTGATGTGGATGTTCAGCACCAGCGTACACTTTTAGTTTTGAGTACATAGCGCGACCTAGAGGACCTTTTGGCAACATACCTTTAACAGCAAGCTCAATAGTGCGCTCTGGGTGTGTTTCGATCATCTTTTCGAATGACATTTCACGTAGGCCACCTGGGTAACCAGTGTGACGGTAGTACATTTTGTCTGAACGCTTAGCGCCAGTTACTTGAACTTTAGCAGCGTTAACAACAACAATGTAGTCGCCAGTATCAACGTGAGGAGTGTATACAGGCTTGTGCTTACCACGTAGGCGGCGAGCAATTTCTGTAGCCATACGACCAAGGGTTTTACCCTCAGCGTCAATTACGTACCAGTCGCGAGTTACTTCGGCTGGTTTTGCAACGAAGGTTTTCATGAATGTATGCCTTAACTATTTCAGAGCTAGCGTTAAATGAGCAGCTGCCCACCTAAAACCGACCTGACTTATAATTATTTGTTAACCACACCCGTGGCTAACGTCAATATTCTTTAAGTTTCACCACCAAAAAGGCAGCTACAACTCAAAGGAGGCGAAATTATACAGAGCAAATAACCCAAAAGCTACTATCAGCTGAGGTTTAAACTCAAAAATAACGCCTAAAAATAGAATTACTTAGCGACTTCTTGGCGATGTTCACGCGCAAGGTAGTCGTGCGATTGCATTTCAAGTAAACGACTTTGCGTACGCTCAATTTCAAACTCAAGGCGACCACTAGAGTAGATCTCGTGAATCGGCTTTTCTGCAGTGATAATCAACTTAACACCGCTATCGTAAAACTCATCCACCATGTTAATGAAGCGACGAGCAGCATCATCGTTTTTAGTGCCCAGCTGAGGCACGTTACTCAACAATACGGCATGGCACACTTTAGCCAACTCGATATAGTCGTTTTGCGAACGTGGACCTTCACACAAGTCAGGAAAGTCGAACCACACCACATCTTCGCATGAGCGACGAGAAGTGATACCACGGCCATTTACCTCAATCACTTCGCCCTCTTTTGCATGCTCTACATCACCAATCAGGCTTTCGAAGCTCTTGGTTAAGCTGGGCTCCGCTTTTTCGTCTAGCGGCCAGTGGTAAAGCTCTGCTTGCTCCAGTGCACGCAAACGGTGATCGATACCACCATCCACATTTACCACCTCGGTGTACTTATTTAGCATCGCAATGGCTGGCAAAAAGCGCGCGCGCTGCAAACCGTCTTTATATAGGCCGTCAGGTACAATGTTTGACGTTGCCACCAAAGAAACACCATTGGCAAACAACTGCTCCATCAAACCGCCCAAAATCATGGCGTCGGTGATATCTGAAACGAAGAACTCGTCAAAACAAATAATGCGTGCTTCGCGGGCGTACTTTTCAGCAATCACATTCAGCGGGTTTGGCGTACCATCAAGGGCTTTAAGCTCTTGGTGCACTCGCTGCATAAAACGGTGAAAGTGAGTACGCATTTTTTGCTCAAACGGCAAACTGTCGTAAAAGGTATCCATAAGGTAGGTTTTACCGCGACCTACACCACCCCAAAAGTACAAACCTTTAACCGGTTCAATCGGCTCAGGCTTTTTAAACTTGCTGGTTAGCTTGCCAAACATGCCGCCTGAACGCGGCTTAACAACAGGCTGCGCAATCAAGTCGTCGTACAAACGCTGAAGGTGTTTAACCGCCATTTCCTGTGAAGGATCGTAGGTAAAATCATCGCGCTCAAGATCAAGTTTATAGCGCGCCAGCGGGGTATTTGCGGACATTTGACACCTTATTCGTTACAGATTGATTCACGAGGCCGAACTTTACCGCGACACACCTACTTTAGCAAATGCAACAAACGGCAAAGACCTGCTCGCCAAGCGGTAATTACTTGAAAACTAAGTAGATTGGATCAGTCTCTAAAAAACAACTTAATAAAATAATGCACCGCACCAAACGTTTGAGGTTAGCGAGCAAAAAACAGACAGCACTTTGGCTCACACACCAAAGCTATGCATATCGACAAACAGCTAAACCAACAAGCTTATAACTAAAGGCAACACCAAAGCGGTGAAGGAGCCCGCCACGCCCATTACCAAACCGCTCAACGCCCCCGAAAGCGCACCGTAACGAAAGGCAAAAGCGGTTCCAATGGCATGAGCAGTGACACCCAGCACCAACCCTTTTAAGGCAGGGTCGTCGACATTAAACAAACGACAGACTAGAGGAAGGAATACACAACCGAGCGCTCCTGTCATCAGCACTAGCGCTGCGGCAAGCGGGCCAATAGCCCCAATTTGTGAAGAGATATCGAGCGCAATCGGTGTGGTCACCGACTTGGTACTTAAAGTCAGTAATAGCTGTTGATCAAAACCTAACACCCAACCCGCAGCCACCGCAGTGGCCACAGCCACCGCCGCACCAAAGGTACAGGTCACTGCAAACAATCCTAAAACTGCGCGCAAGTGTTTTAGGTTATCAAACAAGGGCACCGCCAGCGCCACAATGGCAGGGCCTAACAGGCTGTGAATAACTGAGACAGACTCAAAATAATGCGGATACTCAACCCCCGTCACCCTCAGTACCAAAATGAGCAACACCACACTGACGATCACAGGGTGAACCAAAGGACTGCCGCCACAGGCTTTGTTTAACGCAAGCGCCAACCAAAAGCCAGCCACGGTGACCAGTACCCATAAATACGTAGGGTTTAAAACCACGTCGCTCCAAAGGTTCGCCGGCAACAGGTCTCCCATTTATTAGCCCCCTTTACGTCGAGCCACGAGGTATTTTAACGTCAACATCACTAAGCACTGCGCAACAAAGGTACTCACAGACAAAACGAGCAGTAAAGGCAGCCAACGATCAGCAATCAGATCAAGGTACATCATCACCCCCACACCCGCAGGAACGAGGCACAGAGGTAAGGCTTTTAGCAACAAATCGCTGCATTGCCGTAAGCCTTTGGGTACCGTCCCCAACATCAAAAGCAAAGCAAACATTAATAGCATGGCAATAACTGAAGCGGGCACAGGCAAGCCAAAGGCCGTCACCAGCCCTTGCGCCACCATTAAAGTCGCTAGAATTAAAAGAATGCCGCTCAAAATTGCTTACCTGTAAATATCACCAAAAGTGCCACTAATGGCTATGGCTCATACCACCGTGGCTGTGTTCGCCATCTTTATGTTCCATGCCATGCCCCTCACCTTCTTTAGGTGCATGAGGTGCACTAGACACCCGCGCAGTGACCGTTTGCTGCTCGCCATTAGCAAAAGTTAACGTAATTTCTACCGGTTCACCAACCGCAAGAGAACGGTGTAGCCCCATAAACATAACATGGTAGCTGCCGGGCTTAAGTGCCGTCATACCTTTCGCTGGCACCGACACATAAGGCACTTGGCGCATAGCCATGCCCTTACCGTTTTTAGCGGGCTCACTAATGTGCAGCTCAACCTTTTTAGAAATGTTAGCCGAGACAGACACAAGGCGACGCTCTTTATCGCCCATGTTATGAAGCTCTAAATAACCTGCCGTCATTTTTGAAACAGGTGGCACCGCACGAACCCAAGGCGACTCGATCATTAATGATGAGGCACCATGATCAGCGTGATGCGCCGCGTAACTAGGCACAACCGCCAATAAAGGTAAGGCACAGGCCAATGTGCACAAAGAAACAGATTTAAACTTCATATAAAAGACACTCCTAAGCGTAGCAATCCGGCAAGGGATAGGTGCCCGACTATAGGCAGCTATCTATTCAGTGTCTATAGGGTCGCACCCTATACCTTTGTGTTACACCAAGGCTTATAAGTGAGTTGAGCTAAGTCAAACTTCACGGCTTTTAAATTCAATGTCCGCCAACAACAAAAAAGCACCCCCGAAGGAGTGCTTTTGTTTAACGGCTTAGTGCGCTGCGCTGATTATAGAATCAAGCGGCGAACGTCGCTTAGCAGTGAGTTTAGGTAGGTTAGGAACTTACCTGCGTCACCGCCGTTAATCGCACGGTGATCGTAAGATAGGCATAGAGGCAGCATCTTACGTGGTTCAAACTCTTTACCGTTCCAACGCGGTTCGATATCAGCTTTAGACACACCCAAAATCGCAACTTCTGGTGCGTTAACGATTGGCGTAAAGCCAGTACCGCCAATGCCACCTAGGCTCGAAATGGTGAAACATGCACCTTGCATTTCGTTTGGCTTAAGCTTGCGATCTTTCGCTTTGCCTGCCAACTCAATCGCTTCTTTAGAAAGCTCGTAAATGCTCTTCTTGTCCGCGTCTTTGATTACAGGAACCATCAAACCGTTTGGCGTATCAACCGCCATACCGATGTTGACGTACTTCTTATAAACAATGTGCTCACCGTCTGCATGCAAAGATGCGTTGAACTTCGGATGCGCTTTAAGAGCAATGGCGATTGCTTTAAGCATAAACGGTAGCGGAGTCAGTTTAACACCCGACTTAGCCGCTTCTTCCTTCATTTCTTTACGGAAGGCTTCAAGGTCGGTGATGTCGGCCTTATCAAACTGAGTCACATGTGGAATGTTCAACCAGCAGCGAGACATGTTGTCGCGCGTTACTTTGGCGATTTTAGAAAGCTTCTCAACTTCTACTTCACCAAACTTGCTGAAGTCTACTTCAGGAATCGCAGGGATACCTGAACCACCTGTCACTGTACCCGCTTTAGGCGCTTCGGCTAGCTTCTTAAGCGCACCTTTAACGTAGGCTTGTACATCTTCTTTCAAGATACGACCTTTACGACCTGTACCCGAAACCAATGTAAGGTCTACGCCAAATTCACGTGCAATTGCACGTACCGCAGGACCCGCATGTGCTGTCTTGTTCTTCTTATCCAAAGAAGCAAGGTCAGCTGATGCCGCAGGCGCTGCCGGAGCAGGTGCTGCTTTTGCCGGTGCCGCAGCTGGTGCTGCCGCTGCTGGCGCAGGTGCTGGAGCCGCTGCAGCAGGTGCAGGAGCTGCGCCCGCCACTTCTAGCTTAACGATTAGGTCGCCTTCGTTAACCGTACCGCCTTCAGCGATCAATACTTCTTTGACGGTACCTGCTTTAGGTGCTGGTACTTCCATTGAAGCTTTATCAGTTTCAAGTGCGATGAGGCTGTCGCCTTCTGCGATCACATCACCCGCTTTAACCAAGACTTCGATAACGTCTACGTCGGTCGCACCTGATAGATCAGGAACCAATACGTCTTCCACACCACCCGCTACAGGTGCAGCCGCTGGCGCTTCTGCCGGAGCCGGTGCAGGAGCTGCTGGTGCTTCTGCCGCCGCTGGAGCCGCCGCTGGTGCAGCGCCCGCAACTTCAAGAATCAACACAAGGTCGCCTTCATTACAGGTAGAGCCTTCAGTGATTTTTACTTCTTTCACTGTACCGCCTTTAGGCGCAGGCACTTCCATTGAAGCCTTGTCAGTTTCTAGTGCGATTAGGCTATCGCCTTCAGCGATAACGTCGCCGGCTTTAACCAAAACTTCGATCACGTCTACATCTTCAGCACCTGACAAGTCAGGTACAAGCACTTCTTCAAGCGCAGAAGCTGCAGGCGCTGCCGCTGGGGCAGCAGGTGCAGGCTCAGCCGCAGGAGCTGGCGCAGGCGCTTCTTCAGCAACTGCAGGAGCTTCAGCCGCAGCTTCGCCACCTACGGTTAAACGAAGAATCAAATCACCTTCGTTACATACCGCGCCTTCTTGCATAATCACTTCAGCAACCACACCCGATTGGGTTGCTGGAACTTCCATAGATGCTTTGTCAGTTTCTAGGGCGATAAGGCTATCGCCTTCTTCAACGCTGTCACCGGCTTTAACCAGCACTTCAATTACATCTACGTCTTCTGCACCTGATAGGTCAGGTACGGTAATATCAATCGTGCTCACTTAGATATCCTCCAAATTAACCAAAACGAAGTTCAATGGACTTAAACAGTCCACGGAGCCGGTTTTTCCGGATTTAGATTGAACTTCTGCATGGCCTTAGCGACATCAGCGGCTTCAACCTTGCCTTCTTCCTTAAGTGCTGTAAGTGCAGCAAGTACCACGTAGTGGCGGTTTACTTCGAAGAACTCACGCAACTTAGAGCGAGTATCTGAACGACCGAAACCGTCAGTACCCAACACTTTGAAAGTGCGTGGGATGTATTCGCGAAGTTGATCTGGGTACATGCGCATGTAGTCTGTCGCAGCGATCACAGGACCTTGACGGCTTTCTACACACTCAGTTACGTAGGCTTTGCGTGGCTCTTCGGTTGGGTGCATAAAGTTCCAACGCTCAGCAGCCTGCGCATCACGACGCAATTCGTTGATAGATGTGGTGCTCCAAATGTCAGACTCAACACCAAACTCTTCACGAAGGATTTCAGCCGCAGCTTCAACTTCGCGCAAGATAGTGCCACAACCCATCAACTGAACTTTCTTCTCGGTTTCTTTACCTTCAGAAAGCATGTACATACCTTTGATGATGCCTTCTTCAGCACCTACTGGCATTGCTGGGTGTGCGTAGTTTTCGTTCATGGTGGTTACGTAGTAGAAGATGTTTTCTTGATCTTCGTACATGCGCTTCATACCGTTTTGAACGATAACAGTTAGCTCGTAACCGTATGTTGGGTCATAAGACACACAGTTTGGAATCATTTGCGCCATTAGGTGGCTGTGGCCGTCTTGGTGCTGTAGACCTTCGCCGTTTAGCGTTGTACGACCGGACGTTGCACCGATCAAGAAACCACGTGCTTGCGAGTCACCCGCTGCCCACGTTAGGTCCATTACACGTTGGAAACCAAACATTGAGTAGAAGATGTAGAACGGCACCATAGTGCAGTTGTTGTTCGCGTAAGAAGTCGCACACGCCAACCATGCAGAGAATGCACCAGATTCGTTGATACCTTCTTCAAGGATCTGACCTGTTTTAGACTCTTTGTAGAACATGATTTGGTCAGAGTCGTGTGGCTCGTAACGCTGGCCTTCAGAAGTGTAGATACCCAACTGACGGAACATACCTTCCATACCGAAAGTACGCGCTTCGTCAGGAACGATAGGTACAACACGGTCGCCCATGTTTTTGTCTTTAACCAAGGTGCTTAGTACACGGTTAAGTGACATTTGTGTAGACAACTCACGCTTGCCGCTTTCTTTAAGGTTGTTAGAGAAAACGTCTAGCGCTGGAATTTCTAGCTTTTCAAACTCAGTACGACGTACTGGGTAGAAACCGCCTAGCTTCTGACGACGCTCCAACATGTACTTCATTTCTGGAGAGTCTGGAGATGGACGGTAGTAAGGCATACCTTTTAGCTGGTCGTCAGCTAGAGGAATGTTGAAGCGGTCACGGAAATCTTTAAGGTCGTCTAGAGCAACCTTCTTCATTGAGTGAGTATCGTTTTTAGCTTCGCCTGATTTACCGGTACCGTAACCTTTAACAGTTTGCGCCAAGATAACAGTTGGCTGACCTTTGTGGTCCATTGCGGCTTGGTAAGCTGCGAACACTTTGTATGGGTCGTGGCCACCACGGTTCAGATTCATGATGTCGTCGTCCGACATATCTGCAACCATTTCTAGTAGCTCTGGGTACTTACCAAAGAAGTGCTCACGAGTGTAAGCGCCGCCGTTAGCTTTGTAGTTTTGCAACTCACCATCAACCACTTCGTCCATACGTTTTTGAAGCAGACCTTTGTCGTCTTTTTCAAATAGTGGATCCCAGTGACGGCCCCATAGACACTTGATTACGTTCCAGCCTGCGCCGCGGAATACGCCTTCAAGCTCTTGAACGATTTTGCCGTTACCACGTACAGGGCCGTCTAGGCGCTGTAGGTTACAGTTGATAACGAAGACTAGGTTTTCTAGCTGCTCGCGGCCTGCAAGTGCGATAGCACCCAATGATTCTGGCTCGTCACACTCACCGTCACCCAAGAACGCCCATACTTTACGTGAACCACGTTTCACTAGCTCACGGGCTGATAGGTAACGCATAACGTGCGCTTGGTAAATCGCTTGGATTGGACCTAGACCCATAGATACTGTTGGGAACTGCCAGAAATCAGGCATCAACCATGGGTGCGGGTAAGAAGAAAGACCATTACCGTCTACTTCGCGACGGAAGTTGTCTAGTTGCTCTTCAGTTAGACGACCTTCTAGGTAAGCACGTGCGTAGATACCCGGAGAGATGTGGCCTTGGAAGAACACCATATCTGCATCTTGGTCGCCTTCGTTACCACGGAAGAAGTAGTTGAAGCCGATGTCGTAAAGCGTCGCAGAAGATGAGAAAGACGAAATGTGACCACCTAGGCCTTCGTCGTTATCGTTTGCACGCATAACCATCGCCATAGCGTTCCAACGAATGAAAGAACGAATGCGGCGCTCCATAAACAAGTCGCCTGGCATACGCGCTTCGTCTTTAGGCGCAATGGTGTTGCGGTAAGGCGTGGTGATCGCACCTGCGCCACCTACACCTAAGTCTTGAGCTTTTTCGCCCAACTTCTTAAGTACGAAGCTCGCACGCTCGTCACCTTCGTTTTTAGCAACGGACTCTAGGGCATCCAGCCACTCCTGTGTTTGAACAGGGTCGATATCGTCTATGAAATCTTGCACTTTGCCTTTCTCCACTCTGTATTGTTTTGGTTGCACGCACGGCAAACAAATTTTAAGTCACTGTATCCCAGTGAACATGCTGCATCGCAACATATTCACCATTGTTATATTCATTATTGAGCTTTGTAGTAATACTACATAATCACCTTTTATCTGTCCACATTTGAACAAATATATGGATAAAAATTGACCTATGCACCCCTATTTGTAGTTTTAGTACATTGTTTTTGTAGTTTTTGTAGTCTCGACTACAAAACGCCAAGTTTTGACTACAAACGACAACACAAGCGCGCTTTACAGGCTGTCCACCAGCTGGTTTCGCGCCTGATAAACTGCCGCAATATGTTGTTCTGCCAAAGCTTTTGCCTGTATAGCCTGACCATTCACAATCGCTTCTTTTAATGCCTTGTGTTGCGATTGGAGCTGCGCCACCAGCTCGGTATTAGACTCAAACTGAACATGGCTTTGCTGCATCTGGTGTCTTAACACCCGTAATAACCGCTCGTTTGCCTCTTTTAAAACCGGATTGGCCGATGCGTCAGCAATCGCCATATGAAAAGCAAAGTCCGCTTGGGCGATTTGGTGATGACTCCCCGCCTCAAAAGCATCGCTCAAGGCATCATAAGCGCGGGTTAAGGCGTGGCGCCCCTCGGTATTGCGATTATTCGCGGCGGCAAAGGCCAGCTCACCTTCTAGGGCTTTTCTGAACGTAAAGAAGTCATCGCTCACTTGCGATGAGGTATCCATCAAGATACTGAGCGCATCGGTTTCATCTGCTACTTGAGGCTCGCTTGGCGAGACTGCTGATGGGCTGTTTGATAAAGCCACTAGCCAGCGCTGCCGTCCACGCTGTTCGACGACACCTTGACAGGTCAGTGAAACCAAGGCTGTGCGAATACTCGGGCGAGACACATTAAGGTCTTGGGCCATTTGGCGCTCAGAAGGTAATCGGAGAGGGAGAGCTGATGGGTTGGCATAAAAATCGACAAGGCGCTCAGCCAATGTATTGGACGACTGAAGGCCGGTTTGTGGGCCAGAGGACTCAGGTGTGACAAGCGCGGGTTGACGGTTAAGCAACTGCGTCGATGACATATGAGACGTTCTCTCCGAGATAGAGTCCGACTTTCGCATTAGTGCGTTGGTCGTTTTGATTCATTTCTAACACAAGTTTTCGCAGACCTAAACCTCATTTACCCGCTCTATCGAATAAATGAATTTAAGTCAGCTTGTTTCGAATGACTTGCACCGATATTCATACGTTTTAGTCGGCAGCGTTCGTCAATTAAGCTTTAGACTTAGTGCTTATAAGCGCGCTTATCCTATATAGTTCATCTTTTCTTCTATCTTGCCCAACCACAGAGCCCTGCGCCGCCATGCCAAGTCCTACTTCGTTTGAGTTGCTATCAAAGATCTTTTTAACCGTGTTTCCACTGGTTAGCATTGTGCTAATTGGCTACCTATACGCACGTAAGCGCTCACCTAAAATGGCAGTCGCCAACACCCTGAATATGGACGTGTTTATCCCGGCGCTCTTATTTAGTGTGCTGGCGTCTAAATCCTTCGATTTAGTTGAGTATGGTCGACTTGCGTTGGCTGCGTTTGTGGTGGTGATTGGCTCCGGTATTTTGGTGTATCCCGTTTGTAAATATTTTGGCTGGGATGTAAAAACCTTTGTGCCCCCCATGATGTTTAACAACGCCGGCAACCTAGGCTTACCCCTCGCGGTATTGGCCTTTGGCGAAGCAGCATTGCCCGCAGCGGTGATGTTGTTTTTGGTCGAAAACACACTGCACTTCACCCTTGGTCTGTATCTACTCGACAGAAACACACGCATGAGCGCCTTGGCCAAAATGCCAGTGATATTAGCCTCGGCGGCGGGTATTTTGTGGAATCTTTCGGGCTGGCCTTTACCTGAATTTTTGGCCTTGTGTATAGGCATGTTAGGCGACATCGCTATTCCGCTGATGTTATTCGCCTTGGGTGTGCGCATGACCAATATCGACTTTGGTCAATGGCGTATTGGTATGGCGGGCGCGGTTTTGTGCCCACTTAGCGGCTTGATAATTGCCATTCCTTTGGTCATGACGGGGCTACTCACCCCTGTGGAGAGTGGCTACCTCATTTTGTTTGCTGCGCTACCACCCGCGCTCTTAAACTTTATGATTGCCGAGCAATACCAGTACTCGCCACAGCAGGTCTCGTCGATTGTGTTGCTGGGCAACTTTGGTAGCTTGTTGGTTATTCCTGTGGTGCTGGCGTTTATTCTTTAACGCCTAACCTTTGGTTGCCTTTGCTCCCGTGGTTAGGAGCGGGTTAACGAATCGTGTTTTCCCAATCGGTGAAGCGCTCTAATCGCGCTTCCTCTTTATCAATTCCCTCTAAAATTTTGTTCACACTGCTTAAGTGCTCTTTAGCCACTTTGCTCGCCACTTCCGGCTTGCCATCCATAACTGCCTGATAAATGCGCTCGTGATGCTTATCAATTTGCTTTTTCACCGCCTCTCGGTGATACAAGGTATTGACCGACACCAAAACAGTATTGAGCATGAGTTTCATCAAACTCTGTAACGTATGAATTAATACCGGATTGTGAGAGGCGTTACACACGGCTCGGTGAAACGCATGATCAAGCTCAGCCACCTCTAACTCAGACAACACACTGTGATCGCTTTGAGTCAACTTCTCATAGGCGTAACGAATACGATTTCGGTCTTCTTCGGTTGCACGTTGCGCAGCCAAAAAGGCGGCTTGCCCTTCCAAGACCTCACGCACTTCAAGTAAGTCAAATAGGGTACGAGGATGGTCGCGAAATAAGTGCTCTAACGGCGTCATGGTGGCATCGGTGGGCACAAAGCCCGTGACAACTGAGCGACGGCCTTGAGAGGTTGAGATCAGCCCTTTGGCCCTCAGCTCGCCAATAGCCTCGCGTAATACCGGACGCGAAACCCCTAACTTTTGCGATAGCTGTCGCTCAGAGGGAATTTCCTTACCCGGCATCAGAGAGCCATCCAAAATCAGTGTTTCTAAGCGCCGTGCGATACTCGCCGACAAGCTGTTTGTTTTATCTACCATCGCTAAAAAGCCTTTCACCCACAGTTATCAACTACTGGTATGACCAGTTTTAAAATCCCGTTAAGCCACTAAAGTTCATAATTAAATTATTCATAAACAATAACTTATATTATAAATTTTAGAGTTATTAAAACTTACTGGTATGACCAGTTTAAAAAAACATAGCAGGGTTAAGCGCTTTCAACAATGATGGTTAAAAACAACAAATAACCTAATTGGCCTGAGCAATGACCCAATCAACAATCAAAGACACCCTAGCCCAAGCGCTCTGTCAGATTGTCGCGACAGAGTTTGTGATTACTGAGCCAGAAGCACAAAAGCCCTATGAGTGTGACGCCCTCACCATGTTTTGCGAGATGCCGCTTATCGTGGTTTTGCCCGACACTGCCGAGCAAGTCGCACAAATAGCCGCACTTTGTTACCAGTATAAGGTGCCTCTTGTGGCACGAGGCGCTGGCACTGGTTTGTGCGGTGGCGCAATGCCCCATGCCTGTGGTGTGCTGCTTTCGCTGACACGAATGAATCAAATTTTAAGCCTCGACCCGCTGGCGCGTACCGCGCGACTCCAGCCTGGTGTTCGCAACCTCGCAATTACTGAGGCGGCCAAGCCTTATGGTTTGTATTACGGGCCAGACCCATCATCGCAAATTGCCTGCAGCATTGGCGGCAACGTTGCCGAAAACTCTGGTGGAGTACATTGTTTAAAATACGGTCTCACGACTCATAACCTTTTGTCAGTCACAGTGGTGACGATAGAGGGTGAGGTGATGACCTTTGGCAACCAAGGACTCGACAGCGTTGGCCCAGACCTTCTCGCGTTAATCACGGGTTCTGAGGGCATGTTGGGTATTGTCACCGAAGTCACAGTAAAACTCTTGCCGCTGCCACAAAGCACGAAAGTCACCATGGCGGCTTTTCATACAGTAGACGATGCTGCTAACGCTGTTAGCGCCGTCATTGCCGCTGGCATTATTCCAGCGGCCCTCGAAATGATGGACAGCCCTGCCATTGTCGCCGCAGAGGCCTTTGTTAAGGCCGGTTACCCCACCGACGCTCAAGCATTGCTTTTGTGTGAGCTCGACGGCACCCCCGAAGAAGTGGCGGCCTACACCCAAAAAGTCGGTAGTATTTTTGAAGCCTTTAACCCCATGAGTATTCACGTCGCCAAAGACGAAGCTGAGCGGGCACTATTTTGGAAAGGACGAAAGTCAGCGTTTCCGGCTGTGGGGCGAATCTCGCCAGACTATTACTGCATGGACGGCACTATTCCCCGCAGCAAGTTAGCCGAGGTGCTTAACGGCATTCAAGACCTTTCAAAGCATTATGGTTTGGCAGTAGCCAATGTGTTTCACGCGGGCGATGGCAACCTTCACCCAATGATTTTGTTTGATGCCAATAAAGCAGGCGAGTTTGAAGTTGCGGAAGCCTTCGGTGCCGCGATCTTACGGCTATGTGTTGATATGGGCGGCTGCATCACTGGCGAGCACGGCGTAGGTGTCGAGAAAATTGCACAAATGCCAGTGCAGTTTTCGGATGATGAAATCGCGCAGTTTAACCGTGTAAAAGCCGCATTTGATGAGCACCAGCTGCTCAACCCCGGAAAAGGCATTCCAACCTTAAAGCGCTGCCAAGAGTATCGCAGCCTTGCGCCATCCACAGGCAAACACCACTGTCACTAAATAGGCCGGTTATGACTGATTTAACAACACAATTAATAGAACAAGTTAACGACGCTAACGCCCAGAGACACACTCTCGCCATTGAGGGTAACGGCACCAAGGCACATTTAGGTCGACAAATTACCTGTGATCAAACCCTCTCTCTGGGGCAGCACACAGGGGTAACGGATTACAGCCCAGACGAGCTATACATTACGGCCCGCGCCGGTACCAAAGTCAGCGAAGTACAGGCGCTGTTGGCCGAAAACCGACAAACCCTCGCCTTTGATCCACCTCATTTTAACCAACAGGCAACCCTAGGCGGCACATTAGCAGCAAACCTTTCTGGCCCTGGGCGACCTTGGCTTGGGTCAGGCAGAGATATGCTGCTGGGTGTAAAACTGATTAACGGTTTAGGTGAGCACCTGACATTTGGTGGCCAAGTGATGAAAAACGTGGCGGGTTATGACGTGTCGCGCCTACAAGCAGGTGCTATGGGCACACTGGGAGTTATCACCGAGCTTAGCCTTAAAGTAGTGCCCATGGCCGAAACAGAGCTAACTTGCGTGCTCGACTTAGATGCAGACAGCGCCATCACCCAAATGAATCAGCTCGGCGCATTACCCTTGCCGTTTAGTGGCATGATGTGGCTTTCAAATCAGCTCTTCATTCGCCTCAGTGGCGAAGCCTCTGCTGTGAAAGCCGCAGCACAAACCATTGGTGGTCAGCCGTGCGACGGTGATATTTGGCAGGCAGTACGCGAGCAAACCCACAGCTTTTTTAGCGGCCGTAGTAAAACATGGCGCTTTAGCTTGGCTAGCACCACACCCAACGCGCTACCCGAAGCCCCCTGGCTCATTGAGTGGGGTGGCTCACAACGCTGGTTAAGAGGCGATTCCGAGTGGCAGCGTTTAAGCCAAATTGCCGAAGAGAGCTTAGGGCAGGTGTCATTAATTCATGGCGCCCAAGCCGATGAAGAACGGTTTCAAACACCGGCTGAACCTCTGGTTCGCCTGCAAAAGCGCCTAAAAGACGCCTTTGACCCTCACTACACCCTTAACCCCGGCCGTTTATACCATTGGATGTAGGAGCCTATTATGAAAACCGATATCCATCCGCTTTATCACGAATTACCAAAAATCGACCAAGCCGAAAGTATTCTGCGCAACTGTGTGCACTGTGGTTTTTGCACCGCCACCTGTCCAACCTATCAAGTACTGGGCGACGAGCGAGACAGTCCTCGTGGTCGTATTTACCTTATTAAGCAAATGCTCGAAACAGGCAAGGTAACGGAGGCTAGCCAAACCCACCTCGATCGCTGTTTAACTTGTCGCAGCTGTGAAACCACCTGCCCTTCGGGCGTGGAATACGGCAAACTGCTCGACATTAGCCGTGACATTATGGACAAACAACTGCCACGCAATTTTAAGCAACGTCTGTTGCGAACGGCGCTTAGGCAAGTGCTACCCTACCCCAACCGATTTGGCCCTTTACTCAAACTCGGTCAACTCAGCCGTCCATTACTGCCCCCAGTTTTAAAAGCCAAGGTGCCTGCAACAGCGGCGACTCGGGTTACCCCCAAGGCGTCACCAACAACAACTGGGCTTAATCGCAAAATGTTGGTATTGGCCGGCTGTGCCCAATCTGTGGCAACCCCTAATACCAACCAAGCTGCCGCTCGGGTGTTAGCAAAACTGGGCATCGAGTTAATCACTGCGCCTAAAGCCGGTTGCTGTGGTGCGGTTAGCTACCACTTGGGCGCACACGATGAAGGTTTAGACTTTATGCGTCGCAATATCGACGCATGGTGGCCGTATGTTGAGCAAGGTGTTGAAGCGATTATTTCAAGTGCCTCAGGCTGTGGTGTCATGATTCACGAATATGCCGAGTTACTGGCTCACGACAGCGACTATGCAGACAAAGCGGCGAAAATCTCGGCACTGGCCAAAGACTTAACTCAGGTGATTGAGGCCGAGCCGTTAGAAACGCTCGACATAAAAGTCGACGAAAAACTTGCTGTACACTGCCCTTGTACCCTACAGCACGGGTTGGGCTTAAGCGGCTCCGTTGAGCGTATTATGCTTCGCCTTGGCGCACGTTTGGCACGCACAGAAGATGGCCATTTATGTTGCGGTTCGGCAGGTACTTACTCCATTACTCAACCCGCACTCAGCCAAACGCTTAAAGCTAAAAAGCTAAAGGCGTTAACAGTGGATAATCCTGAAAAAATCGTAACGGCTAACGTCGGCTGCCAGCTACACCTCAGTGACAACCAGCAAGCCCCTGTAAGCCATTGGATTGAGTTATTAGATCAGTAGCACACGGGCCGCTAAACCGGCCCGCACACCCACGAGGGTTGTAACCACATCTCTAACAAGATGATTAATTGGTCGACACCGGCTCACTGGCCAAGATAATTCGACCCTTGTTCTTTTCGAGTGTAGCACTGCCTACACCTTTTACCTTTTCCAGCTCGTCTACTTGGGTAAAGGGGCCATACGTCTCTCGATACGCGACAATGGCCTCGGCTTTTTTAGCACCAATTCCCGTTAAACCTACGGCGATTTCTTGCGCTGTGGCTTGGTTAATATTCACAGGTGTCATCGCTAAGGCGGAATGGCTGAGTACCATTAGCATTAAAGCCCCTAACACTGCAGAGAGCTTATGGCGAACGGGCCTCAAAACTGAGTTTGAGTATACTTTTGATAGCTGTAGCTGTTTTGAAGGCGAAACTGAGTGCTCAACCACAGGTAAACGCATCATTGAGAAAGAGAACATATAAACGCTCCTTGTTATTAAGTTAAATATTGGATTTAAGCCCTTGGCTTAAACAAGCTCCTTACTCCATGGAACTCTTTTGATGCTAACTAAATGCGCTTGGCATCAAAACTCTAATATTGTTCAAAAATCAACCCACATATTAGTTGCCTTTTACCAATGTAAAAGCACGCCATAGTCGCTATGACGGGGAACAAGCTCTCAAAATAAAAAACCACCGGCCAAGTGTCGTTAAAACACATGAGCGGTGGTTTTTAATGAAGAACCGTTTTGTTGCAGGTAGCGAGCTAGCTTAAAGAAGCCTGAATCGCTTTAAGCGCCGCTTCTGGCGAGTCTGCTTGGGTGATAGGACGACCAATCACAAGATAGTCACTGCCAGCAGCAATGGCCTGTGGCGGTGTCATGATGCGCTTTTGGTCACCTACTGACGCATCTGCAGGGCGAATCCCCGGAGTTATCAGTTTAAAGTCGTCGTTGCTTTGAGCACGCAGGGCGATCACTTCTTGTGCCGAACACACTACGCCGTCTAGGCCACTGTTTTGTGTCAGAGCAGCAAGGCGTTTTACATGGTCGATAGGATCAATATCTAAACCAATGTCCGCTAAGTCACCACGTTCCATGCTGGTTAGCACTGTCACCGCGATAAGCATGGTTTGGTGGTTAGCTACTTTTTCGAGCTCGTTTTTAGCCGTTTCCATCATTTTGCGACCACCACTAGCATGAACGTTAACCATCCATACGCCAAGCTCGGCAGCAGCACGCACCGCTTTGGCAGTGGTGTTTGGAATATCGTGAAACTTCAGATCCAAAAACACATCAAAACCTTTTGCCTGTAGCTTTTCTACAATGGCTGGGCCTGAACGGGTAAATAGCTCTTTACCCACTTTGACGCGGCAGTAGGCTGGGTCTAGCTTGTCGGCCATCGCCATTGCTAAGTCCGCCGAAGGGTAATCTAAAGCCACTACAATGCGTTTTAAATCTATGGTCATAACTCTCTCGGTACATTTGGAAACATCGGTCTGCGGTGTTCCTCATTTGGTCAGTAGCGCGCATTTACAATGCAACTCGCTACTCGCCTTCTAGCCCTTGAATCGGCTTGGTGGATTCCCACTTTTTACACGAAGGACACTGCCAAACGAGGTTTTTAGCAGAGAAGCCGCAATTGTTGCAGCAATAAACAGGTTTGGATAGCTCTAATTGCCCGGTTAGGCCTCGTAATACCTCAAGGCTCGACTTTGCACTGTCGTTACCGTGTTTAATATGAAGGTCAATTAAGCGATTAAAGCCCTTCACCGACGGTCGCTTTTTAAGCTCTTCGGTAATGTAGGTGGCGCTCGCGCGCATACCGGCTTGTTGCTCAATTTGCTGTGCTAATGAAAGCATCACACTGGTTGACGGATTCTCAACCATCATTTCTTCAAGATAAGTATGCAGCTGTTGTGTATTGCCCAAACGCTCATAACAGTGCACCAGTTTTGGCAGCGCTTCGGTAAACATCACCGGGTCGCGACTCGCCACTTGTTTGAGATACTTTATCGCCTGACGCCATTGCTGTGTTGCCATCGCAATATCCGCAAACAAAAACAACGACCGAACCTGTTTAGGGCTGAAATCGTCAGCACGCTTGAGCATGGCTCTTGCTTCGTCATACTCACCACCCGCTAAATGGTCTTCGGCGATTTCACAACAATAGTGCGCCAGCTCAGTAGCTAAGCTTTGGCGTGAGGTATGCGATAAGCGGCCACCCAAGGCGACGGCTTTAGACCACTCATATTGCTTTTCGTACAAGCCTAAAAGCATGCGAATGGCTTTGTCGTTAAGGCGGTGGCTTAAGTGCTGCTCTACCAGCTTTTCTAGAATGTTTTCGGCACGGTCAAACAGGCCTACAGCAAGGTAGTCACGAGCAAGGGCCAGTTGAATACGATGAAACTCGTCTTTGCTTAACCCAGGACGGGCCAGCAAGTTTTGGTGAATCTTTATGGCTTTATCGACATCGCCCTTTTTACGACATACTTTCGCGAGGGCAAGGTGGGCGGGAATCGAGTCAGAATTGATTTCGATGGCGTGTAAAAAGCTTTCCATGGCCTCGTCGTGCTGGTCGTTTAACAACAAGTCGAGGCCCGCATAATAGGCGGCAGATAGCTTTCTTTCTGTTGCAGCATCGGCAGCCGCTTTAGACTTGAGCGGGTCTTTTTTACCTAAAAAAAAGCCAATGGCCGTTGCACAAAACAACAGTCCAAGCAACAGAGGACTTAACGCATCAAGTGGCATCGTTTAGTGCAGGCGCACGCAATTTATCTAGCTCAGCTTGGGCGTTGTGTAAACGGCGAGACTGGGCACGCAAGCGAGTTTTAAGGGCCATAACACTCAAGGTATTAATAACCACACCACATACGCCGCCGAGGATAAAGGTGATAATTAAGGTGGTCGCTAAGCTGACTTCTGGCAACTGGAAGAAGACTAAATCAACGCCTACGATTTCCGTATTGTTAATGGTGAACAAGATACCCACAAAGGCAACTAATAGCGCTACCACAACCAATAACAGTGTTTTTAAAAATCGCAATCTACTCACCTCAAATAACTAATTTGCTAAAACTTCAACACCTGCCGTGGCAGTGAATACGAACAGCTCATCATAGCACTGCTCCCATGCAACCACTCACATTGACGCAATTATACCCTGTTACCGTCAACGGATGGCACTAACAAAACGCTAATCTTTGATCTGTTAGTCTAATGCAACCTAAAGGGCTTAGTGGGTCACGTCTTCGATGCTGAGGTTTACCTGCTCGCGCAGCTCTTTACCTGGTTTAAAGTGAGGCACATGTTTAGCATCTAGCTCGACTGATGCGCCGGTTTTAGGGTTACGACCCAAACGCGGTGCACGGTAGTGCAGGCTGAAGCTTCCAAAGCCTCGAATTTCGATACGATCACCTTGCGCCAAACTGTCTGTCATTTGATCGAGCATCGTTTTTACAGCGAGCTCAATGTCTTTTACCGACAGTTGGTCGTGGCGATCAACCAAGCGTTCTATCAATTCTGATTTCGTCATGGTTCACTCTCGATTTTCTGTGGTCTTGCTGTACATTGTGACGACTCCCCAACGCGGGAGCGCCGCTATTTTTTGCTTTTTTCCATTTGCGCCTTAATAAGGTCACCAATGGTTTGCGGGCCTGAGAGGTCTACCTTGGTATCGTTGACCGAGTTCAGCATGGCTTTTTCTTGCGCCGCTAAGCGCTGCTTAACTGAAATCTGCACTTGGCGTTGGCGATTATCAAGGACACTCACTAAGGCCTCAATGTTGTCACCCACAGCCAAATACCCCTCAAAGCTGTCGATGTGTTCGTTGGTTAGCTCGCCAATACGCAGCTGAGCCACAACGCCACCTTCCAGTTCGACATCGGCATGTTTTGCAGAAATTGCAATGACCTGCCCTTTAACTGACGACCCTTTCTTATTAACTTTAGCAAAAGTTGCGAACTTATCATCTGAAAGTTGCTTGATTCCTAAGCCAATTCTCTCGCGATCAGTATCAATACTCAGTACCACTGCATCAACGGCTTGGCCTTTTTTGAAGCCTTTTACGGCCACCGCTGGCTCTTCGTCCCACGACAAGTCGGTTAAGTGCACAAGGCCGTCGATACCGCCATCTAGGCCAACAAACACACCAAAGTCAGTCACCGACTTCACAACGCCCGACACCTTGTCGCCTTTGTTTGTGCCAGAAGCAAAGGCATCCCAAGGGTTTTCTTTACATTGCTTAATACCCAAGGAGATACGACGTCGTTTTTGATCAACGCCCAGTACCATCACCTCAATAGCCTGGCCCACACTCACCACCTTGTTGGGGTGCACATTGCGGTTTGCCCAATCCATTTCGGATACGTGAACGAGGCCTTCAACGCCAATATCAAGCTGAGCAAAGCAGCCGTAATCTGTCACGTTAGTGACTTTTGCAGGATGTTTGCTGCCCTGTACTAACTGAGAGACAAGAGCAACCCATGGGTCTTCGGTAAGCTGCTTAATACCCAAGGACACGCGCTTACGCTCTGCGTCAAACTTGAGCACTTTAACGTCAATTTCGTCACCTACGGCCACACATTCACTTGGGTGCTTGATACGCGCCCACGACATATCGGTAATGTGCAAGAGACCATCTAGGCCGCCAAGATCAACAAAGGCACCGTAATCTGTGAGGCTCTTCACCACACCTTTTAACACTGCGCCTTCGGCCAGTGTTTTAAAGAGTCGATCACGTTGCTCGTTGTATTCGGCTTCGAGTACCGCACGACGAGACACCACAATATTGGCGCGCTTTTCGTCGAGCTTTACGATTTTAAAAGAAATGCGCTCGCCTTCGAGTGCCGCTTGATCAGCGACCGGGCGAACATCTGCCAAAGAGCCCGGCAAAAAGCCCTGAAGCGAGTTTACAGAAACAATAAAACCGCCCCTCACCCGATTAAGTACCTCACCTTCGAGGACTTCATCGTCTTGGAAAGCGGTTTCTAGAGCGAGCCATAGCTCAGCTTGTTTGGCTTTTTCGCGAGATAGCTTGGTTGTACCGTAACCGTCTTCAACGGCATCAAGTACAACTTTTACCTCGTCGCCTATGGCAACCGTTAGCTGGCCTTGCTCATCAAGGAACTGACTGCGAGGAATAACACCTTCGGACTTTAAGCCCGCATGAACAATAACAAAGTCGGCCTCTATCTCAACGACAATTGCCTCAACAATTGCCCCCGGAGACATATTTAAGTCTTTAAGGCTTTCTTCAAAAAGCTCGGCAAAACTTTGACCACTCAATGCACTACCCTCGCATAAAAGATTGTCTACCTGAGTCCTAAGTGACGTACCTCTTCAAGAACCCGTGTAAGCACTTGTTCAATTGTGAGCTGAGTAGAATCCAAAATAATGGCTCCCTCAGCAGGCCTAAGTGGCGCGACAGAGCGGTTCATATCCCGGTCGTCACGCGCACGTACGTCATCAAGTATTGCTTGAAGACTAGCATTGGCCCCTTTGCTAATCAACTGGTTATAGCGACGCTGGGCGCGGACATCGGCGCTCGCATCTAAATAGATTTTAAGCGGCGCATTCGGAAAAACCACCGTTCCCATGTCGCGGCCGTCGGCAATTAAGCCTGGCGCTGTAGCAAAGGCACGCTGGCGCTCTAGCAACGCCGTGCGCACCGCAGGAATGGCAGCAACAACCGAAGCTGCCTTTCCAACTTCTTCGTTGCGGATAAGGTTAGATACCAATTGCCCTTCAAGAGTAATGTCCACCGCCGCTTCTTCTTGGCTCGGAGTGAACTGCACATCTAGGTGCGCCGCAAGGGTCACCAGTGCTTCTTGGTCCTCCAGTGATACACCGTGCTGTTGCGCCGCAAGGGCAACTAAGCGATAAAGCGCGCCACTGTCGAGCAATTGCCAGCCCAACTGGTCAGACAACAAACGACACAATGTGCCTTTGCCCGAACCACTTGGGCCGTCTACGGTAATAATCGGTACCTGCAACGAATCCTTCACTATGCTTCCTCTTTTGTCACACGCATACCCACGTGCTGTGCTAGCTCAATAAAGGTTGGGAAAGACGTTGCTACGTTAGCGCAGTCGTTAATTTTGATCGTGCCAGTTGCACGTAGAGACGCCACGCTAAAGGCCATAGCAATACGGTGGTCGCCGTGGCTTACCACTTCGCCGCCGCCAATTTCGCCACCTTGGATAATGGCACCGTCAGGCGTGCCTTCAATATCTACACCCAAGGCTTTTAGGCCGTCTACCATTACCTGAATACGGTCACTTTCCTTCACACGAAGCTCTTCAGCACCGGTTACACGGGTTTGACCTTCGGCACAGCTCGCTGCAACAAACAGCGCAGGAAATTCATCAATTGCTAATGGTACTTGGTCTTCTGGGATGTCAATCCCTTTCAGTGGCGTGTACTTAACATGGATATCAGCCACTGGCTCGCCACCTACTTCGCGCTCGTTGCTCAAAGTTAGGTCTGCACCCATTAGCTTAAGAATATTAATTACACCGATTCGCGTCGGATTGATACCCACGTGTTCAAGGACTAGGTCAGAATTCGGGGTAATGGCCGCTGCAACTAGGAAAAAAGTGGCAGAAGAGATATCTGCAGGCACATCAATTTGAGTCGCGGTTAGCTCACCACCACCTTGTAGGCTTACACGGCTGCCGTCTTTGTTAATGGTGTAACCAAAGCCGCTAAGCATACGCTCTGAGTGGTCACGGGTAGGTGCTGGCTCAGTGACAGAGGTTTCACCGTCGGCGTACAAACCTGCCAACATCAAGCAGGATTTAACCTGGGCGCTGGCCATTGGCATATCGTAATGAATGCCTTTAAGCGCCTTGTTGCCTTTAATTTTAAGTGGCGGACGACCGTTATCAGCGCTTTCAATTTCAGCACCCATTAGGCGTAGCGGTTTTGCGACACGCTCCATTGGACGCTTGGTTAGCGATTCATCACCCGTTAGCTCACTGTCAAAAGGCTGTGCTGCCAACAAGCCAGCCAACAAACGCATAGAAGTACCCGAGTTACCAACGTACAAAGGCGCTGCAGGTGCTTTTAGGCCTTTAAGACCCACACCATGAACACGCACTTGGCCTTGGTTAGGGCCTTCAATTACCACACCCATATCGCGGAAGGCTTGTAGCGTTGCTAGGCTATCTTCGCCTTCTAAAAAGCCGCTCACTTCGGTTACACCGTTGGCCAAAGAGCCCAACATAATAGAGCGGTGCGAGATTGATTTGTCGCCAGGAACGCGAATACGGCCCTTAACAGAGCCACCAGGTTGTGCATTAAAAATTACGTTTGTATTGTTCATAGTATTAGAGAAGGCTGTGCCTGATAGTATTCTAGAAAAATGTTCGCGCGCTGCTTTGGCGCGAGTAAAGGTGCCTAACATTGCTTCACTGTCGTGGTTAGCAATGGCAGCGCGTAAGTTCTGTACTCCCTCACAGAACTGGTCAATTTGCTTCAAAATAGGTGCGGTATTGGCCACACAGATGTCGTGCCACATCACCGGGTCACTGGCGGCAATACGGGTAAAGTCGCGAAAGCCACCGGCTGCATAGCGAAAAATTTCGCGGCAATCTTGCTCTCGGGCAAGGGTATCCACCAACGAAAACGCCATAAGATGCGGTAAGTGGCTGGTTGCAGCCAACACTTCGTCGTGGTGCGATACTTCCATATGCAACACATTGGCGCCGGTTAAGGTCCAAATCCAGCTAACAGCGTTGAGGGCATCAGGGTCTGTTTTGGCGTTAGGTGTAAGGATAACCTTATGGTTTTCAAACAGGCTCGCCTCCGCGGCGTCGATACCGCTGCGCTCAGACCCTGCAATCGGATGGCCGGGCACAAAGGTATTAGGCAGATAACCTAAAACATCCACCACACTGGCGACTACACTGGCTTTTGTGCTGCCAACGTCAGTAATCACCGTACGCTCTGTCATGCCCTTGGCGACGTCTGTAAACACCGCTTTAAACGCTTGTACAGGCACCGCAATCACAACGAGATCCGCCGCTTGCGTTCCAGCTTCGATACTCGGTGCAATCTCGTCTGCGATCCCGTATTTAATCGCCTTATCACACTCACCTAGGTCGCGGTCATAAACCGAAATAGTCACGTCCAGCGGGTGTGCTTTAATCGCTTTGGCCAAGGAGCCACCAATCAGCCCTAAACCAATAATAAAAATATTTTTTAGAGGATTAGTGTCCACAATCGACCTCTTTAATGACTTGCGCAAGCGTATCTAACAGTCGCTCGTTTTGTTCGGGCAAGCCAATGGTTATACGTAAATGCTGGGGCATATTGTAATTATCCAGCGGGCGAACAAATACGCCTCTTTCTTTTAACTTCTGCGCAATTTTTGCAGCTTCTGGGCCAACCTCTAGGGTTAAAAAGTTCGCTTTTGATGGAATCCAAGCGAGCCCAAGGCTTTTAAAGCCCTGCATTAACTGCGCCATGCCCTGCGCGTTCATGGTTGCCGAAGCCGCTAAGTGAGCGTCGTCAAACAGGGCTGCAGCTGCGGCATAAATCGCCAAGGTGTTCATATTAAACGGCTGGCGCACACGGTTTAATAAGTCCGTAATTTGCGCATTCGCCACGGCAAAGCCAGCACGTAATGCCGCTAAACCATGGGCTTTTGAAAAGCTGCGAGTGACCACTAAATTGGAGTACTGGGCCACCAAGTCTAGGCCACTTACAGTGACATCGTCGTTAAACTCAGTGTAGGCCTCGTCTAATACAACCACGACAGACTCAGGCACACTCGCCATAAACTCAGTAAAGGCACTGCCGTCAAACCAAGTACCCGTTGGGTTATTGGGGTTAGCCAAAAAAATAACCTTAGTCTTGGCCGTTACCGCCGCTGCCATCGCAGGTAAGTCATGTCCCCAATCCTTTGCAGGTACTTGTACACCCGTTGCGCCAATGGCTTGAACCACAATGGGGTATACCAAAAAGCCATACTCGGCATAAATCGCCTCATCACCGGGTGCTAAAAAGGCCCGCGCAATCAGGTCGAGTACATCATTAGAGCCATTACCCAAGGTAATTTGCTCATAAGCCAAGCCAAAACGCTCAACAATCGCTGTTTTGAGTGCATAGCCAGACGGGTCTGGATAGTCCTGCAAACGCGACAAATGAGCAGCCGCCGCTTGCTGAGCACGCTCACCCGCACCCAATGGGTTTTCGTTGCTGGCGAGCATCAATAAGTTATCCACACCTAGGGTGCCGGCATTACCCGGACGATAAGGTGTGAGCCCCTGAACACCAGAGGTGGCGAGGGAAATAAAGTCGCAAGCCATCTACAGCACAGCCTTAGGGTAGGCACCCAAGGTGCGAACACGGCCAAACTGCGCCGTTAGCTGCTCCATTAGCGGCTTAAGCTGTTCATCAGTGTGGCCATTGACGTCGATACACCAACCGTTTTCAACATCGTTGATCACCGACCAAATCGCGTTGGGTTCGATGGCGAGCTGCTCAAATACCGAATCGGCATTGGTTTTGGAATCGCTAACATAAAACCAAGTACGATCATCGCCACTGGCCGACACTTGCTGGTTACCCACAATCAAAAAGATTTGATCTTTTGCCACAGGCACACTCACTTCGCCACAAATGTAGCTGTTAGAGTCTAGCAGCAGGCTTAGGGTTTCGTCGTTTAGCTCGGAGCCAACAACAAAGGGCACCAAAATGTAATCGACCCTGGCTTGCGCCAGTTCGCTAAAGGCTTGTACGAGGCTTTCGGCCTCAATGAGTTCTGAGGCCGAGCCAAAGTGCTTACGCGCCGCTTGATACGGCGCGCCATGGCTTTCGTCGATGTACATCACTCGCATGGTTTTTTCGAGCGATAAACACACCGACATCACTTCGCGAATAAGATGTGCCGCCAAATGACTTGGCATCGCACCCCCGTCGTTTCGTTCGATAACACGACGCATCACTTGTGCTTCTCGCTCGGGGCGATAAAACACTGGCGTGCCATTGGGCTCATAGCGATGTTTTACATCCGCTACTTTGTGAACACATTCAGCACGCTGATTCAGCAAACGTTGAATTTGCTGGTCAATGGCGTCTATTTCGTTACGTAAAACCGACAGTTCTTTTTCTTGTTCGCTCATAACGTTTAGCCGTGGGTCTTTTCGAAAGTTTTTAAGAAATCAACCAAAGCTTCAACCGAGCTTAATGGCACCGCATTGTAAATGCTGGCACGCATACCACCCACAGAGCGGTGACCTTTAAGGTTTAGCAGGCCAGCTGCTTCTGCCTCTTTCAAGAAGGTTTTTTCGAGGTCAGTGTTTTTAAGGGTAAAGGGCACATTCATTTTAGAGCGCGCATTCACCGCCACTGGGTTAGCAAAAAAGTCGCTTTCATCCAGGTAGTTGTAAAGCAACGCCGCTTTTTCGGCATTGATCTTTTCAACCGCAGCGACACCACCTTGCTCTTGTAGCCACTCAAACACCAAGCCAGACAAGTACCAAGCCAAGGTCGGAGGCGTGTTAAGCATCGAGTCGGCAGCCGCTGTTTTGCTGTAGTCGTACATAGACGGCGCAGAAGCCGCACATTTACCCAACATGTCTTCGCGAACGATCACAAGGGTTAAGCCAGCAGGGCCAATGTTCTTTTGCGCACCAGCATAGATAAGTGCGAACTTAGACACGTCAATTTCGTACGATAAGATAGACGACGAGAAGTCGGCTACGAGCGGCACGTCGCCAGTATCTGGGATGTAATCAAACTCTACACCACCAATGGTTTCATTAGGTGTGTAATGAACGTAAGCCGCCTCTGGGTCGAGTTTAAGCTCGTCCTGGCTTGGAACCGAGGTGAAGTTAGTCTCTTCCGATGAACTCGCCACGTTCACTGTGCAGTAGCGCTGTGCTTCTTTAATGGCTTTGCCTGACCAAATACCGGTATTGATGTAATCGGCTTTGGTTTTGTCACCCAAGAGGTTAAGCGGCACCATGCTAAATTGCGACGTTGCACCGCCTTGAACAAACAAGACTTTGTAGTTGCTTGGAATGTTCATTAGCGAGCGAAGGTCCTGCTCTGCTTTTTCAGCAACAGAAACAAACTCAGCACTGCGGTGGCTCATTTCCATAATAGAAAGGCCGGTGCCGTGCCAGTCAAGTAGCTCGCCTTGAGCGCGCGTTAAAACAGCTTCGGGAAGCGCCGAAGGTCCTGCACTAAAATTATGTTTACGCATGGGTCGTTCATCACATTAACAAGGAGCAAAACCCCTTGTGGTTAACACTACAAAGCCACACAAGCCACCGAGTGTTTACCCCTTGATTTTGGGGCAACACACGATGGCTTTGGTGTGGGGAGTTTAGCGGCTAACGCGCTATTAAGCGCGTTGCCGATTAGCTTTCGGCCTGCGGGCCTTCGGCTACTGAGTCATCACCGCTTTCGGCTGCAGGTGCTGCATTAGGTGTTTCTTCACCTTGCTCAGCGTCTGCGCCTTCGGCAAGTTCAGTTTCATCACTTTCTGGCTCTTCGATACGAGCAATACCTACCAGGTGCTCGTCATCGGCAACGCGAATCAGTGTCACACCTTGGGTGTTACGGCCAAGGGACGAAATCTCGTCGGCGGGTGTACGCACCAAAGTACCTTGGTCACTGATCAACATCACATCGTCACCCGAGAAGACCTGCACCGCACCAGCTAAGCCACCGTTACGTTCAGAGCACTGCTGAGCAATGACACCCTGACCACCACGGCCTTTCACTGGGAATTCGTCGATGGCTGTCTTTTTACCGTAGCCGTTTTCAGACGCCGACAGTACTGCGCCGCCTTCTTGCGGAATAATCAACGAAATGACTTTCACGTCGTCTGGCATTTTCACGCCACGAACACCACGTGCAGTTCGGCCCATTGGGCGAACATCGTCTTCGTCAAAGCGCATCGCTTTACCGGCAGAGGTCATTAGCAAGACATCGTCGTTGCCGTTAGTGATAGCCGCGCCAATCAAGGTATCGCCTTCGTTCAGCTCAAGGGCAATAAGGCCCGAGGTGCGTGGGCGAGAGAAAGCATTTAGGCCAACTTTTTTAACAGTACCCAACGCAGTTGCCATAAACACGAAGCGGTCTTCTGAGTATTCGTTAACAGGCAGAATCGTGGTGATACGTTCGTCTTCGGCCAATGGCAGGATGTTCACCACTGGGCGACCACGGGCGGTACGGCTAGCCTGTGGAATTTCGAACACACGCAGCCAGTATACTTTGCCACGGTTGGTGAAACACAAAATGGTATCGTGAGTATTAGCTACCAACAGGTGTTCGATAAAGTCTTCGTCTTTCACCTTGGTTGCGGCTTTACCCTTACCGCCACGACGCTGCGCTTGGTAGTCGTCTAGCGGCTGAGTTTTGGCATAACCTTGATGCGAAATGGTTACGACCATGTCTTCTTCGGTGATCAGGTCCGCGACGGTTAGGTCACGGCGAGACGCGGTAATTTCGGTACGACGATCATCGCCGTAGCCTTCTAGAATTTGTTCTAGCTCTTCGCGAATCACTTCCATGAGGCGCGCATGAGAGCCCAAGATTTCGAGTAGCTCAGCAATGCGCTCTAGCAGTTCTTGGTATTCGCCAATGAGTTTTTCGTGCTCTAGGCCAGTCAAGCGGTGTAAGCGAAGCTCAAGAATCGCTTGTGCTTGAGCTGGCGATAGGTGGTAAATACCATCAACCAAGCCATAGCAAGCTTCAAGCTCTTCTGGGCGACACGCCGCATCACCAGCACGCTCTAGCATCGCAGTTACGCCACCTGGCGCCCAGCCTTTCGCCATAAGGGCTTCTTTCGCTTCAGCCGGAGACGGAGACGCTTTGATCAAGGCGATAATATCGTCGATGTTAGCCAAGGCAATGGCCAAACCTTCAAGGATATGGCCGCGCTCACGGGCTTTGCGTAGCTCAAACAAGGTACGACGGGTCACCACTTCGCGGCGGTGAACCACGAAGCACTCGAGCATCGATTTAAGGTCAAGGGTACGCGGCTGGCCGTCTACCAAGGCCACCACGTTGATACCAAAGACGCTTTCCATTTGCGTTTGTGCAAACAGGTTGTTGATGATCACATCTGGCACTTCGCCACGACGCAATTCAATCACAATACGCATACCGTCTTTGTCAGACTCATCGCGTAGCTCAGTGATACCTTCAAGCTTTTTATCTTTAACCAGCTCGGCAATCTTTTCGATTAAGCGCGCTTTGTTAAGTTGGTAAGGAATCTCGGTAATCACCAAAGACTCTTTACCTTTGCTGTCAGTTTCTACGTGGTGCTTAGCACGCACATAAATACGACCACGCCCAGTACGGTAGGCTTGCAGAATACCTGCACGGCCATTAATGATACCACCCGTTGGGAAGTCTGGGCCTGGGATGTATTCCATCAAATCATCGATGGAGATATCAGGGTTTTCGATTAATGCGATACAGCCACGCACCACTTCGCTTAGGTTATGCGGTGGAATGTTGGTCGCCATACCTACAGCGATACCCGCAGAGCCGTTCACCAATAGGTTAGGCACACGTGTAGGTAGCACTTCTGGAATCTGTTCTGTGCCGTCGTAGTTAGGCACAAAGTCGACGGTTTCTTTGTCGAGGTCGGAAAGCATCTCGTGGGAGATTTTTTCCATGCGAATTTCGGTGTAACGCATGGCAGCTGCTGAGTCGCCGTCGACCGAACCGAAGTTACCTTGACCGTCGATCAAGGTGTAGCGCATCGAAAAGTCTTGGGCCATACGTACGATGGTATCGTAAACCGCGCTATCACCGTGTGGGTGATATTTACCGATAACGTCACCGACAATACGTGCCGACTTTTTGTAAGGCTTGTTCCAATCAACACTCAGATCGTGCATGGCGTATAGTACGCGGCGGTGCACTGGCTTAAGGCCATCGCGTACGTCAGGCAAGGCACGCCCAACAATTACGCTCATGGCGTAATCAAGATACGATTGCTTCAGCTCATCTTCGATGTTTACTGGCAGAATTTCTCTGGCTAAATCACCCATTCGCTACCCTTCGATTAGCTTACACAGTGGAGACATACCACCGATTATTTCAAACCGATGAAGTATACCACAAGCTTTTATTAATCCTGAAAAATGAAGCGCTTAAGTTTGTCATTGAACGGTATTTTTGTGCAATCCTTTTGCTAAGAAGCCCCTAAACCTGCTCGCGGATCAGTAAAAAGCGAAATAAGAGCCAGCCACATCTCGACCTTTGCTTTGTACCCATGGGGCACAGTGGTAAACTGCAGCCTTGTTTTTGCAGTATAAAACACGCAAAACCCCGTATTTGCCAATATCAGCCCGAGTGAAGTATGTCTGACTCTTTAAGCGCCAACGTAGATGCCAATGAAATCGCAAAATTTGAAGAGCTCGCCAGCCAATGGTGGGACAAAACCAGCGAATTCAAACCGTTACACGACATCAACCCATTACGTGTCGGCTACATTGACCAGCGAGCCCACCTAAGCGGCAAAAAAGTCCTCGACGTTGGCTGCGGTGGCGGCATCTTGTCTGAGTCTATGGCTCAGCGCGGCGCCAATGTTACCGGCATTGATATGGGCGAAGCGCCGCTTAAAGTGGCTAAGCTTCACGCCCTTGAAAGCGGTGTAAGTGTTAACTACCAACAAACCACCGCCGAAGCCTTTGCGGCTGAGCACGCCGGTGAGTTTGATGTGGTTACCTGCATGGAAATGCTCGAACACGTGCCAGACCCACTTTCAGTAGTAAAAGCCTGTTCAACCTTGTGTAAGCCCGGCGGCCATGTGTTTTTCTCGACCTTAAACCGCAACCCCAAAGCGTACTTGTTTGCGATTTTAGGCGCCGAGTACCTACTCAACATCGTTCCTAAGGGCACACACGACTTTAAAAAGTTTATTCGCCCTTCTGAGCTTGCCCGCTGGATTCGCCAAGCCGAACTCGGCGCCAAAGACAGCTGTGGTTTAGTCTACAACCCGCTGACTCAGCAATATCGTTTAGACCCAAACGACACCGACGTTAACTACATGATCGCTACACAAAAGCCGAGTTAATCTGATTCGGCATTTGATGCGTTTAAAGTCGTCGCGCCTGTAGGCATTACAGTTAACAATATTACGACTCAAAGGCTCGGCTACTTAAGAGGCTCCGCTATGAAAGCAGTATTATTCGATTTAGATGGCACCCTCATCGACACCGCACCGGACCTTTACCTCGCGCTAAGTAAAACCCTAGAAGGTGAAGGCAAAGCCGCCATTAGCTACGCTCAAGCGCGTACGCAGGTTTCTAACGGCGCAGCCGCCATGATCGCCGACGCCTTTGCTATTGAGCGCGACGACCCAGAATTTGCTCGCCTCACCCAAACATTACTTGACCACTACAGCAGCCACATTTACCAAGACTCGCAATACTTTGATGGCCTTGGCGAGCTGCTGGACTGGTTTGACCAGCACAAAGTCCCATGGGGCATTATCACCAACAAGCCCGAGCGTTTTACCACGCCGCTGCTCGAAGGCTTTGGCATTGATAAGCGTAGTCACATTACCCTTTGCCCAGAGCACGTAAGCCAGCCTAAACCCCACCCAGAGCCTATGTGGCTTGCCAGCAAAACCCTAGGTCTTGAAGCTAGCGACTGCATTTATGTGGGCGACCATGCCCGAGACATAGAAAGTGGTAAAGCCGCTAACATGATGACCATTGCAGCCTTGTGGGGATACCTTGACGAAGGCCCAACGTCCACGGCACCATGGGGAGCAGACCACGCCGTTAGCGACCCGCGTCAACTCAAGCCATTACTTGAAACGCTACTAGCGGTTTAACTTTACGCGGTTTAACTTTATAAGCTTTGCCACTTAAACGACTCATTCCTTGCAACACAACAAGGTAAGACGGCAACAAGCGTTTAAAATGGCAGCTTTTTGGTGAAAGCATAGGTTGTGCTTAGCCATCCTACAGCCCTAGTAACGATCAGCCGAATAGGCTGCAACGAATGCATAGACCGCATAAGCTTTATAGAAATATAGAGTTAGAGCAACATAGAGATATAGAGAGGTACGACCATGTTTGCTTACACCGCTCCTCCCCTCTGCTTAAAAGACAAAGTGATTCTTGTAACCGGTGCTGGCGACGGTATCGGCAAAGCCGCAGCAAAGGCTTACGCCCAAGCCGGCGCGACGGTTATCTTGTTGGGCCGCAGCCTAGATAAACTCGAAGCCACCTACGACGAAATTGAAGCCGAAGGCCACCCGCAGCCAGCTCTGGTACCAATGAACCTCGAAAGCGCTGGCGAGCACGAGTACAACGAACTAGCCCAAACCCTTATTAACGAGTTTGGCCGACTGGACGGACTGCTCCACAACGCTGGCATTTTAGGGTTAAGAACGGCGCTTTCCGACTATGACCCCAGCACTTGGCAGCAAGTGATGCAAATTAACGTCAATGCGCCATTTTTACTCACCCAAGCGCTCATGCCACTACTAGAGGCTGCACCCCATGCTTCTGTGGTATTCACCTCCTCGGGTGTGGGTAAAAAAGGTCGCGCCTACTGGGGTGCTTACGCCGTATCTAAGTTTGCTACCGAAGGCTTAATGGAAACCCTCGCCGACGAATTGGACAACACCTCCAACGTACGAGCAAACGCCATTAACCCAGGGGCAACACGCACCCAAATGCGTGCCACTGCCTACCCAGCAGAAGATCCTTTTACCCTGCCAACGCCTGAAGATATTTTACCCGTGTACTTATACCTTATGAGTGACGACAGCATTGGCACCAACGGTAAAAGCCTCGACGCACAGGGCTAACACCTCCGCAAACAAACATAAGCAAGCATTAAAAAAGGGCCATGATTCAAAACCATGGCCCTTTTCTTTGTATAAACACTTAAGCAAAAAGCGTTTATCTATTCATCGTGGTTTTGACGCACACGGTCATCGCTACGGCGTGTTTTTTGACGCTTGTAACGACGTGCCATTTGCTCTTCCTCTGCCACGGTTAACTTGCGGCCTTTCGCGCCGGACAAGCCAAACATCTTAGACAGCTCAGACACTTCTTTTGGCGTCATTTCTTTCCATGTACCTGCACGAATATCGCTTGGCAAGAACACAGGCCCATAGCGAACGCGTTTTAGGCGGCTCACTTTAAGCTCTTGCGACTCCCACAATCGACGTACTTCTCGGTTACGACCTTCCATAACCACACAGTGATACCACTTGTTAGCGCCTTCACCATCAAAGTACTGAACATCTGTAAACTTCGCCATACCATCGTCGAGCAACACCCCTTTTTTGAGAGTTTCGAGGGTAGCATCACTCACTTCACCCAACACCCGTACCGCATATTCACGGTCGATGTTAGCTGAAGGGTGCATCAAGGTATTGGCCAACTCACCATCGGTGGTAAAAATTAACAAACCCGAGGTGTTAATATCCAAACGCCCCACCGCAATCCAGCGACCATCGCGCAGCGGAGGCAGGTGGTCAAATACCGTCGCACGCCCTTCAGGGTCGTTACGAGTACACACCTCACCAATCGGCTTGTTATAAAGCAAAATACGCTTTGGCGCTTCGCGATCGAACACGAGCTTAACTTCACGGCCATCAACCACTACACGGTCTTTTGCCGTTACGCGATCACCCAAAGTCGCCACTTCGCCATTGAGCTGCACACGACCTGCGGCAATCCAACGTTCCATTTCGCGACGCGAACCAGTACCCGAGCGCGCTAATACTTTATGAAGTTTTTCGTCTTTCATGGAATTCACTCCTAGCAGCAAACATTGCCGCCATAAATAACAAAAGCCCGAGCAATAATGCCCGAGCTTCAATAATGCCTCACGGCATGAGTCAAACGACTTAAATCAAAAAGTCGTCTTTAGTAAAGCCTTCGTCAAACTTAGCTTTAAATGCAGCGGGGGTACGACCACGGCCAGACCACTCCACTACTTCACCGTCTTCAGTTGTTAAACGGTATTTAGCTTCTACTTTCTTTTTAGCTGAGTATTCAGCCAAACCAGAAAGCTCACTCATATCAATCTCGCCTTCTTTCATGATACGAATAATTTCTTCAATCTTAGCCGCTTTTTGCGCTTCAATTTGCGCTTGTTGCTCTTCTTCTAAACGCTTTTCGTCTACAAGCTCAGTTAAATCTGCAATAACTTTGTTTAGTTGCTCTGCAGATAATTCTGCACAGTTTTTACGTAGAGAGTTTTTACGCGTTAAGATCTTTTGAAACTCAGACATATTTTAATCCACCCATTTTTATCCGCACACTTCGGTGTACTCGACAAACCTAAAATTAGATAACACCCTCGATACTGCCTGCCCCCTGACGCACCAGCTCTGGCACACCATTGGTCAAATCAAGGACGGTGGTTGCCTCCATACCGCAGTAACCACCATCAATCACCAGAGCAACTTCATGCTCAAGGAGATCGCGTATTTCATAAGGGTCCATTAATGGCATATCGTCATTAGGCATAATAAGTGACGTACTTACCATCGGCTCACCCAAGGCCTCAGCGAGGGCCATTGCAATCCGGTTATCGGGTACACGAATACCCACGGTTTTGCGTTTTGGGTGAAGCATCCTACGGGGTACTTCAGATGAGGCGGGTAGAATAAATGTATAAGCGCCGGGCGTTAACATTTTTAATAACCGATAAGCTTGGTTATCTACCTTTGCATAAGTACCAATTTCGCTTAGGTCTCGGCAAACGAGGGTAAAGTTGTGTTTATCGTCGAGTTTTCGGATGCGTTTGATTTTTTCTAACGCGCCTTTATTACCCAACACCGCGCCCAACGCATAGGCAGAATCGGTAGGATAAACCACCACACCACCCGATTTAAGCAATTCGACTGCTTGTTGAATCAGTCGATTTTGCGGGTTATCTGGGTGAATCTGAAAAAACTGGCTCACTTAATCGCCTCGTTCAAAACCTAATCGGTATTATAGTGAATAAAAGAAGTTACGAACAACCCAATACTTTCGTTTTTTAAGCCTTAAACTAAAAACCAATAAATAAAAGCATCATTCCCAATAAACGCTCTGGGTTTAAAAGCGAATTAAATAAGGCGATTTAAAATATGGCTTTCGCCCACTTCAATCGCAGGAAACTTACCAATATCCGTCCAGCCATGGCTTGGGCTATGAAAATCGCTTCCGGCCGAAATAAACAAGCCTTTTTCTTTTGCTAAGCGAATAAGGTAAAACATGTGATCAGGGCCAATACCGGTATACGACACCTCAATACCTTCGCCACCTAACTCAATAAACTCATCAACCACACGACGCACTTTGGTCATGGTCATTTTATATTTCGTTGGGTGCGCCAAAACAGCAACGCCACCAGCGGCTTTTATCACTTCAATGGCTTGCTGTAGGCTTGGCCACGACATTTTAACGTCGGCGACCTTTCCCGTACCCAAATATTGGTTAAATGCCGCCTGTTCGCTTTTAACGATATTTAGCGCCACCATGGCACGGGCGATATGCGGTCGGCCAGGGCTTGCGCCATTTGCCAACTCAAAAGCTTTGGTTTGCACTGCTTGGCCATTCACTCCAGTGCGACTTAAACGCGTACAAATCGCCTCTAAACGACGCTGGCGAAGCTGTTGTAGCTCTTCAAAATAAGCTGCGAGCCCTTGGTTGTTCTCGTCTAGGTTCAAACCAACGATATGTAAGACTCGACCGTCGAGTTGCGCCGTAAGCTCAACACCCGAAACCAACTGCAAGTCGCCTAACTCGCCTTGGTTGCGCAATTGAATTACGCCATCCATGGTGTCGTGGTCAGTAATGGCGATGAGGCCTAGGCCACGCTCGTTGGCACGGTCAACCAAAGCCTGTGGGCTAAGGGTGCCGTCGGAGGCGGTCGTGTGCATGTGTAAGTCGTAGCGAAGCGGCGCTGCGGAAGGTTGTTCGATCATATAAAGGCTTTAGGTAAAACTCGCGAGCTTTGATAATAGATTCATCATACGCTTTTAGAGGCCAGATAACAGCCTACAAATTATCGGTTAATTCGCGCACCCACTTCATTTATACTGTGGCGCTAACAATTACGACCATAAGAGCCGCTAAACCCTATGAAGTTACTGTTAGACTTTTTACCTATCGTTATTTTCTTTGTTGTTTACAAAAACACTGACGATATCATTTTGGCCACCGCCGTACTCATTCCTGCGACTTTACTGCAAATGGCCTACACCTGGTTTAAAACCAAAACCATCGAAAAAATGCAGCTTGTCACCTTGGTGCTTGTAGTGGTTTTGGGTGGTGCTACCGTTGCGTTTCAGGACAAAACCTTTATCCAATGGAAGCCAAGTATCGTTAACTGGTTGTTTGGTTTAGCTTTTTTAGGCAGCCACTACATTGGCGACAAGCCGATCGTGCAACGTTTAATGGGTGCCAGCATCAACCTTCCTAGCCATGCGTGGTTAAAACTAAGCTGGGCTTGGATTGCCTTTTTCTTTGCGGTGGGCGGCGTAAACCTATTTGTTGCCTACACCTTTAGCGAAGAAATTTGGGTCGACTTTAAGCTCTTTGGCATGTTGGGCCTTACCCTTGTATTTATCTTGGTGCAGGGTGTTTATATTTCTAAATACCTACCCAAAGAAGACAAATAGGTTAGACGGCAGCCAACGCTGCCTTTTTTGGAGAAAGTTATGTACTACGTTATTTTTTCGCAAGATGTAGAAAACAGCCTACCACTGCGCATGAAGGCTCGCCCTGCTCACATTGAGCGCCTAAAAGCCCTAAACGAAGAAGGCCGCCTATTGGTTGCTGGCCCTATGCCAGCAGTAGACAGTGAAGACCCAGGTGAAGCGGGTTTTACTGGCAGCACGGTCATTGCCGAGTTTGAAAGCCTAGAAGCTGCGCAAGCATGGGCCGATGCCGACCCTTACGTTGAAGCGGGTGTATACGCACAAGTAACGGTTAAGCCTTACAAAAAAGTATTGCCTTAATTACCTCTGCTAATTTTTAGCAGGCAATAAAAAAGCGAGCCCCTTAAAGGAAGCTCGCTTTTTTATGGCACGCTATTTAACACTTTAATCGCGCCGCTAATCCATTAACGGCATTAACGGTATGAGCAACACCTTCGGGGCACTCATACCCTCTAATGGCTTTTTGCTTAGCCCACCCAACGGCGAGCGTTAGCAAACATACGCATCCACGCGCCGTTTTCTTGCCACTCGGCCGGTGCCCAAGAGTTTTGAACCGCACGGAAAACACGCTCTGGGTGAGGCATCATGATCGTAAAGCGACCATCTGCTGTGGTTACACCTGTCACACCTTGTGGTGAGCCGTTCGGGTTAGCTGGGTAAGTTTCAGTCGCTTGGCCGTAGTTATCCACATACTTCAAGGCAACTAGCTGCTGCTGTGCAATCGCATCTAGCTGGTCAGCTGCAGCAAATTCTGCACGACCTTCACCGTGTGCCACAGCGATTGGCATCTTACTGCCTGCCATATCAGCCAAGAAGATAGATGGGCTTTCTTGCACTTCAACCATGGCAACACGTGCTTCAAACTGCTCAGAGTTGTTACGAACAAAGTGTGGCCACTGCTCTGCACCCGGAATCAATTCGCTCAAGTTAGACATCATCTGACAACCGTTACACACACCCAATGCGAAGGTATCTGTGCGGTTAAAGAAGCGAGTGAACTGGTCACGCGTGCTGTTGTTAAACAGAATAGACTTCGCCCAACCTTCACCAGCGCCCAATACGTCACCGTAAGAGAAGCCACCACAAGCAACTAAACCTTTCATTTCGTCTAGCGAAATACGGCCTGCCAAGATGTCGCTCATATGCACGTCAACCGCCTCAAAACCCGCGCGGTCAAAAGCAGCTGCCATTTCGATTTGGCCGTTTACGCCCTGCTCACGCAAGATCGCCATTTTTGGCTTAGCGCCTGTGTTAATAAAGGCGTTAGCGAATGGCTCGGTCACATCTTCGTTAATATCGAAGGTTAGCGACGCGCTTAAACCTGGGTTGTTTGCATCAAGCAAGCCGTCAAATTCTTGCTTCGCACACTCTGGGTTATCACGTAGAGCTTGAACTTCGTAAGAAGTTTGCGCCCACCAGCGGTAAAGCTGTGTACGGCTTTCGGTGTAAAGAGTTTCGCCATCAAATGCGATATCAAGGCTGTCGTTGCTGTTAAGCTGACCAATGACTTTGCTTTCTTCAGCCAAGCCCGCCTCAGATAGAATCGCCAATACCGCTTCGGTATCGCTGCTAGCAACCTGAATCACAGCACCTAGCTCTTCGTTAAATAGCGCAGGTACTACGTCTGCTTCGCTATCCGCAAGAAGATCTAGCGACAAGTTAACACCGGTTTTACCTGCAAAGGCCATTTCGGCAACGGCTGCGAACAAACCACCGTCCGAACGGTCATGGTATGCCTTAATCAAACCTTCGGTGTTGAGCGCCTGAATTGCGCTAAAGAAGGCTTTAAGTGCAGAGCTGTCGTCAACATCCGGTACGTTTTGACCCACTTGTTGGTAAACCTGCGCCAACGCAGAAAGACCCAAACGGTTTTGGCCGTTACCTAGGTCAATCAAAATAAGGTCAGAGGCTTCGTCAGTGAGTAGCTGAGGTGTAAGTGACTTACGTACGTCCGTTACTGGCGCAAAACCAGAAATCACCAACGACATAGGTGCCGTTACCGACTTTTCTTCGTCGCCGTCGTTCCAAACCGTACGCATCGACATAGAGTCTTTACCTACAGGAATGGTCAAACCTAGCTCAGGACACAACTCCATACCCACCGCTTTTACGGTGTCGTAAAGCTTTTCGTCTTCGCCTGGGTGGCCCGCAGCACACATCCAGTTAGCCGACAGTTTAATGTCGCTCAACTTCTCAATCGCTGCAGATGCCAAGTTAGTAATGGTTTCACCAATGGCCATACGACCAGAGGCTGGCGAGTCTACCAACGCAAGCGGGGTACGCTCACCCATGGCCATCGCTTCACCGGCGTAGCTATCGTAAGCAGCGGTTGTTACGGCACAGTCTGCTACAGGCACCTGCCATGGGCCAACCATTTGGTCACGCACAACATGACCGGTAATAGAGCGGTCGCCAATGGTAATCAAGAAAGACTTAGAAGCAACGGTTGGCAACTTAAGTACGCGCTCTGCCGCTTCGGCAAGGTTAATGCCTTGGCCGTCAAAGGCTTCTACATCGTAAGCTTTACGCTCTACGCTGCGGTGCATTTTTGGTGGCTTACCAAATAGCACGCTCATAGGTAGGTCAACTGGGCTGTTTTTGAAGTGCTCGTCAGTCAACGTTAGGTGCATTTCTTCTGTCGCTGTACCTACTACTGCGTATGGGCAACGCTCACGACGACAAATTTCTTCAAACAGCTCCATGTTTTCTTCGGCCACTGCCAACACGTAACGCTCTTGCGCTTCGTTACACCAAATTGCCAATGGCGACATGCCCGGCTCATCGTTGTTTACGTTACGAAGCTCAAAGTTACCGCCGCGGTTACCGTCTTTAACAAGCTCAGGGAAGGCATTAGACAAACCGCCCGCACCCACATCGTGAATAAATGCGATTGGGTTTAGGTGACCACGCTGCCAACATTGGTCGATCACTTCCTGACAACGACGCTCCATTTCTGGGTTATCACGCTGTACAGAGGCAAAATCAAGGTCAGCTGAAGAGCTACCCGAAGACATAGAAGACGCAGCACCGCCACCAAGGCCGATTTGCATCGCTGGGCCCCCCAAGCAAATAAGGCGAGCGCCTACAGGGATATCGCCCTTCTCAACGTGCTCATCACGGATGGTAACCACGGACTTCTTTACCTGCCGCGCCGTTTACTTCTTGCTCAAAGGTACGGAAGTAACCCGTTAGGTTCGGGCGACCAAATTCGTTGTTAAATGCAGCCGCGCCAATTGGGCCTTCAATCATAATATCCAGCGGCGTCACGATGCGCTCTGGCTTACCGTAATCAAGTTCCCAAGGTTGCTCAAAACCAGGAATACGTAGGCCAGAAACCGTAAAGCCGTTAAGGCCGGCTTTAGGACGAGAACCACGCCCCGTCGCACCTTCGTCACGGATCTCACCACCCGAACCAGTTGCCGCACCTGAGTGAGGGGCAATCGCTGTTGGGTGGTTATGGGTTTCAACCTTCATCAAGATGTGAATATCTTCTTGGTTGTAACCGTAAGTCTTAGATTCTGGGTCTGGGAAGAAGCGGCCGCCTTTAGCGCCACGAATCACCGATGCGTTGTCTTTGTAGGCAGACAGTACGTCTTCGCCACCCAACTCATTGGTGTTTTTGATCATGCCGAACAACGACTTTTCTTGCGCTTCGCCGTCGATGTCCCAAGAGGCATTAAAGATTTTGTGACGGCAGTGCTCTGAGTTTGCTTGAGCAAACATCATTAGCTCAACGTCAGTTGGATCGCGGTCTAGGCCAACAAACGCCTCTACCAAGTAATCGATTTCGTCTTCGGCCAGTGCCAAGCCCAAGCGGTGGTTTGCCGCTACAAGTGCATCGCGGCCACCCGCCAAAATACCCACTGTGGCTAGCGGAGCAGGCTGCTCTTCTGCAAACAATGCTTGTGCGTCATCTAGCGCAGGTAGGACCACCTCAACCATGCGATCGTGAAGCACAGCAGCTGTCGCTTGCGCATCGGCTTCGCTAAGAGGAGCGTCTGAGCTTACGTAATAAACAACGCCACGCTCAATTCGTTTAATTGCATCAAGGCCACAATTATGGACAATGTCCGTAGCCTTTGAGGACCAAGGAGAAATGGTGCCCAAGCGAGGTGTCACCAAAAACAACTGACCGTTAGGTTCTTGCACGTCAGCTTTTGGGCCGTACTTAAGAAGCTTTTCTAACACCGCTTGCTCTTCAGCGGTAATTTCACGAGTCACGTCAGCAAAGTGAACAAACTCTGCATAAACACCTGTTACAGCGGGTACACGCTGAGTTAAAGTAGACAGTAGTTTGTCGTGTCGAAAAGCTGAGAGAGCGGGTGCTCCACGCAATGAAAGCATGTTAGTTTCAAGCCTCTTTAAGTGAGCCAATAATACGGGCACGGGTTACAAAAAATTCTAAGCCGCTAATTTTACCTGAAACACCCTATGGGATACCAGAACACAACCGCTTTCATATTCGATCTTCGCAAAAAGAGAGAACTTTTTCGGGCGATTTGTATCGTTGCCTTGCTCTGCGTGCCGCTTTTTTTAAGCTACACCAGCAAGTCGCGGTTCGAGTCCCTCAAAGAGACGGGTGTCTTGCGCGTGGCGTCGGTTAACTCCCCTACTATTTACTACCTCGAAAAAGGCGAACCTGCAGGGTTTGAGTACGAGCTCACACAAGCATTTGCAGATCATCACGGCTTAGCGCTGCAATTTGATATTTACCCCAACAAACCAGACGCGCTCGCGGCGCTTAACAGTCGCGATGCCGACATCAGCGCCGCGCAAATTATCGCCACCCCAGCAAGGGCCGCTGATTATTCATTTGCACCGGCTTACTTAAACACCACAAGCTCGCTGATCTATCGGATTACTCAAGGGTTACAGCCTCCCAAAAGCATAGAAGAAATTTTAGAAAAAACCTTGATGCTGCCCGAGTCGAGCCCACACTTGCCACTGCTCGAATCGCTAAAAGCCGAGCACCCCAGCTTAAGCTGGCAAACCACAGATACCCTGTCGGACTACGAAGTACTGGAAAAAGTACAAGCGCGCGAAGTGGACTTAAGCGTGATGGATACCCTGTTATTCGACACCTTTAGCCCTTATTTACCGGGCATTAACATCGCCTTTGAGCTCGATGAACCTCAACCTGTTGGCTGGGCCTACTTGCCTCACCCTGATGCTTCGTTCACGCAAGCGCTGAATGACTTTTTTGCCCTTGAAGAAACGCAATCGCTGATTAGCAGCCTAAAAATTAAGTACTTTAGCCAACAAAACCCGCTTGGCTTTTTTGATACCCAAACCTTTAATAGTCATATAAAAAGCCGTTTACCCGTGCTGCTGCCCGACTTTATTGAGGCGCAACAAACCACGGGTATCGACTGGCATCTACTTGCCGCCATTGCCTACCAAGAGTCTCACTGGAACCCGCGAGCGGTATCACCTACGGGGGTACGCGGCATCATGATGCTCACCCGCGCCACAGCCAAAGAAATGGGCGTAAAAGACCGCACCAACCCCAGCGAAAGTATTCGTGGCGGCTCGGCTTACTTTAAAAAGATTTTTGAAAGAATGCCCGAAAGAATACAAGGCGAAGACCGTATTTGGCTGGCCCTCGCCAGCTATAACATTGGCTATGGTCACCTTGAAGATGCCCGCATCCTAACCCAACGCGCGGGCCAAGATCCGAACAAATGGGACGATGTAAAAGTCTTTTTACCTAAGCTCACGCAAGAAAAATACTACAAAACCGTAAAACGCGGTTACGCCCGTGGCCACGAGCCCGTGCAATACGTCGGCAACATTCAAAAGTACATTGAGCTGATTAAGTGGCACGAGCAAGTGGCACAAATGCAACAATCCGAAGCCTCACCTCTTGCCTTGAGTGCCCAGCATGGCGATACACCAGCCGAAGCGAACGACGCAGACGTAGCTATCGCCGATGCACAAACTCAACCTGTAAGCCAAGGCGAAACGTTGCAAAGCCAAACGCTGGCCGACCCAACTACCGAGCCACTGGCCTCTGGCCCGAATGCTCAAGGTGTGACCGCGAACGAAGGAACGAATAGCCAGACTGCAGATGAAAAAGTAGCGCAAACTGTGCTGGCAGCGACTGATACTGAAGTTACACAAGACGCTGCTACTGAAGAAGGTAACGGTGTGGGTAAAGCTAAAGAAGGCGACTCGGTTGGCGAGTCATCGGAAGAGAGTGAAACAGCTGAGCTGCCAGAAGAAACAGTGCCAGAGACACCGACATTGCCGTTGGCGCTTTAATACTTTCTATATTTAGCGCTTTCTATTTTAACGCTTGCTATATAGCAGGCTGTTTATCCAAGACTACCGAAGGGTGGCGAGATAGCTATGAACCCTCACCACTGCAGGTATCCATCTCCATTTGCTGCGCAGCCTCTCGCTTCGCCTGCTTCTCCGCCTTTTTTTGCGCACGGCGACGGGCAAAAAAGTCCTGCAACACAGCTTTGCTTTCTTCGGCTAACACCCCAGACGTAATCTCGACCTTGTGATTAAAAAACGGCGTCTCAAAGATGTTGTGTTGGCTTTCGCATACACCTGCTTTGGGCTCCGTCGCACCATACACCACACGTGTAACACGGCTGTGGACAATCGCACCGGCACACATGGTGCAGGGCTCTAAGGTGACATAAAGGGTGGTATCAACTAAACGGTAGTTTTGAATCTTTTGTGCCGCATCGCGTAAGGCGACCATCTCGGCATGAGCGGTCGGGTCGTGATCGCCAATCGGCCGATTTCGCCCTTCGCCAATAATTTCACCATTACACACCACCACCGCGCCCACCGGCACTTCGCCTTCTTCGGCCGATAACTTGGCAAGCTCAAGGGCTTTTTGCATCCAGTGTTGGTCGTTTTTTCGAGCGGCTTCTAAAGTAGGCTCTTCTTGATGGTTTGGCATAAACTGGCGACTTAAGGTAAGTAGTTAAAGCAAGATTATACTCCAAGCTAACTCAAGCCAAAACCAAGCTTCTTATCATGTCTAAGCCATACTCAACTGTCGCAAATCACACAAATAAACAGAAAGCTGCCACCTCAGGTCATAATTCGCGTATATTCATACACACCCTTCTCCTATGAGCTAAGCACGTGCCCGACACTTCTCACGCCCTTTTTGAATATACCCGTGTTTATTTAGCGGTGTTTTATACCTGTGTCGCGCTGTTTTATACCCTTCGCATTGTCACCGCCACACGCCAAACCCACAAAGCGCAGGTGTTTGCGGGGCCAGCGTTAAGTAGCACTTGGTGGAACCATTCGGCGTTTCGGTTTTTTCGCACCACGATTTGGATGGTGTGTGTATTTCGAGTTTTCTTCCCAGAGTTAGATACCTATTTATTGCGGTTTGAAGGCTTAGAGCACGACGCCCTATTACTCACCGGTTTGCTATTTTTAACCACAGGCTTTGTGTGTACGGTAATACTCAACCTTAAAATGGGCGATATTTGGCGATCGGGCATTGACCCTAGCGGCCCGAACAAGCTCATCATATCGGGCGCTTTTGCCTACTCTCGCAACCCCATGTTTTTATGCGTGGCACTGGCACAACTCGGCTTCTTTTTTGCACTGCCTTCGCTGTTCTCGTTGGTGTGTTTAGCGATTGGTTTAACCGCTTTATATCGCCAAGTGTTATCAGAGGAGGCTCATCTCACTGCGCGCTTTTCGGGCGCTTACCTCAGTTACCAGCAAAATGTACGACGCTGGTTGTGAAGGTTTTTCATCTCGGCTGTACTTTCCTTCCTGTTACGTAAAAACCCACGATATTTACCACCAGCTTAACCGGCCTTAATTTTGGGGTTTGCTCTAAACTTTTTACTATCGCTAAAACGTAAAATGGCTTAGCGATAAACAAGTACTCACTTCGCTTTAAAGCCAATAAATACAATTACTTAAACCTTAAAATCAAGTCGATTACTCAGCTCGTTAAGCACGCTGTTATTGCACAAAACTCTCTATTATTGCTCTACTATTTCCCGACTCACTCCCCCAGCAAAAGCCACTCTCCGCAGTCACAACCATTAATAAAATTAATATTAATTAAAAACATCTTCATTTTTACTCATATTAATTTAGGCGTATAACTATTGGCATTCACTCGTCGCCGCATTGTATTTTGTTCGCGGCGACCATGTTTGGTTCACAAAAAAGGATACCAGTCGTCATGAGTCAGGGCTTTACTTACGCGATTAAGCGCATTGCGTTTAACGAGCATTACACACCGTCGGGCAACACTCGCCTTACCACAAACTTCGCGAATTTAGCGCGTGGCGAGCAACGCCAAGAAAATTTAAGCCGCGCCCTGAAGATGATTAACAACAGCTTCAACACCCTCGCGCACTGGGACAACCCAAACCACAACCGCTACAGCGTTGAGTTAGAAATTGTGCATGTGGACATCGACGTAGAGGGCAAAGGCGACACCTTCCCCACCATGGAGTTGCTGCAAACCTACATCGTCGACCACGAAACGGACGAACGCTTTGAAGGCATTGTGGGGAATAACTTTTCGTCGTATGTGCGCGATTATGACTTTAGTGTGGTGCTACGCGACCACAACAAAGACAAAGCACACTTTAGCGTACCAACCGATTATGGCGACCTACACGGAAAAATGTTTCAGGACTTTTTGCGCTCTACGGCATTTAAGCAGAGCTTTAAAAAGCAGCCCGTAATTTGCCTTAGCGTGTCAGACAACAAGGTTTACCACCGCACTGCCAACCATCACCCGGTTTTAGGTACAGAGTACAAGCCCAACGAAAGCTCGTTAACAGAGCAGTACTTTAAAAAGATGGGCTTAAACGTGCGCTACTTTATGCCTGCAAACAGTGTGGCGCCGTATGCGTTTTTCTTTAGTGGCGACCTGCTAAACGACTACAGCAACCTAGAGTTGATTAGCACCATTGCCACCATGGATACATTCCAAAAGATTTATCGCCCAGAGATATACAACGCCAACTCTGTCGCAGGCGAAGCCTTTAAGCCGAGCTTAAAGCACCAAGACTACTCGCTAACTCAAGTGGTTTATGACCGTGACGAGCGCAGCCGACTTGCCGTCGAACAAGGTAAATGGGCCGAAGAACACTTTATCAAGCCGTACCAATCGGTACTTGAGCAGTGGTCTGCCAACTTTTCTTAACTGCCGACAGCACATTGGAGCACTAAAATGAACAAACTACTTCCTACCTCCACTGCGGGCAGCTTACCTAAACCCGCATGGTTGGCCGAACCCGAAAAACTCTGGTCTGACTGGAAGCTCAGCAACGAGGCGCTGGCCGATGGCAAGCGCGATGCGCTCAAGCTCAGCCTGCACGAGCAGCAGCTAGAAGGCATTGATATCGTTAGCGACGGCGAACAAACTCGCCAACACTTTGTCACTACCTTTATCGAGCACTTAGACGGCGTAGACTTTGAACAACGCAAAACCGTAACCATCCGTAATCGTTACGAAGCCAGCGTACCAACAGTCACTGGTCCAGTAAGTCGCCCCAAAGCTGTGTTTGTCGAAGACGCCAAGTTTTTACGCCAACAGACCAACCAACCCATTAAATGGGCATTGCCCGGCCCCATGACCATGATCGACACCCTATACGACGATCATTATCACAGCCGCGAAAAGCTGGCGTGGGAGTTTGCCAAGTTACTTAACGAAGAGGCCAAAGAGCTAGAAGCCGCCGGAGTGAATATCATCCAGTTTGATGAGCCGGCGTTTAACGTGTTTTTTGACGACGTAAACGACTGGGGCATCGCCTGCCTTGAGCGTGCGATTGAAGGACTAAACTGCGAAACCGCAGTCCATATTTGTTATGGCTATGGCATCAAAGCCAACGCCGACTGGAAGAAGACTCTCGGATCTGAATGGCGTCAATACGAAGAGATTTTTCCGAAGCTCAAGCAGTCGAATATCGATATGATCTCACTCGAATGCCATAACTCGCGGGTGCCCATTGAGCTGCTTGAGCTTGTTCGCGGCAAAAAAGTCATGGTCGGTGCAATTGACGTTGCCACTAACGAAATCGAAACACCCGAGGCCGTCGCCGACACCTTGCGTAACGCGTTAAAATACGTCGATGCCGACAAGCTATACCCTTGCACCAACTGCGGCATGGCACCACTGGCAAGAGACGTGGCACGTGGTAAGCTCAACGCGCTGGCCGCTGGCGCTGCCATTGTTCGCAACGAGCTACAAACGCCTTAATCCGCGTTTTAACCCGCTAAAAGGCTGCACCTATCGCAGCCTTTTATTTATTTGATACGTATAAAAACCGAGCGTAAAACGCGATGATCGAACTTCTTTTAAACCATATTCCCACCTTTTTATCCCTTGTGGCCACAGGCGCTTTTGCAGGTGTTTTAGCCGGGCTTTTAGGCGTAGGCGGCGGCATTGTGATTGTGCCGGTGTTGTTTTTTCTGTTTCAGGGGTTTGGGGTATCGGCCCACTCAGCCATGCTGATTGCCACCGCCACCTCTTTGGCCACCATCGTACCCACGTCGATTAGTTCAATCCGCTCGCACCACAAAAAAGGCAATGTCGACTTCGACCTACTGAAACGTTGGGGCGTGTTTATCTTTGCAGGAGTACTTGTAGGCAGCTGGCTCATTACCCAAGTCGAAGGCCACCTGCTCACAACTTTATTTGGTGTAATCGCCACCCTATCGGCCCTCAATATGCTGTTTAGAACCGGCAAAGCCGCAGTTTTTTCGTCGCTACCCGGTAACGCTGGCCAATCGACAATGGCCAGCTCCATTGGCTTTTTTAGCGTCATGGTCGGCATCGGCGGCGGCACCCTCTCCGTTCCCATGCTCACCGCCTGTAACTACCCCGCCCACCGCGCCGTCGGCACCGCCGCTGCAATCGGCTTAATCATCGCCCTACCCGGCGCACTCACGCTTCTCACCCTAGGCCAAACACCGCCCGACGCCCCCGTCGCCACCTTTGGTTTAGTGAACCTACTCGCCTTCGCCTGCATCGTACCGCTCACCGTACTTTGCGCCCCCATCGGCGTATCCATCGCCTCTAAGCTTGATGCGAACAAGCTTAAAAAGGTGTTCGCGGTGGTGCTATTAATTACGGGTGTTCGTATGTTGCTGCATACGTTTTTGTGAGTGGGAAATTGAGGAGGTAGTTACCTTTTAGCGTGTGCTGTCTTAGCTCTAGACACCAGATCAGCTACCTTTTTTCTTGCTCCCATTCTCCCGCGTGAGAACCAGATTAATAGAGCTTGCTGCATACCCAAATATGGTCGCCCCTCTAAATATTGCCTTGGTAGCTTAACGAGACTATAGTTTGTACATTATTTTGTACATTTAGGAGTTCATTATGAGCCGTATACACCTCGATAAAGACATCCAACCCTTGTCGGAGTTTAGAGCTGGCGTGGCCTCCTACATTAAACAAATCAATGAAACCCGCCGCCCACTGGTTATCACTCAGCATGGTAAGGGAGTTGCTGTTGTCTTGGATGTTGCCGAGTATGAGGCCATGCAAGAGAAGATCGAGCTTCTGGAAGAAGTACGCGCCGCAGAGTCTCAACTTGCAGCTGGCATGGGAGCCTCCAACGAGGAAGCGAGGGCGCATGTACTAGGACGTATTAAAAAGTGAAGGTAGTCTGGTCGCCATTAGCCCTTCAAAAGCTAGGCGATGCAGCAGAGTTTATCGCTTTAGATAACCCCTCAGCAGCAGAAAACTGGGTCAACGAAGTTTTTGATAAAGCAGAGAGCTCCATTGACCTCTTTAGGCTGGTTGGCTTTCAGGCATTTTTGTTTCTCGTTTTCATGCTCAAAAGAATACAGCACTAGGTTAGCGTGAGCGATTGAGTTGGTTAGTGAGTTCGGCGATCTAACACCTAAAAAGGACGGAGGAACCCAGTTCCCCTAGGCAACAGCACCATACTAGGTTATGGTTTAGCCAATATTGTAAAGCGTCATCAGGGAAATGATGGTGTGGCAAGGGCTAGCCAGCATACGATTTTACTCACACTCCTTGTCTTACTTCCTCCCCTATTGATTTGTGCCTCTTAAACCAGTTCTTTCTGGGCAAAGGAGGATACACGTCAGCATGACGCATTTAATCACGTCACTTCGATGCAGGTTTTACCGTCATCGGGGCGTATATTTAGCTGTTAGCTTCTTAAACAAGGATCATCATGAAATTAGAGTCAGTTAGAATTCAAAACTTTCGATCTTTTAAAGACGAGACCGTAAACTTTGATGATTATAATTGCTTTGTTGGGCCAAATGGAGCTGGCAAATCAACAGTGATGAATGCATTGAATGTATTTTTTCGACAACATAAAGATTCTAAAACCGACTTAAGCAAGCTTTCCGCTGACGACTTTCACCATAAAAATACGAGTGAACCAATCTCAATTACAGTAACTTTCAAAGACCTCTCAGAAGAAGCGAAAAAAGGACTAGCTGATTATGTAAGGCAGGATAAGTTAGTTGTTACCGCCAAGGCTGAGTATGATGAAGGAACAGAGAGAGCGGAAGTAAAACAGTTTGGTAATAGGCTTGGTATGACCGAGTTCAAAATTTGGTTTGAGGCTGAAAAATCTAGGAAACCCGCAAAGGAATTAAAGGAAATATTTGCTGGCTTACGAGAAAAATGGCCGGACATATCAACAGCGAATTCAAAAGCTGATATGGCTGAAGCACTTAATTCCTTTGAGGCTGCCCACCCTGAGAGTTGTAGTCTTATTCCTAGTGAAGATCAGTTCTACGGTGTTTCGAAAGGCGCTAATAGGCTTGCTCCGCATTTACAATGGGTATTTGTCTCCGCATCAAAAGACTTTTCCGAAGAAGCAGAGGAAAATAAAAACTCAGCCCTCGGCCAGCTATTATCAAGAGCCATAAGGTCAAAGGTGAACTTCACTGAAAAAGTCACCGGTTTACGAAATGATCTAAAGCAAAACTATCAATCAATGCTTGAAGCAGAACAAGGCGTTCTATCTAGTATATCTGATTCGTTGGAAACTAAGCTAAAGCTATGGGCTAATCCCAGTGCCACAGCAAAAGTTCTTTGGAAAAGTGATGCTGAGAAAGCTATAAAAATAGAAGAACCATTTGCTCATATACAAATTGGAGAAAAAGGATTTGAGAGTGAATTGGCGCGTTTTGGTCATGGGATGCAGAGGTCATACCTATTAACTCTACTTCAAGAGCTAGCTGAGATTGATGACGAAAACGCTCCTACGCTTATTATGGCTATTGAAGAGCCGGAGTTGTATCAACACCCTCCTCAAGCGAGATACCTTTCTGAAGTATTACAAGAACTAGCAAACGACAATTCTCAAATTGTAGTCTGTTCACATAGTCCGTATTTTATACCAAGTGATGATTTCCATGCAGTGAGAATGGTAAGAGAGGTTGGTTCGCCGGTTTCTTCATCTGTAACATCTCTAAAATATGATGACTTAGTTAAAGAGCTTACAAATGCTGGTGAGAAAGCAGTCAAAGAAAGCGGTATGATCGCTAAGCTTTACCCAACATTGCGACCTGAAATTAGTGAGATGTTCTTTAGCAAGAAATTGATATTAGTCGAAGGAATAGAGGATGTTGCTTATTTAACCTCTTATATTCAGTTGATGGGTAAATTGTCTGAGTTTAGGCGTTCTGGATACCACATCATTCCTGTTGGTGGAAAGAATGAACTAATCAAGCCCCTTGCTATAGCGAAACTTCTCGCTATCGAAGTTTTTGTAGTTTGTGATGCAGATACGGACAAAACGAGGGATTCTGAAATAAACAAACATAAGAATGACAATGCTGCTATTTTGCACCTATTAGGCCACGACAAAACAGAGAATTGGCCTAGTAATGATGTGAAAAAGTCTAACCTTAGAATGTGGAAAACAAATATAACAAATACCATAGGCCCTGAATTTGGTGCAGATTGGAAACAACATGAAGATCAAGCTGCTGCTTTTTATGGAAATGCAGGTGGATTGAAGAAAAATCCTTTGGCTGTTTCAAGGGCTCTAGAGAGTGCTTGGAAAGCGGGCTTAAAGTCAGATACGTTACAAAATTTAGTTAATAATATTCTTGGTTCCAGCGAACCAGAAGCTAACAAGTCAAAGCAGCCAGGCAGCGCCAGCGCTGCTGCTGTTTGAGGCGTTATAAATCTCAAAGAAAATTCATAGCTGAGGCAACTTCATTGCCGCTACGTTTCGGTGGCCTCAAAGCTTGGCATTAGTCCCAAACAAGGAAGTTACATGGACCCAGTAACAGCAGTATTCGTCTCCTACCTAGAGCTCGCCAGTCAATACGGAACAAAGCGATTGTTGATAGACCCGGTGGGGCTCGAAGCCCAATCCGTTTCGGTAGAGCATCAAGGTATAGAAATCCCCTTTTCTTACCAGCACTGGCGCATTCGCGATAATTCGGTGTGCTTTACCTACAAACACAACCTACCTCAGTACTCAGATTGCACCGTGGCCGCTAGCTCCTTATTTCGAGCGATGTGTAACAAAATACGATCTCAACCCATCAATCACACAAAGCAACGTAGTATCAAAAATATGTACTGTAATGCGGCTTACTCCTACAAACCCACTATCGCAAATGTACAGTGGTCCGAAGCACGGTCAGAAATAGATGTAGCGAGAAGCGAGTGTAATGCCGCAATAGCAGGTGCGCTTGGCAGTAGGAATACAGCTTTAATTCAGAAGCGAGATCTATTATGCGCCAAATATAAAGAAATGAAGTCGCGCTAAGGGTTTATCCGTTATTGCTTCAAGAGCTTTAAGTTATCACGGAGGGCAGTAGTAACATAACCTAAACCGCTTTGACCTTACTTAGCTGTCTCCAGCGGTATCTTATTCATCACTGAGCTTTATTCTTGTAGCACTCTGCGGCTTGTTTGAGTTTTGCGTTTGCCTTCGGTGGATTATCAAGCGCCGTCATTACCAATTCCGCATCAGCTTGGCTCAGTTTTAGCGTTTGCCCACTCTCAATGACTGGTTTTGCTTATTGAGTTTCAGCATCAAGGCTAGCAGTGATGCTTGACAGCATTTTAACCATTGCACTCCCCTTTCTGTTTCAAAGTGTGACTTAAACATTGTGTGTTAATGGGTCAAATAAGCAAAATAACTGTCACCTTGGCACAAAGCTCAGCTACCAAGGTTGTTTGTCTCGTTCCCAAGCTCTTACGTAGGATGTACAGGTATAGACACCACTTCGTTTCGACTGCCGCTTAGCATGGCGTTATACGCGCCGAACATTCCACTAGCAACCTGTAACCCATAAGGTTACAATAAATACATGATTAAGAGTTTTATACATAAAGGCCTTCAGAAGTTTTACGCTAAAGGAGCCACGTCAGGAATTCAGAAAAAGCATGAAAATAAGCTTCGTCTGATCCTGTCCAATCTCGATCAAGCCGAAACGCCTGATGACATGGATTTGCCCGGTCTTTATATGCATAAACTCAAAGGTAGCAGAAATGATATTTGGTCTGTCAGAGTGAGTGGTAACTGGAGAGTTACATATCGCTTTGTTGGACGAGATGTCGAAATCGTTAACTACGAGGATTATCACTAATGAATATGCATAACCCAGCACATCCCGGTGAGATACTCAAAGAACTTGTTATTGATGCTCTGGAACTCACTATCACTGATGTCGCTCAGCACCTAGGTGTTAGCCGTAAAACGCTGTCAAAAGTTCTTAATGGCAAAGGATGCATCACGCCAGAGATGGCACTTCGTCTGGAGTTGGTCTTTGGTAAGCCTTCAGCTGACCATTGGCTACGTTTGCAAAATGCTTTTGATTTGTGGCAAACGCGGCAATATCAAAGCTCTTTACATGTCTCACCTTATAATCTGGCGGCGGTATAAAGGCGCGTGTAACAGACACATTAAGTCGCTCGCAGAGACAGTAACACTAGTACTCGTAGTGATATCGCAGTTGAGCTATGAATAAATGATCGTCAGCTACTTTATAGACTATTCGATGCTCGTCATTGATTCTCCTTGACCAATATCCAGATAGACCGTGCTTTAAAGCTTCTGGTTTTCCAATACCGTCAAAAGGGTCTCGCTGTATCTCTTTGATCAGTGTATTTATCCTTTTCAGAACTGCTTTGTCTGTCTTTTGCCAGTAAAGGTAGTTTCTGAATTCAGATAATAAGTGCAACGCTCATGGATGGTCAGGCGAGAAGAGGTCAACTGCTGATAGTGGTAAGCTTCTCATCGCCAAAATCAAAGCAGTATTACCATGAGCTATCAACAGTTAACCGAAGGAAAAAGATACCAGATTTCTGCCCTGCTTGCTGAAGGATATTCACAAGCTCGCATTGCTAGAACCATAGGCGTGCACCCTTCAACCATTGGACGAGAGCTGACAAGAAACCGTTCAGGTGAAGGCTATGAGCCCAAGCGCGCGCAACAAATAACAGCGCGAAGAAGGCGAACGGCCTCTAAGTATACCGTCAGCCAAACGGCGGTGCTTTTTGCTGAACTCATGCTGGGGCATCAATGGAGTCCTGAACAAATTAGCCACGTCGGAAAGAAAATTGGTCTAGCGCTCTCTCATGAGTGGATTTACCAGTACGTTGCTCGGGATAAAGCGAACGGTGGTGAGCTGTACAAGCAGCTTCGACAAGGCCGAAAACGCTATCGTAGGGGTAAGCAAAAAGTACGTAGCCCTATTCTTAACGCTGTTTCCATCGATGAGCGGCCTAGCATCGTCGCAATGCGTGAACGATTAGGAGACTGGGAGGCCGATACAGTGATTGGGAAGCAAGGGACAGGTGTCTTTGTCACATTGGCGGAGCGTAAGAGTCGCTTTTACCTTGTAAAGCGCGTGGCGAGCAAGCATGCAGCGGTTGTAAGGGAAGCTCTCATCGACATGTTGATGCCTTATAAAGACAGTGTTCATACGCTCACGTTTGATAACGGAGGTGAGTTTTCTGAACATGAGGCTGTGGCAGAAGCGCTGGATGCCAAGGCTTACTTTGCACACCCTTATTCCTCATGGGAGCGCGGGTTAAATGAGAACTTTAATGGATTGTTGCGCCAGTATTTCCCGAAGGGGGTGGATTTAAGCGATATTACAGAACAAGAAGTACGTGATGTACAAAATGCGTTGAACTTAAGACCAAGAAAGTGTCTTGGATACAAACAGCCGAAAGTGGCGTTTAACGAGCTACGTCAGGCAGCATAGGCGAGTGTTGCACTTCGAACTTGAATTCGCCGTTTTCCCACGCTTTGGATGAGAAGGTTAGAATCATTCAATAAGCTCTCGCTCAGTACCCTGGCCTGATTCTAGTTCAGCAATAGACTCCAGTAAGTGTCGCGCATTCGCCGGAGATCTCAAAAGGTAAGCCGTTTCTTCCATTGCTTGATAGTCGTCCAGTGATATCATCACAACGGGTGATTCGCTTTTTCTGGTAATAATCACCGGCGCATGGTCTTCACAGACCTTCTCCATTGTCTTAGCTAGATTAGCACGCGCAGCAGTGTAACTAATAGCATCCATATGGGGCCACCTTTATGTACATTAAAATGTACAGCTAGTGTAAGAGCGCATGACAGTGCGGTCAAGCCCGGTGGCTATTCCGTTACTTGGCCTATGCACTTTACCGCAGCGTGAACACTCCAGCCCTAAAGTAGTCCTCCCCCAGAAATCAAGTGTACAATTTTGACACTTTTTAGTGTCATTATTGAAAACTTGCGCCCCAAAAGGATTAAGTCTACAATTACGACACTCTTAAGTGTCATTCTTGATAACTAGAGGCGTATTGTGAAAAAGGCTGAGGCAATTAAAAAGCTCTTAGAATATGACAAGCGTGGTCGCTGTGTTTTTACTAATTCAGATCTGGCGAAAATCTTTCATCAAGATAATGAACGGGCATTGCGTGCGGGAATTAAACGTTTGCAAGACGATGGCTTACTCATCCGAATCATTAATGGTGTGTACTTATACAATTTAGCGCAGTCGAAAGGCAGCGATACGTTGGAGCAAATAGCTAAAACCATTCGACGTGGAGAATATAACTACATTAGCCTAGAGTCTGCACTTTCTGATTTTGGAGTTATTTCGCAAATTCCAGTAGATCGCTTAACTGTTATGACAACGGGACGTTCCGGTGAGTTCAAAACACCTTTGGGTACAATTGAATTTACGCATACGAAACGAGATCTAATGGATATTTTAGAAAGTACTAGATTAGTCGGCAGGCCGCTTAGGCGAGCAACGAAACAAACTGCATACAGAGACTTAAAACGAGTTGGCCGAAATATACATTTAGTAAGCAAGGATGAGCTATATGAAAATTGATCAAGAAAATTTCGCACAATTGGTACATAAAGCAATGCAGGTTGAAAATGTATCTCATATGCGTTCAGTGATAGAGAAAGAGCTCTTACACTACGATATTTTATTTGCGCTAGAGAAAGGTGGACTTTTAGACAAACTAACCTTTCAAGGTGGCACGTCGTTACGACTTTGTTATGGCGGCAATCGTTTCAGCGAAGATCTGGACTTTGCTGGCGGGAAGGATTTCAGTTCAGCAATGTTGGCAGACATGAAACATTGTATAGAAAAGTACATTGGCTACAGATACGGGCTTGAAGTGACAGTAAAAGAGCCAGAGGATCTAAAGCAAGATCCTAAATATTCTGAATTGAACATTGATAAGTGGCAAATAGCGGTAGTGACTTCTCCTGAAAGAAAAGATCTGCCAAAACAAAAAATCAAAGTAGAAGTGGCAAACATTCCAGCCTATACAAGAGAGCCCCAGCCTCTTCAAATAAACTATGATTTTTTGCCTGATGGATACGGTGATACGTTAATTTTGACGGAAAGCTTGGATGAAGTCATGGCGGACAAAATCATTTCCTTGCCTGCCACTACAAGGTATGTTCGCCACCGAGATATATGGGATTTAGCTTGGTTACAGCAACAAGGCGCGACACTCAATATGGACTTAGTTAAAAACAAGGTGTCAGATTATAAACTTGAGCACTTCAACAAAATTTTGGAAAACTTTCTAGACCGACTTCCTGGTATTGTATCTAGTGAAGCGTTCATTGCAGAAATGAAACGTTTCTTACCAACAGATGTATTTGATAGAACCCTAGCTCAGGATAAGTTTCAAGTTTATCTGGAAAATACTTTGGCAAAACTATTTAAAACTGTGAGTAACGAATTACTAGGCAACGTTACTAATAATGAATTTAGAATGTGAAAAATTGGGTCTAAAAAGCAGTATAACTGTCACTTTGGCACAAAGCTCAGCTACCAAGCTTGTTTGCCTCATTCCCACAATCCCCCACTGACACCCCAAAACGCAAAAAGCCCGCTAATCAGCGGGCTTATACATACTTACAACCACTCAGCTAACACTGAATTATTCCCACTCAATTGTCGCAGGTGGCTTAGAGCTTACGTCGTAAGTGACACGTGATACGTGGGCGATTTCGTTGATGATACGGCCAGAGACTTTTTCAAGTAGCTCGTATGGCAAGTGTGCCCAACGTGCAGTCATAAAGTCGATGGTTTCTACGGCACGCAGTGCGATTACGTATTCGTAACGACGACCATCGCCGACTACGCCTACTGATTTAACCGGTAGGAATACTGCAAAGGCTTGGCTGGTTTTGTGGTACCAGTCGGCTTTGCGTAGTTCTTCGATAAAGATCGCATCAGCTTCGCGAAGAATATCGGCGTATTCTTTTTTCACTTCGCCCAAGATACGTACGCCAAGGCCTGGGCCTGGGAACGGGTGACGGTAAACCATGTCGTAAGGCAGGCCAAGTGCGACACCAATTTTGCGTACTTCGTCTTTGAAGAGTTCGCGTAGCGGCTCAACCAATTCAAAGGCCATGTCTTCTGGCAAGCCACCTACGTTGTGGTGCGACTTGATCACGTGCGCTTTACCGGTTTTAGAGGCAGCAGACTCAATCACGTCTGGGTAGATAGTACCCTGCGCCAAGAAGTTAACGTCTTTTAGCTTGGTCGCTTCGTCGTCAAATACTTCGATAAAGGTGTTACCGATGATCTTACGCTTTTTCTCTGGGTCGTTTTCGTTCGCCAAACGACCTAGGAAAAGGTCTTCAGCGTCGGCGCGAATCACACGTACGCCCATGTTGTTTGCGAACATTTCCATTACTTGGTCGCCTTCGTTCAAGCGAAGCAAGCCGTTATCCACAAATACACAGGTCAACTGGTCGCCAATGGCACGGTGTAGCAATGCCGCTACCACTGAAGAATCCACACCACCGGACAAGCCTAGCAATACTTTTTGATCGCCTACTTGTGCTTGAACCTTTTGAATAAGGTCTTCAATGATGTTTTCAGCAGTCCACAAGGCTTGTGTTTTACAAATATCTAAAACGAAACGCTCTAGTAGTGCGCCACCTTGTTTGGTGTGAGTTACTTCTGGGTGGAACTGAACACCGTAAAACTGCTTAGCAACGTCAGCCATCGCTGCGATGGGTGCCGACTCAGTAGAAGCAACTACGCGGAAGCTTTCTGGAATCTCGGTAACTTTGTCGCCGTGGCTCATCCATACGTCAAGAGACTGGCCGCCGTTGTTGCTTTCGTGGTCAAAGATGCCGTCGAACAACGGGCTAGGAGACGCGTCTAGGTTAACCTGTGCGTAACCAAACTCACGTTTTTCAGACGAGGCTACTTTACCGCCAAGCTGAGCAGCCATGGTTTGCATGCCGTAGCAGATACCCAATACAGGCACGCCCAAGTTAAACACGGCTTCAGGCGCGCGTGGTGAATCACCTTCGGTTACTGACTCTGGGCCACCCGCTAGGATGATACCGTTTGGCTTAAAGTCGACGATATGCGCGTCGTCTAGGTCCCATGCGTAAATTTCACAGTACACACCAATTTCACGTACGCGACGTGCGATAAGCTGCGTGTATTGTGAGCCAAAGTCTAAAATAAGGATTCGTTGGTCGTGAATATCTTGGGTCATTAACCTACTCCAGCGGCTCAAGCGGTTTTAGCGAGCCTTAAAAACAAAAAATGGGGCGTTAACCCCATTTATCAAACAGCGAAGTGCCGATTAACCGATACGGTAGTTCGGCGCTTCTTTAGTAATGCTTACATCGTGTACGTGGCTTTCGGCCATGCCTGCGTTTGTAATTTGAACAAACTCAGGAACAGTACGCATAATGTCGATGCTCGCGCTGCCGGTGTAACCCATTGAAGAGCGCAAACCACCCATTAACTGGTGTACTACGCCGCCCATTGGGCCTTTACAAGGTACGCGACCTTCGATGCCTTCTGGAACCAGCTTTTCAACACCTTCAGAGGCGTCTTGGAAGTAACGGTCAGAAGAACCAGAGCTTTGACCCATTGCACCCAAAGAACCCATGCCACGGTAAGACTTAAACGCACGGCCTTGGAACAATTCAACTTCGCCCGGTGCTTCGTCAGTACCCGCTAGCATAGAGCCAACCATGACAGCAGATGCACCCGCAACAATCGCTTTAGCAAGGTCACCAGAGAAGCGAACGCCGCCGTCTGCGATTACAGGTACGCCGTAGCTTTCCATTGCTGTTGCAACGTTAGCCACTGCAGAAATTTGAGGAACACCTACACCTGCAACGATACGAGTTGTACAGATAGAGCCAGGGCCGATACCGACTTTAACGCCGTCTGCGCCCGCTTCTGCCAATGCGATGGCAGCAGCAGCGGTAGCGATGTTGCCGCCAATCACTTGCACGTCGAAGTTTGCTTTGATCCAAGCAACGCGATCGATAACACCTTTAGAGTGACCGTGAGCCGTATCAACGATGATCACGTCAACACCTGCTTCAACAAGTGCTTTTACGCGGTCTGGTGTTTCTGGGCCAGTACCTACCGCAGCACCCACGATCAAACGACCGCGGCTATCTTTAGCTGCATTTGGGTAAGCCTGTGCTTTGTACATATCTTTTACGGTCATCATGCCGCAAAGAGAGAAGGCTTCGTCAACCACTAGGATTTTTTCGATGCGGTGCTTACGTAGCAAGTTGCGAACTTTATCTTTGTCCACACCTTCTTCTACCGTTACCAAGCGCTCTTTTGGCGTCATGATGGTAGAAACTTGCGCATCTAGGTGGTTTTCAAAACGCATGTCGCGGCTGGTTACGATACCTACTAGGTCGTCACCATCAACAACAGGGAAACCAGAGAAGCCAGTTTGCGCAGCTAGCTGACGTAGCTCACCTACTGTCATTGTAGGGCTACAAGTTACCGGGTCGCTTACTACGCCTGCTTCAAACTTTTTAACTTTACGTACTTCAGCAGCTTGCTGCTCAATCGTAAGGTTTTTATGGATAATACCGATACCGCCTTCTTGCGCCATCGAAATAGCCAAACGGGATTCAGTTACCGTATCCATTGCAGAAGAAACCAAAGGAATACCTAACTCAATTCCTTTCGTTAGGCGTGTTTTTAGGGATACATCTTTAGGAAGTACTTCAGAGTACCCAGGTACGAGCAACACATCATCAAAAGTGAGAGCGTTTTCAGCGATTCGCAACATTCTCAGCCAGCCTGTTTAAGGTGAAAAATTAAACGCGACATTATACAGAAAAGAGCCGGTCGGCTCAATGTGCGCGGGACGATATAAAACGGTTTCAAGCGTTTGTTTTGCTAATTATAACTCACCTTTTCACTCCTCGTATGACAATAACTTGATTGTTATTACACAACCCCAGCACCAACGAGAGATTTCTTGTAAAAAGTAGTGAATTACGTGCTGCCTTGTTAGTCGCAGGTTGGCACTCTCACTTGCAGCGAGCGAGCAAAATCCACGGTAAAGCCTCGCTTGTTAAGGCGAGGTTGCATACTATTAAGGCCATGAGAAACCCTAACTCCCCTTTTGGCACTCAGGTGCAACAATTCAAAGCCCTAAGCGTAAGCGATTTAAATCGCCAAGCACGGCAATTGCTCGAAAACTCGTTTATGACTGTGCGCGTTGCTGGCGAGATTTCTAACCTAGCCAAACCGGCGAGCGGCCATTGGTACTTCACCCTTAAAGACGCCAAAGCTCAGGTGCGTTGCGCCATGTTTCGCAACCGTGCCATGTACGTTAAGCCCGCACCTAAAAGCGGCGACCATGTGGTAATCACTGCCAAAGTGAGCTTGTACGAAGGCCGTGGCGATTTTCAGCTGATTGCCGAGCATATGGAAAGCGCAGGCGACGGTGCCCTGCAACAAGCGTTTGACTTACTAAAAGCCAAGCTCGACCAAGAGGGGCTTTTTAGCCAAAGCCACAAAAAACCCGTACCCACTCAGGCCAAACACTTGGGGATTGTGACCTCGGCCACGGGTGCCGCACTGCACGATATTTTAACCGTGACCAAGCGCCGTCACCCTGGCTTGCGCATTAGTGTTTACCCAACACAAGTGCAAGGCAGCGAGGCCACTGCCCACATCGTGCGCGCCATTGCCACGGCAAACCGTCACAACGCTTGTGATGTGCTTATTGTAGGCCGGGGTGGCGGCTCTAAAGAAGATTTGTGGTGCTTTAACGAGGAAGCCGTTGCAAGGGCGATTTTTGCGAGCCAAATTCCGGTCATCAGTGCCGTTGGTCACGAAGTAGATGTAGTAATTAGCGACCTTGTCGCAGACTTGCGTGCACCCACTCCGTCGGCCGCAGCCGAGCTGGTCACGCCAGATCAACGCCAACTGTTGGCGCACCTCAACCAAATTAAGCAGCGACTCTCTTTGAGCTTAAGTCGCCAGCTTAAACAAAAGCAGCTACACGTTGCCCATTTACGCTCGCGCTTGCGCTCACCCAAAGATCATTTAGCGCAACAGCAGCAACGACTCGACCGCGCGGACCTCGCACTTAAAGCGCAAATGCAACAACGCTTGCAACAGCAACAACAAAGCCTCGCGTATTTAGCCAAACGTCTTGAGCGAGTATCACCCGAAATTCGTTTAAGCCAAAACCAAGGCGCCTTGGTAGCACTGGAGCAACGCTTGCAACAAGCCATGACTCAGCGCCTAACCCAGTATCAACAGCAGCTTCGTTTAATGGCCACACGACTCAACAGTGTCAGCCCTTTGGCGACCCTTGAGCGCGGCTACGCTATCGTTTTGGACGAAAACCAAAAGGCATTAGAGTCGAGCGAAGCATTAAAGCCCGGCGATACCATTACCGGTAAATTGCGATATGGCGGTTTTACCGCTAGGGTAACCAAAACCTCTTCGTAACAGGGTTGGCCCTTGCTAATACGAGTTAGTAAGAACGACGCAAAGGAGCAGATTATGCAACGCACCGCTTTTTCTCATCGCCTTTTTTCGCGCCTAACCGCGGGTTTGGCCGTATTCCTCTTGGCCTTGGGGTTCAGCCAATCAAGCTGGGCCTACACCCTACTGCCAAAAGAAGCACGGGTGCCCGGCGGTGTCGCACTGGTGCCGCTCACTCATATTAACAGCCCACAAGCACCCGAGGTGAGTTACAAAGATAATCGAGTGATGGTGGTATCGAGTAAAGGCACCGCCTTTGAGCCCGAAGCCCCATGGTTAGCGGTCGTGGGTATTCCGCTATCTGTTAAAGCAGACGAGGCGCAAACCCTAAAGTACAAAGATCAGGGTATTAACTTTTACATTCAGGATAAAACCTATAAAGCCCAATACCTGACCATTAAAAACAAAAAGCATGTCAACCCCGACCCAGAGCAGGTAAAGCGCTGGCGTCGCGAAAAAGCTGAGCAAACCGCTGCTTACACTCACTGGAGCGAGCCAGAGAGCCCTATCCTCTCAATGATTTTGCCCGCCAAAGGGCCTTACAGTAGCCCGTTTGGTTTAAAGCGCTTTTACAACAACCAGCCCCGTAGCCCACACAGCGGCCTTGATATTGCCGCACCTATGTCTGCGCCGATTATTGCAGCCGCACCGGGCACCGTAAAAGCGGTGGGTAATTACTTTTTTAACGGCAACACCGTTATCATTGATCACGGCTTTGGCCTTACCACCATGTACTGCCACATGAACACAACTCAGGTAGAATTAGGTGATATGGTGGCCCAAGGCGACCAGATAGGCACTGTTGGGAAGACCGGCCGCGTAACAGGCCCGCACCTTCATTGGGGTGTAAGCTTGAATAATACGCGAGTGGACCCATTATTGTTTATTCAAACCAAGCAGTAAGAGATGCGCCGCAGAGCAACACTCTTTTTGGTTTTTTCAACGTTGGCGATGTAATGCCAACGGTCTTTAAAATGTCACTTTTGGACGAAAAATATGTCAGTATTTACAACTGTTGAACAACACGCAAGCTACGGCATCGGCCGTCAGATGGGCGACCAGCTCGCCACAAATGGTTTTGAAGGCGTTGACCTAAACGCTGTAACCGCAGGTATCCAAGACGCCTTTGCCGGCGAAGCACTTCAAGTGAGCGCCGAAGACATTCAGGCTGCGTTCAACGAAATTAACCGTCGTCTAAAAGAAGAAGCAGAAAAAGCTGCGGAAGAACAAAGCAAAGAAGGCAAAGCCTTCCTTGAAGAAAACGGTAAAAAAGAAGGCGTAACTACGCTTGAGTCTGGCCTTCAGTACGAAGTACTTGAAGCTGGCGACGCAAGCAGCGCTCGCCCAACTCGCGAATCAACTGTTCGCACTCACTACCACGGTACTTTCATCGACGGTAAAGTATTCGACAGCTCTGTAGAGCGCGGTCAGCCAGCTGAGTTCCCAGTAGGCGGCGTTATCGCGGGTTGGACTGAAGCCCTTCAGCTAATGAACGTAGGTTCTAAATGGCGCTTGTACATTCCTTACGACCTAGCTTACGGTGCGCAAGGTTCTCCAGGCGGCATTCCTCCGTACTCTACGCTTGTATTTGATGTTGAGCTAATCGACATTTTGTAATGCCCTAAGTCACAGGCTTGCTTGTGACTGTGTATTACACATAGCAGCTGTCGCTGATTGCACTGTCCCCTCCCGCAATCTCGACAGCTCGCTTCTTCCCATAATTTTTCGTTTTTCGCCGTTATTTATCATTATTTAAACATTCCTATGCTTAATTACACCCTCAGCCCTTGCGACAACAGCGACGCCCCTACTTTGGTTATTATTCACGGGCTTTTTGGTGCCATTGATAATTGGAACAGCCAAATTAAGCAGCTAACCAACGACTTTAATGTGTTGGCGTTAGATGTGCGCAATCACGGTAAGTCGCCGCACCAAGCAGGTATGACTTACGCCGAGATGGCTGAGGATGTAAAACAGCTGGTCGACCACCTAGAGCTCAACAGCTTTTATTTGTTAGGCCACTCCATGGGTGGAAAAATTGCCATGCAATTTGCCCTCACCTACCCAAGTTACGTGACCCGTTTAGTGGTGGCCGATATTGCCCCGGTTAAGTACCCCAACCGCCACAGCGATGTGTTTGCCGGCCTTAACAATGTGCCCTTGGCGCAAATTAAGTCGCGCAAAGAGGCAGACCAATACCTATCGGAATACATTAGCGAAATGGGCGTGCGTGCCTTTTTGTTAAAAAACCTTGTGCGTGCCGAGCAAGGCTACGCGTGGCGTATGGACCTCGCTGCCATTGAAGCAGGCTATGCTGATATTTGCGACGCGCCGCATTCGCCCAGCGGTGAGAGCTACACTGACCCTACCCTGTTTATTAAAGGGGCGAACTCGAATTACTTACTGCAAGAGCATCAAAACGAAGTAAAAGCACGTTTTAGTGATGTGAGTGTGAAGGTGATTGCCGATGCTGGCCATTGGTTACATGCCGAAAAGCCCGATATGTTTAACCGATTAGTGTCTCGTTTTTGCTTAGCCTAGGGCAAGCACTAAACATAACCATCAATTAGCTGCCCTTGTTCAAAGGGCGGCTGAGTCGCGCCTGAGTTAATTAACTTTTGTGCTAGCGCATTTGCCGGGTTAAAAAGCGACTCGTTTAGCTCCTTTCTGTCGTTTCTCTTATTGCTATCACTGCTCTCACTATTCTCGCTATTGCCATTTTGGGCAGCGCTAGTACCTGCGGTTACCTCGCCCTGCGACTCATCTGCGCTTGTTTCTTCTTCTCCCTCAGCACCTGCTAGCGGGTTCTCTTCTTCTAAGCTGGCAAGCTCTGCCACGGCTTGGGCTAACATGGCCTTAGCTTGGGCTGCAACCTGCAGGTCTTGCGCCGACGGCTCGGCAGGTGCCATGGCCGCGCGAATAATCACTTCCATTTTATCGATAGTGGCTTGAGGGTCTCCGGCAATGGTGGAGGTATCCACACTCACTTCGCCACTGGTGGCATACATGCGTCCATCTGGGCCACGAGTGTACTCAAGCTGAGGCGCACCTGTGTATTGCCCACCCACGTTCGCATGGGCTTGCTCGTGCTGGCGTACTTCTAAATCGCGAGCGGCTAACTCCTCCACCAGCTGTTGTTCTTGATCGGTCAACTGCCCTACTGCGGTTGCGCCCTGTTCAGGCTCTTCACCTGTTTCGCCAGCTGCACCTGAGCCACCTTGAGTCGCCCCCGCACTGACTGATGATGCTGAAACACTATGAGAGGACGAAGCCAAGGTCGCGCTCGGCTGCGCGCTGTACACCAAATTAGTCGCCGAAGTAGCTTCGGCTGACGCACTGGGCGATATAGACGATAAAGTCACCACTACTGATGGTGAGGATACAGATGACGGCTGTGAAGATGGTGTCGATGAGGAAGTGTTAGAGGTCGATGAAGTTGGCTGAGCCAGTGTGACAGACTTAAGCGGCGCACTTTGAGTGACCGCTTGATAAGCCGAAACAGCAGCTCCAGAAACTGCAAAGGGGTTAGGCGTAACGCTGCTCATGACCTGCTCGGTTATACATGAATATCAACATGCGTGCCCGAAACCGCCTCGGATTCGGTAACGACCTTTGTGGCTGCGGCAGCTTCTCTCGCCTGCACACTGCCTTCAAGGGCTTTTTCTAAGCCCGTGGTTTGACCTGTGGCTTGCGTGACATTTTCGGGTTGACCAACTCCTTGGTGATCACTTGCTGCCTTTACGGTGTTATCAAGTGTTCGGTTAATGCCAACCAAGCCCGTTTGAAGTAAATGACCCACATTCATGGCGTCCCCCTCCGATTACGTGCTTTTGCTAAAACGTCTTTAACAGGCAATATGTGCACTGCTAAATATTTAATATAGTCAGCAAAACAAAGTTGGTCAAATTTTAACCAAATCAAATTTAAGCTTAAGTTTTGGCTTAAAAAGCGTCACGCTAATAGCGGAGAGATATCCAAAGCATCGGCAACTGCGTCTACAGTCACTGGTGAAAGATGCCCGACCACACCTAACAATGGCGCTGGAATCATGGCTTTTAAGGTGTCTAGATTAGCCTCAAATTCCGACATCTCAGGGTCAACACGATTCGCCACCCAGCCAGCCAAGGTAAGACCATCGCGACGGATACATTCGGCGGTCATCAGTGCGTGGTTAATGCAGCCCAGCTTCATGCCAACGACCAAAATCACCGGTTTATTAAGCTCAATGGCGAGCTGAGCCAGCGTCTCACGTGAGTTAAGTGGCACGCGCCAGCCACCTGCGCCTTCGATAAACACACAATCAACAGGCTGTAGCATTGCCCCTTGGCAGTAACCCGCCAATCGACTTGCGCTTAAAGGTTTACCGATTTTTTGTGCCGCTATATGGGGAGCAATTGCTGGCTCAAGGGCGATGGGGTTTACCTGCTCGTAAGGCAGTTTTACATTCGCCGCGGCTTGTAGCTTAAGAGCATCGTCATTTTGTAAGCCATCGGGCGTTTGCTCACAGCCTGCGGCCACGGGCTTTAAACCAAACGTGCGTAAGCCCGCCCGATTCACCGCTTCTAATAAGCCTTGGGTGACCAAAGTTTTTCCAGCATCGGTATCGGTGCCTGTTACAAAAAACGCATGTTTTGCCATGATAAACCTGACTTACTCTCAAAAAATTAGATAAGGCGTTAGCTCACGCGCACAGAGGCCGGCGCCACTAGCTCGCTTTGGTGACACACCCAAGGTAAACCTCGTAGGTGGCGGGTAAGCGACCTTGGCCATCGCGAAACGCTTCGTAACCCGCCATCATCGCTTTTAAGCCTTTGCGCCCGGTTAAACCGGTGTTTTGCCCTTGGTTAACATTGTGTGCGCCCAAGGTTTTTAGCTCGTGTGTTAGCTGGGTTACTTTTTGGTAGTGCAATACAGGAAAGTCCTGCGCCATCAATTCCAGAGAGCACTGACCAAGGTTTGCGCTTTGCTCAAAGCCTTTAGCCGCCGCATCACTGAGCTGCTGCCATGATAAAAACTGGTTCACATGTACCTTGTCGTCCACCTGTTTCCACGCCGCTTTTAGCTCGTGCAAGGTTTGTGGACCAAGGGTCGCAAACACAAAAACGCCCGAGGGCTTAAGCACCCGTGCAATTTCGGCAAAAAGCTTATGAGGCTGTTGGCACCATTGAATGGCGAGGCTTGAGAACGCTAAGTCCACACTGTTCGACGCCAACGGCAGCGACTCCGCATCGCCACATAACCACGTTAGGTTATCGCACGGGCGCTTTTCTTTGGCGAAAGCCAGCATCCCTTGGGCGATATCTAAGCCTGTTACATTCAGTTGTGGATAAGCTTGCGCAAGGCGTTGCGAAAAGTACCCCGTGCCCGAGCCAATATCCAACCAACGCGCATCAGCTACCGCTAACGAGTCTAGCTGCGAAAGCCCCTGCATACGGGCAAATAAAGACTCGCCAATATCGCGCTGTAGCTGAGCCACATCGTCATATTGTGCGGCCGCATCGCTAAAGCTTTTGGCAACTTTGCGCTTATCGAGGTAGTGCTGTGAATCTACAAGCGTCGCTTGAGCTGTTACCGACGCGGAGCTTACTTGAGTTACTACCGAAGCGGTGCTTGCTTGCAGCGGCACGACATCCCCAAGGTTTGTTGCAAGAGGCCTAGTCACTTTAGTCACTGCTATCACCTTGGTGAACCCGTGCTGCCAACGCCGAAATTTCATCGACCAACACGTCAGGGTGACTCACAAAAGGTAGGTGGCCTGCGTCCGCTAAAACACGAACGTTTGTACTGGGCAGTAAATCTTTTACTGCTTCAGCCAAGCTTGCGGGCACTACTGCATCGCCTTCGCCCAATACCAAGGACACTGGGCAAGTAAGCTTTGCAAACGCTGGGCGCAGGTCTTCGCTTAACCATGCAAGGGCGATGTTGTAATCCACATCACCATCAAAGGCTGATACCGCCGCCAAAAAGCTCATTTCGTCTGCCGCTTGGCTGCTACCTAGTGTTTGCAGTCGCTGAAAGCGCAATAAGGTTTTAGAAGGACGGGTGCTCAACATTTGAGAAAACTGGTCAAACACCACTTGGGTCATAGCACTAGACCAATCTTCACGCTCGACAAAACAAGGGTTGGAGGCCACTAAACAAAGGCCCGCTACCTTGCTTGGGTAACGCGTGGCAAGGTCAATCGCCAGTTGCCCACCTAAGGACCAAGCGACCCACAAGGCTTGCTCAGGTGCCTGCTCGGCAATTAAATCCACCGCTTGTTGGCTGGTAAGCGCGTCGTAACCGACCGAGCGACCAAGGCTGGGCACATCTATCACCGTGAGTGCAAAATGAGACTCTAGGCGCTCAATAATGCCCTTCCACACTTCGCCATTACTGGCCCAACCGTGTAAAAGTACCAAGGCAGGCGCATCGGGCAAGCCAAAGTGTTGTACATAGACATTAGCCATGAGTGGTTTCCTCCAAGGCATTTGCCTCTGCAAAAGATTCAGCCAGCGCCTCAATTAAACGTGTGACTTGCGCTTCGGTGTGGTTCGCGGTGAGTGTAACGCGCAAACGAGCGCTACCCGCAGGTACGGTTGGCGGGCGAATAGCAGTCACAAAAATGCCTTTTTGCTCTAACGACTGACTAATCGCCATCGCTTTAGCGGCACTGCCCACCATAATGGGCTGGATCGGTGTTGCCGAGTCCATCAACTCAAGGCCTTCGGCTTCACAGCCCGAACGAAAACGCTGGATCAGCGACTGTAAGTGACTACGTCGCCAGTCGTCGGTCTCAATTAACTTGAGGCTAGCAAGGGTCGCCATGGCAATGGCGGGTGACATACTGGTGGTGTAAATGTAGCTTCGCGCGTGTTGAATCAGCGTCTCAATTAGCTCTTCAGAGCCGGCAACAAACGCACCCGATGTACCAAAGGCTTTGCCAAAGGTGCCCACCAGCACTTGTACGTCGTCGGCGCTCATACCTTGCTCGTCGACCAAACCACGGCCACCTCGACCTAAACAACCAAAGCCATGGGCATCATCTACCATCACCCATGCTTTGTGGTCTTTTGCGGTGGCACAAAGCTCTGGCAAAGGTGCCACATCGCCATCCATACTAAACACACCATCGGTAACCACTAGCTTACGGCGTGCATCGGTTTTGCCTAAACGCTGCGCTAAGCTCGCTGCATCATTGTGCAAGTAACGCTGAAAACGAGCGCCAGACAATAAGCCCGCATCCAGTAACGAAGCGTGGTTTAAGCGGTCTTCAAATACTGCATCTTGTTTGTCGAGCAGCGCATTAACGGCACCTAGGTTAGCCATGTACCCGGTGGAAAACAGCAATGCGCGCTCGCGCCCAGTAAATTCGGCTAGCGCATCTTCTAATGCGTGGTGAGCTTTACTATGGCCAATTACCAAATGCGAGGCACCGCCACCGACACCGTAGGTATCGGCACCGTTTTTTAGCGCCTCAATCAACGCTGGGTGATTCGCCAAACCAAGGTAGTCGTTGGAGCAAAACGCAAGATACTCACGCCCTTCCACGGTAATTTGTGGCGACTGAGGCGTGGCGAGGGTACGTCGCTGGCGATAAAGACTAGCATCGCGACGGGCTTGTAAATCTGCAGCCAAAGAGTCAAACGACATGGCGTTTACCACCTAAACAAAAAGCTAATAAAAAGCTAATAAAAAGCGCAAAAAAACATAAAGGCAGTCGCCGAAATTAACAGCCACTGCCTTTAGGGTGAATTACAAAAACAACAAGAGGTCAGACTTACGCCGAGTAGAAAATGGCGTCGTCTTTGTGGGCTTGTACGTCTTTCATAATAGCCGCAGCTTGGTCTTCATCAGTGTCCGAAATACGCTGCTCTGGGTTAATGCCCAAGCGCTTGAACAACTGCAAGTCGCGATGCGTTTCTGGGTTTGGCGTGGTTAGCAAGCACTCGCCGTAGAAGATAGAATTAGCACCGGCAAAGAAGGTCATTGCCTGCATTTCGTCACTCATCTTTTCACGACCAGCCGATAGACGCACATGGGATTTTGGCATCATGATACGAGCAACGGCGATCATACGAATAAACTCAAGTGGGTCGAGGTCGTCTACGTCTGAAAGCGGCGTACCCTCAACTTTTACCAACATGTTAATGGGCACACTTTCAGGGTGGCTTGGCATGTTCGCCAACTGACACAACAAACCTACGCGGTCAGTTGCGGTTTCACCCATACCCAAGATGCCGCCACTACATACCTTCATGCCCGCATCACGCACGTTTTGAAGCGTGTCTAAGCGGTCTTGGTAGGTACGAGTGGTGATGATCTTGTCGTAAAACTCAGGCGAGGTATCAAGGTTGTGGTTGTAGTAATCCAAACCCGCTTCGGCCAACGCATTAGCTTTGTCGTCTGTTAGCATACCCAGCGTCATACAGGTTTCTAGACCAAGGGCTTTAACCTGCTTTACCATATCAATGACGTATGGCATATCTTTGTCTGCAGGGTGCTTCCACGCCGCGCCCATACAAAAACGCGTAGAGCCCGTTGCCTTGGCTTTGCGTGCTTTTTCGAGCACTTTTTCTACCTGCATCAGGCGCTCTTTTTCTAGGCCTGTGTTGTAGTGGCCACTTTGTGGGCAGTATTTGCAGTCTTCTGGGCAGGCACCGGTTTTAATCGACAAAAGCGTGCTGACTTGCACTTCGTTTGGGTCAAAATGCTGACGGTGAACCGTTTGTGCTTGAAATAGCAAATCGTTAAACGGCTTAGCGAGTAGCGCTTTAACTTCTTCTGCGCTCCAGTCGTGACGAATTTCTGCGGTTGCCTGCATGGTACACTGCTCCGAGGCCTAAAAGCCCCTTAAAAAATAGGGTAAATGGAATTACCCGACATCATATACAGACAAAGGAATCTGTCAACCTATGTTTAAATCAAAGGTAAACTATAGTTTATTTTTCACACAATGTGTTGGGTGCGCTTTGCCGCTCACCGGACAACAGGGCCTTTGCCAAGCTTGCCAGCTAAGCCTGCCAACAAGCGATGGTATCTGCCTCGTCTGTGGACACCTGCTTCGCCCACACAGCAATTGTAAACACTGCTCAAGTTCAACTGAGCTAAGCGCTGCTGGCACTTCTGGCCATTCACCTTTATCGCCTTATTATATGCCTTGGCGCTATCGTTACCCCGTAAGGCAAATGATTCAGACGGCGAAATACGATCGCAAAGTCTATGTATTTAAAGCCCTAGCGCAGGCCGCTCTACCACTGTTATTGGCGCAACGTAACGGCGCTCCCCTACCCGATTTATTAATTCCCATTCCAATGAGCCCAGCAAAACAACAAACCCGAGGCTTTAATCAAGCAGAGGTCATAGGCACTATTTTTAGCGCAGCACTGGGTACTCCCTGTCAAACAACCCTTAATCGACAAGGCAAGCAACAAACACAAGCAGGGTTAACCCGAGCAGAAAGACTTGGCAACCTAAACAATGCCTTTATACTAGGCCAGCCATTAAACTGTTCGCGCATTGCACTGATAGACGATGTGGTCACCACAGGCGCAACGCTAACTGCGGCCGCGCAGGTGATACACAAAGCTCACCCACAAGTAACCATTGAAGGCTGGGCGCTGGCACGAACACCCACTCCGTCATAAGCCATAATAAAAAGGAAGGCACCTGATGATACTTGATCCGTTATTTTACTTGGTCGCAATTCCTGCGGTGCTATTGGTGGGTATTTCGAAAGGCGGTTTTGGTGGCGGTTTGGGCATGCTCGCTGTGCCAGCGCTGGCCTTAGTGATTGACCCATTCACCGCAGCATCCATTATGCTGCCGATTCTTTGTGTAATGGATCTGTTTTCTATTTACCAATTTCGTGGCAAGGCCGACTGGTACAACCTCAAAATATTGGTGGGTGCGGCAATCATCGGTATTGTGATTGGCACCTTTACCTTTCATTACCTTAACGATAACCAAATCAAGTTGCTTGTGGGTGCATTGGCTTTGGCGTTTGTGGCCAATACCCTGTTTAAACCTAATACCGAGGCTAAGCCACCGAGTGTTATCAGAGGTGGTATTTTTGGTGCCATCGCCGGCTTTGCTAGCTTTGGTGTTCACGCCGGTGGGCCACCGGTAAATATGTACCTGTTACCATTAAAGCTAAACAAAACAGTGTTTGTTGGCACCACTGTGTTCTTTTTCACCAGTGTTAACTTTATCAAAGTGGTGCCTTATACCTTGTTGGGGCAGTTTGATACCGCCAACCTCACTACCGCGCTTGTGCTAATGCCAATGGCCCCTATGGGTGTGTATTTGGGTAAACGCTTGCACAATATTTTGAGCGAGGCACTATTTTACAAGGTGTGCTATGTCTTACTTGCCTTATCTGGCTTCAAACTAGTGTTTGATGCAATCAGAGGCATGCTAAACCATGGCTGAGTCGTTTACCTTTGATGCCATTGCTCATGTGCAGTGCCCTTATAAGCAGAAGTTTGGAATCCCTCGCCAGCCCGGTTTGGCCAAATCGGTCACGGCGGATATTAAAATCCATCCAGACTACAGCTCTTCAGACCTTGTTAGAGGCCTAGAAGGCAGCAGTCATTTATGGCTGCTGTTTGTGTTTAGCGCCAATATGGAACAAGGCTGGAAGCCTTTGGTTCGCCCACCTCGTTTAGGCGGCAATAAAAAAATTGGGGTTTTAGCCACCCGTTCGCCGTTTCGTCCTAATCCCATCGGTTTATCGGCCGTTAAACTATTAAATATCTCTGATGATAAAGGACATATCACCTTAACGGTGGAAGGAGCGGATTTGTTAGACGGCACCCCGATTATCGACATCAAGCCCTATGTCCCTTATAGCGACCAGTTGGCTGATGCGACTTACCCAATGACTGAGCCAAGCGTTAAGCTAAGCCTGCCAGTGATTTACAGCGAACAAGCACAGCGTGCCTGCATCGCTTACACGCAAAAGCACCCCATACCTTTGCAGCAGCAAATTGAAGAGATTTTGCTTTGCGACCCTCGGCCGGCCTACAAAAAGGACACAGCCGAACGCAGCTATGGTATAAAGATTCATAATTTAGACATTATTTGGCGCATTACCTCAGACGCCATTTATGTGGACGAAATAAACGTCGCCTAACACCGACAGTTTTGTACACTGTTTACTTTTAACTTTAAAAAACGCGTAGAAGTCGCCGACCCGCATTATGAGAATACTCATTGTCGACAGCAGCAGAGCTTTCCATCAAATCATCCGCAGCCAAATGGAGCCGCTTGGCCACATCGTAGAAACCGCCACCAGTGCCGCCCAAACCAAAGAGCTCCTTAATAGCGGTCACTTTGACTTGATTGCGCTACCAAGAAACGTTGATGGTCGCGACTACACCAGCTTACTTAACTGGATTCGAGGCAAAACACCTTACCAGTTTACTCCCATTGTGTTGGTGTCGAGCGATGTGGATACCGCCTTGGTGACAGAAGCCCTGACCAACGGCATTACCGAGGTTTTGCACCGGTCAAACCCAGAGCGCCTTATCAAAGATTTGCACCGCTCGCTTAAGCACGCTCACTTTGACCTAAACTGCGATATTTTGTTGGTAGAGGACTCGCCAACGTCAGGCCGACTTTACAAGCACATGCTCGAAACTGCAGGTGCAACCGTAGAGTGGGTACAAAATAGCGAGGGCGCGCGGGAGCAGCTCGATAACAGCCTATTCGACGTCATTTTGGTGGACTTGGTCTTAGACGACGCCAGCTCGGGTCTAGAGGTGATGCACTATATTCAGCACCATGCCAGCGAAGAAGTATCCAAAACCGCAGTGATCGCCATGACAGGCTTCCATGACCCATCTAAGCGCGTACTTTCTTTTAGGCTTGGCGCCGACGACTACATTATCAAACCCTTCCCTGAAGAAGAGCTGTTGATTCGTGTAGAGCACCTGCTTAAGCGCCAACAGCTGGTCGATCAATTACAACGACGCGAGTCTGAGTTAACCGCCATGGCATTGTTTGATGCACTCACGGGTGTGTACAACCGACACGGCGCCATGGAAATGATGAACAAGCACATTCACAACTGCCAGCGTCATAACATTGATGCGTCACTACTGATCTTGGACTTGGATAACTTTAAAACCCTCAACGACACTTACGGCCACCCTTACGGCGACACGATTCTTAAGAACGTAGGCCAAGGGCTTAACGAAACCGTACGTCGCGAAGACGTGGCTGGACGCTGGGGCGGTGACGAGTTTGTGGTGTTTTTGAGTCATTGTGATGCCGAGGCGGCCACCAATATCGCCGACCGTTTAGCCCAGCGCCTTAACCGGAAAGACAGCAATATTCATTGCAGCATTGGCATTACCAAGTTGCGCGAAGATGACTCCCTTAATAGCCTACTCGGCCGCGCTGATAAGGCACTGTACAACACCAAAAAAGAAAACAAAGGCGGCACCAGCGTTATTTAACGCGCCGCCCTTTCCCCGCTCGCACTGTGTGCCCCACCTCCGCTGAGCTTTACTCGCCTTTTATTCAGCCCTTTATTGAATAGCCGCTTCGCTTTATCATTCGAGCCTAGCCGAGCGTTGCTTTATCTTTTTACGCTCACTCGTTCTCTTACGCGCCGAGCAAGGTTCCATGACTCAAATCGATTTAGACTTTGATGCCGCCCACTTGTGGCACCCCTACTCTTCTATGATCAACCCCGCACCTATGTATCCAGTTAAGCGGGCACAAGGGGTCTATATTGAGCTCGAAACCGGCGAAAAGCTCATCGACGGCATGGGTTCCTGGTGGTCGGTGATTCACGGTTACAACCACCCACAACTTAACCAAGCCGCCCATGCACAAATTGACGAAATGAGCCATGTGATGTTCGGTGGTCTGACGCATGCACCTGCGGTGGAGTTAGCTAAAAAGCTCGTAGCACTTACACCAGAGCCACTGGATAAAGTCTTTTTTGCCGACTCAGGCTCTGTAGCGGTTGAAGTAGCCATTAAAATGGCGATTCAGTACTGGCATGCTCGCCAACAGCCACAAAAGCACAAAATCATGACCCTACGCAGTGGTTATCACGGCGATACCTTTGGTGCTATGTCGGTGTGTGACCCTGTGAACGGTATGCACGAAATTTTTACCCATATGTTGCCTAAGCAAATTTTTGTGGATAAGCCCGAGGTCGTTTTTGGTGAAACCTGCACTGCCGACGACCTAGCTCACCTAGAGCCACTGTTTGCGCAATATCACGACCAAGCCGCCGCCTTTATATTAGAACCCATTGTGCAAGGCGCGGGCGGTATGCGTTTTTACGCCACCGAATACCTGCTCGAAATCAGCCGCTTGTGCAAAAAGTACGACCTACTGCTGATTGCGGACGAAATCGCCACCGGCTTTGGCCGCACAGGCAAGCTCTTTGCCTGCGAACACGCAGGTATCGTTCCCGATATTATGTGCTTAGGTAAGGCGATCACCGGCGGTTACATGTCACTCGCAGCAACCCTAACCCATGATGAAATCGCCCAAACCATCTCAAAAGGCGGGGCTGGCTGCTTTATGCACGGCCCAACCTTTATGGCCAACCCGCTCGCCTGTGCGGTAGCGAATCAGAGCCTCGCGTTGCTTCAAACTGGCGACTGGAAAGAGCAAGTTACCGCTATTGAGGCGCAACTTCGCGAAGAACTCGCTCCCGCTAAGCAACTCAATGCCGTAGCCGAAGTTCGCTGTTTAGGTGCGATTGGCGTGATTGAAATGAAAGACGCAGTGAATACGCCCGAGCTACAAAAGCAGTTTATAAAACGCGGGGTGTGGCTGCGACCTTTCGGCAAGCTGGTGTACATTATGCCGCCGTATGTGATCAGCCAAGCAGAGCTGAGCCATCTTACTCAAGCGATGGTAGAAGGCCTAACGGCTTACTGTGAAGCCGACTAAATAGCACTTTCTAAAAGACGGCTATTCGCACCAAAGCGAATAGCCCAATGATTACGTTAGTCGTCCATGTCTGCGTACTGGGCATATACCTCAGGTGCTAGATTTTCAAAGCGAGTGTGCTTACCCACAAAGGCTAGACGAGCAGTACCGATTGGACCGTTACGCTGCTTGCCAATGATAATTTCAGCGATACCTTTATCGGGTGAGTCTTCTTTGTAGACCTCATCACGGTAAATAAACATGATAACGTCGGCGTCCTGCTCGATGGCGCCTGATTCACGAAGGTCCGAGTTAACCGGGCGCTTGTTCGGGCGTTGCTCCAAACTACGGTTAAGCTGTGACAGCGCCACCACGGGGCACTCCAACTCTTTCGCAAGCGCTTTAAGAGAGCGCGAAATTTCAGAGATTTCTGCCGTTCGGCCTTCGGTTTTGCCGCTTTTAATTTGCATCAGCTGCAAGTAGTCGACCATGATCAGCGCGATATCACCATGTTCACGCACAATACGACGGGCACGCGCGCGCATCTCGTTCGGGCTGATACCCGCAGTGTCATCAATAAACAGCGGCTTGCCCTGTAGCGCACTCGATGCAAAGGTCAGCTTGTTCCAATCATCATCTTCCAGTTTACCCGTACGCACTCGCGTCTGGTCGATACGGCCAACAGAAGACAACATACGCGTAATCAGCTGATCTGCGGGCATCTCCAAGCTGAATACCAACACCGGCTTGTCTTGCGCCATGAGCGCGTTTTCTACCAAGTTCATCGCAAAGGTGGTTTTACCCATGGATGGGCGCGCCGCGACAATAATCAAATCCGATGGCTGCAAACCTGCGGTACGCTTATCAAGCTCGTCAAAGCCTGTGGTCACACCGGTTAGGTCGTCTTGGTTTTCAAACAACTCTTCGATGCGATTAATGGCTTTCTTCAGCAGTGGGCCAATCGCCTCAGGGCCACCTTGGTTGGGGCGGGCTTCGGCAATTTTAAAGATGGTGGCTTCGGCTTCGTTTAGAATCTCTTCCGACGCGCGACCGTCAGGGGTAAAGGCACTATCAGCAATATCTTGCGCCGCCGAAATCACCTGACGTAGCAAAGAGCGGTCTTTTACAATCTCGGCATAGGCCACAATGTTAGAGGCACTGGGCGTGTTTTTAGCCAAGTCCACGAGGTAATCTAAACCGCCGGCGTTATCCAGCTCGGCTACACGACCTAACTCCTCTGACAATGTAACCACGTCAATCGGCTGATGGTTGCTAATAAGGCGCTCCATGGTGCGATAGATCACTCGGTGGTCGCGACGATAGAAGTCACTTTCGGTAACCACTTCCGACACACTGTCCCAAGCATCGTTATCGAGCATTAAGCCACCAAGCACAGATTCTTCCGCCTCAATAGAATGAGGAATCGCCTTGGCATCAACTAGCTTTTTTTCGTCGCTGTCATGAGTGGAGGAATGGTCGGCCATTTTACTTCTCTAAAACACAAATAAACGCAATACAGGCGTCGATAACACCTAGATTGCTTTGAAAGATGAGCCCTTATTCTAGCGGCTTGAGGTAGGATCTGCCCAGTATTTGAAAGTACTCGGGCTAAATAGGCATAAAAAAGCACCATGCGGCAAGGCCACACAGTGCTTTTTATACAACACCCTATCGCTAGAGCGTTAGAAAGGCTGATTACTCAGCTACAACTGCGATAGTAACTGTAGCAGCTACGTCAGTGTGCAATTGAAGAGCAACTTCGAATTCACCGATGTTACGTAGCGCACCTTCAGGTAGGCTAACTTCGCTCTTCTGAACAGCATCACCCGCTTCAGTGATAGCATCAGCGATATCGCGAGTACCGATAGAACCGAATAGTTTGCCTTCGTCGCCAGCTTTAGAAACGATAGTAACAGTTTTACCGTTTAGAGCTTCAGCGCGAGCTTGAGCGTCAGCTAGTGCTTGAGCTGCAGCAGCTTCAAGCTCAGCGCGACGTTCTTCGAATTTAGCAACGTTAGCTGCAGTAGCAGCAACTGCTTTACCTTGTGGCAACAAGTAGTTACGTGCGAAACCAGCTTTTACGTTAGCTGTGTCGCCTAGACCGCCTAATTTGCCTACTTTCTCGAGTAGAATAACTTCCATCTCGTAAACCTCTTTTACTGCGATGCAGTGTTTTCTATCAACTGGCTGGTTTTCACTTTTAAAATTTAAAAGCTACACACCACCAGCATGACATAATCTCATCACGAGGACGTAAACGCCCTCCCTGTAAGGGAAGCTTATAAAGCTTATTCGTGACCGTCTGTGTACGGCAACAAAGCAACGTAACGAGCGCGCTTGATTGCTGTAGCCAACTGACGCTGGTAACGAGCTTTAGTACCAGTGATACGGCTTGGTACGATTTTACCAGTTTCAGTTACGTAACCTTTTAGGGTGTCTAGATCTTTGTAATCGATCTCTTTTACACCTTCAGCCGAGAAACGGCAGAACTTGCGACGACGAAAAAAACGTGCCATGGGATTCTCTCCTAATACCTAAATTAATTATTCAGCAGCAGCTTCAGCTGGCTTTTCAGCAGCTTCTGGCTTAGCTTCAGCACGCTCTTCACGACGAGGCTTGCGCTCTTCACGTGATTCAGCAGCTTTGATTGGAGAGTCTTCAGTGATCGCTTCTTTACGACGAATAACCATGCTACGTAGCACAGCATCGTTGTAACGGAACAAGTTTTCTAGCTCGTCCAGTGTTTCTTGACCACATTCAACGTTCATTAGCACGTAGTGTGCTTTGTGAGCGTTGTTGATTGGGTAAGCAAGGTGGCGACGGCCCCAGTCTTCTAGACGGTGGATTGTGCCTTCAGCACCAGTGATAACACCAGTGTAACGCTCAATCATCGCAGCAACTTGCTCGCTCTGGTTCGGGTGAACCATGAATACGATTTCGTAATGACGCATAACTGCTCCTTACGGGTTGTAGCCTTCTAATCGCAGCCCAAAGGCGTACGTAGAAAGCAAGGAGTTAATATTTGGACGCGTAATACTACACTTGTTGACACCGTTTAACAACCAGCCCACTGCTTAAATAACCACCAAACGCAAAAAAGCCCCGCATAGTGCGAGGCTTTTGAGTGTAGAGGCTTAAATCGCTACCGTTATTCGACTTCGACAATCTCGAAGCTGTGGGTAATTTCAACACCACCACGCTCAAGCATCAAAGACGCTGAACAGTATTGCTCGGCCGAAAGCTTCACCGCACGCTCAACCTTTTTAGGGTTTAGCTCGCGACCAGATACCACAAACTTAACGTGGATTTTGGTAAATACAGACGGTACTTCGTCAGCACGCTCAGCTTCAATTTCAGCAACACAATCTACAACGTCTTGGCGAGTCTTTTTTAAGATACCCACAACGTCGTAGCTGGTGCAGCCGCCCAAGCCCAGCAGCATTAGCTCCATTGGGCGCGGGCCTTGTTTGAGCTCGCCATCAATCATTACGTTAAAGCCAGAACCTGTGGTTCCTTCAAAGCGAACGTCGCCGTCCCACTTTACTTTGGCTGACATACCCATTGTTTATTCCTTATCGTTTGTAGCTTTTGTATCTTTGCCCTTAAGCAAAGAAAGCACTTAATTGTTCACCAGGCTCTTCGGCACGCATAAAGGCCTCGCCCACTAAGAAACTGTTTACGCCTTTTTCGCGCATGGCCGCCACATCGTCTGGGCTTAAAATGCCGCTCTCGGTAACCACAATGCGGTCGTCAGGAATCATATCCAACAATTTAAAGGTGTTTTCGAGAGAAACCTCAAAGGTGTGTAAGTCGCGGTTATTAATACCAACCAACACATTACCTAGGCCCAAGGTGCGCTCTAGCTCTTCTTGGTTATGAACTTCAATCAATACATCCATTCCCAACTCAACCGCTAGGTTATTTAGGCGCTCCATGGTGTCGTCATCTAGTGATGCCGCGATGAGCAAGATGCAGTCCGCACCAATGGCACGGGCTTCGTATACTTGGTAAGGGTCTACGATAAAGTCTTTGCGAATGATAGGAAGGTCACAGGCACGACGCGCTTCCATCAAGTAATCTTCGTGGCCCTGAAAGTAGTCGGCATCGGTCAAAACAGACAAACACGCAGCACCACCGGCTTGGTAGGACTTAGCTATTTGTGCCGGCGAAAAGTCTTCGCGAATCACACCTTTTGAGGGACTGGCTTTTTTAGCCTCGGCAATCACTGCACTGCGGCCTTCTTTAAGCGCTGCTTTAATAGAGCTTACAAAGCCACGTGGCATGTAATACATGTCCGCCTGGTGCTCTTCGATTTGTGCCTTAAGCTGCTCAATAGAGGTGTGCTGGCTACGCTCAGCCACTTCCTCAGCCTTGCGCGCCATAATCTTCTTTAAAATAGTGGGTGTATCAGACACTTATTTTTCCTCAAAACCTTGGGTAAACGCCGCTAGCTGCGCCAGCTTTTCTGCCGCCTTACCGTTTTGCATCACTTCAAGCGCTTTCTCAACGCCTTCTTTGTGGCTTGCAGCCATGCCAGCTACGTAAAGCGCAGCACCGGCATTTAGTGCGATCATGTCCCGTGCTTTTGGCTCTGAGCCATCAAAAGCACCGCGAATTAACGCCAAGCTCGCTTGTGAGTCCGCAACCTGCAAGCCATCAAGAGACTGGGTGGTTAAGCCCACTTCTTCAGGCAACAATGGGTAATCGGTAATTTCACCGTTTTTCAGCTCAACTACGTGGCTGCTGCCCGCCAATGTTAACTCATCTAGGCCATCGCTAGCGTGTACCACTAGAGCATGCTCAGCGCCTAAGTTCTTAAGTGCTTCAGCCAATGGCAGACATAAATCGGGATTAAACACGCCCAGCACGTAGCGCTTTGCACCCGCTGGGTTGGTAAGCGGGCCAAGTACGTTAAAAATAGTACGCATGGCCATTTCTTTACGTGGGCCAATAGCGTACTTCATCGCACTGTGGTGGTTAGGTGCAAACATAAAGCCCACACCCACTTGGTCGATACAGGCAGCCACTTGCTCAGCTGATAGCGCAAGGTTAATACCCGCAGACTCAAGTACATCAGCCGCGCCCGACTTAGACGACACGGAGCGATTACCATGCTTAGCCACAACGCCACCCGCCGCAGCCACTACAAACGAAGAAGCACTCGAAACATTAAACAAGTTAGCACCGTCGCCACCTGTGCCGACAATATCCACCGCTTGGGTGTGTTGAATGTGAACAGGTAACGCCAATTCGCGCATAACCTTGGCAGCGGCCGTAATTTCTTCAACGGTTTCGCCTTTCATACGCAAGGCCACCAAAAAGCCGCCAATTTGAGCATCGGTGCACTGACCCGTCATGATTTCTTTCATCACGGCCTGCATATCAGCTTCTGATAGGTTGTTACCTTCAACCACTTGGCTAAGTGCTTGTTTAATATCCATACATTCTACTCTTCGCTGAGGTCTCTTGTGAGGTCTCTTCTGAGATCTATATTGTTATTAGTTGTCGTGGCTAAGTTCGCTACTTGTGCGGCAGCTAACCGCCAAAAGGGGGCATTAGCGCTTTAAAAAGTTCGCCAACAAACCGTGCCCTTGCTCCGTCATAATCGACTCAGGGTGAAATTGCACCCCTTCAATATCAAGGGTTTTATGGCGTACGCCCATAATTTCGTCAAACTCGCCTTCAGGGGTTTGCGTCCATGAAGTGACTTCGAGGCAGTCTGGCAGTGTTTTTTGGTCGATCACCAACGAGTGGTAACGAGTCACATCCACCGGGTTGTTTAGGCCTTCAAACACACCTTTGTCTTCGTGGTAAACCGGTGAGATTTTGCCGTGCATGACTTCTTTAGCGCGAACAATGTCGCCGCCAAAAGCGTAGCCAATACTCTGGTGACCTAAGCAAATACCTAAAATAGGTAACTTTCCCGCAAACGCTTTAATGGCCTCAACCGAAATACCGGCTTCTTTAGGGGTACAAGGCCCTGGCGAAATCACAAGGTGGCTTGGGTTCAGCGCTTCAATTTCTTCGAGGGTAACTTCGTCATTACGAAACACCTTTACGTCGGCACCCAGTTCACCGAGGTACTGCACCACGTTGTAGGTAAAGGAGTCGTAGTTATCAATCATGACTAACATAAATCTAGGTTCTCTATTGAAGCGTTAGATAATTAAGAGACTAAACATACCCAGCGCCAAAGCAGGCGGGTAAAAAGAGGTTAAGACGCCTAAAGGCGGGAGGCACTGCTTGGGCGACGCCACAGGCAGAAACACATAAACACTCATCGTTGCGCCCATAGTAAGTGTCTGGGCGCAATGACTCAACTGTTAAGGGGCAACAATTCGGCTAATCTGCCCCTAAACTCTGCCCCTAAACTAGGGACCAATAGTTAACTCGGCGTTGCACCGCGCACAAACACCTTAACCGCTTGCGCGAGTGCTTGTTGTTTTACTTCGGGCGCTTGGTCTACACCCACCTCAATACCTGAGTACCAAGGCTCTTTTAGCATCGCCATAAACTGTGCTGCGGCAATGTAAGCATCAAAGTCTGGGTCAAAATTGCCTTTTTGCTGCTGTGACTCAAAGTACACGGTGAGCATGTTGCGTACCCGCTTTGGCCCTAGCTCAAAGAAGATGCGATTCACTTCATCGCGATCTTTACCAGAAACGCCCGTTACCACACGCGACAGGCACACAGCATCGTCGGCACTGATAAGGCAAATCATACTGGTGGCAAAACGGGTCAAGCTGGCTTCAATATCGTCGGTCCAAAAGTCTTCGTCTGAAAACTCAGAGAACACATCATCGGCCACGTATTCAATCATCGCTCTAAACACCCCCACCTTGTTACCAAACAAGCTGTAAAGGCTACTAATAGAACCACCTGAGCGACGCATAATTTCGGCGACACTGGCTTTCTCAAAGCCGTACTCTAAAAATACTTCTTTCGCAGATTCGAGTATCCGACGCTGACGTTCGAGACCTTTTGGGGTCATATTGCCATCACTCATCACTCTCTCCTATTTGTTTCCGTCTTGCAGGCGGCGAACTTTAGCGAACTTAGCCGCTAAAAGGTACTCATTCGCCTTGGTATAAAGGCTTTTCAGCCAAAAAGCTGAAAAATTTTAATTGCCTTCAAGTCTTTATCTATCGCTGTTAGGTTTTTATTACCGTCGCGATAAGATTAATACTACTTATCGATAACTTCGCCCATGGACCCACAGCAAGGGCACCTTGTTCTACAAACGGAAGGCGATACGTATCTCGTACTCTCCCGCCGTTAGCTTCACTCACGGTCGCTGTAATATCCGTGAAACAAAATTTTTCATATATTTTTTTGAGCGGGCGCTAGCCCAGAACAAAAGTGTAATGTATATTACATTACATACAGAATTCTACAAGCAAGGCGAGTGTGATGACCTTAAAACCCAATCCGAGTGTTTCTCTTTCTACACGTTTCGGCACCCTAGCCGGTGCCTGCTTACTAACAACTTCTTTGGCCTTTGCTGCCGAAGGCCAGGCCCCACAGGGTATTCCGGTACAAACACTGACTGCCACGGCAGCTCCTGCACAGTTGAGCTACAAATTTGCCGCCCGCTTTAAAGCGGCCGAGAGTGTTAGCATTGTTGCCCGCACCGAAGGCGAAGTTAAAAGTATCCACTTTAGCGAAGGTAGCTACGTTGAAGCAGGTCAGCCACTGTTTAAGCTCGACCCCATGGTGTACCAGCTGCAAGTAAACGAGGCGAGCGCCCTACTTAACGCCCAACAAGCCAACTTTAATGTGGCCGAAAGCAACTGGAAGCGTGCCAGCCAACTTTACCAACGCAAAGCCATCAGTGCCCGCGACAAAGATCAAGCGGAGGCCACTTGGTTACAAGCCAAAGCCAGCTTAGCGGCTTCAAAAACTCAGCTTCAGCAAGCCCGTTTACAGCTAAGCTACACGCAAATTAAGGCGCCTATCTCGGGTAACGTTCAAGCAAGCAAAGTGGATAAAGGCGATTGGGCTTCGCCAAGCTTAGGCAGCCTGACCACGATTTTGAGCACCACTCCAGCCATGGTGGACTTTTCTATTCCCGACACCTTGGTTAACCAATGGCAACAAATGGTCATGGCGGGCTTTTTGCCAGCAAACTTGCCTGAGCACATTAAGGTGAATATCGAAAGCGAAGGAAAAGCGGCACTGCCTGCCAAAGTGACTTACTTTGCGAGCGAAATTAACCCAATGACAGCTTCTTTTAAGGCCGAAGCAACAGCAACCACAGCGCCTGAAGGCTACCAAGTATTTCCAGGCCAGTTTACTCGCCTAACCTTGGGTTTAGAGGTTGCCTCAGCCATTAGCGTGCCGCAAAAAGTGGTGATGCAAAATGGCCCACAGTCTTTTGTCTACGTGGTAGGCGACGGGAAAGCTAATTTCCGTCCTGTGACCTTGGGCCCAGCCTTTGAAGACCGTTGGATTATTACCTCTGGCTTGCAAGGCGGCGAGCAGTTAGTGGCCAACAACCTTGTAAAAGTTCGTCCGGGTGCGCCTGTTACCGTGCTTGCTCAACCTTCTGCTCAATAGGGGCTGTTTATGTTCTCTAAATTCTTTGTTCATCGCCCCGTATTTGCCGGCGTACTCTCGCTGGTCATTATGCTGGCAGGTTACTTGGCCATTCAGGGCTTACCGGTTGCGCAGTACCCAGAAATTGTGCCGCCACAAGTCACGGTTTCTACGACCTACCCAGGCGCCAGTGCCGAAACACTTTCTGAGTCGGTAGCCTCGCCGTTAGAGCAAGCGATTAACGGCGTGGATAACATGCTGTATATCTCAAGCTCAGCGTCATCGAGTGGTTCGCTATCCATTACGGCGACCTTTGATATTGGCACCGATGTTGATAAGGCCACCACTGATGTTAACAACCGCGTTCAGTCGGCACTTTCGCGCTTGCCCGCAGCCGTTCAGGCCCAAGGGGTTAACGTTGCCAAACGCTCTGCCAGTATTTTGCAGGTGGTGAGCCTTTACTCCGAAAACAACCAGCAAGACACCTTGTTTATCGCTAACTACTCGCTGTTAAACATCGTCGACGACCTCAACCGTATTCCGGGTGTTGGTCAAGTGGTCCAGTTTGGCGCAAAAAACTACGCTATGCGCATTTGGTTTGACCCTGAAAAGTTGGTGCAATATGACTTAAGCGCCAACGAAGTCGCTGCCGCGATTCGCGCCCAAAACAGCCAATATGCCAGTGGTCGCCTTGCGCAAGAGCCAATGAGCAACCCGCAAGCTTATACCTACAGCCTCATTGGCCAAGGCCGCTTGGCAGATGTAGAAAGCTTTGAAAACATCGTGCTGCGTACCGATAGCAATGGCAGCAGCTTGCACTTAAAAGATGTGGCACGCGTTGAGCTTGGCTCGCAAGCTTACAACTTTGACGCAACCTACGACGGCTTGGCCACTGTACCGATTGGTATCTTTTTGCAGCCGGGTGCTAACGCCCTCGAAACCGCAGAAAAAATCAAAGTCTTGCTCGACGAAAAAGCAGAACGCTTTCCAGAAGGTTTGAAGTACAGCATTCCGTTTGATACTACCCAGTTTGTGCGTATCTCCATTCAAGAGGTAATGAAAACCTTTGCCGAAGCCATGTTACTTGTGGTGGTGGTAGTACTCGTCTTCCTGCAAAACTGGCGCGCCACGCTTATTCCTCTACTCGCAGTACCTGTATCCATTATTGGTACCTTTGCGGGTATGTATGCCCTTGGCTTTTCGATCAACCTACTCACGCTATTCGGTCTTATATTGGCCATTGGTATTGTGGTGGACGACGCCATTATCGTGGTGGAAAACGTTGAACGCTTGATGACCGAAAAAGCACTGAGCGCCAAAGAAGCCACCGTTGAAGCCATGCGAGAAATTACCGGCCCAGTGATTGCCATTGTATTGGTGCTTGGTGCGGTATTTATTCCAGTAGCCTTCTTGGGCGGCCTAAGCGGACAGATGTACAAGCAGTTTGCCATCACCATTGTTATCTCGGTGACCATTTCGGGCATTGTGGCACTGACGCTAACGCCGGCTCTTTGTGCGACTCTGCTTAAGCCTCACTCGCATGCTAAATCTGGCCCTTTCGCTTGGTTTAACAAAGGTTTTGACGCACTGACTAACGGCTTTAGCCGCGGTGTTCAGTTGGTTATTCGCTTTAGCTTAATCGCGGTGATCTTGTTTGCGGGTATGATTGGTATCACATGGAAAATGTACCAAACCATTCCGAGCAGCTTGGTGCCACCTGAAGACCAAGGTTACTTGTTTGTGCTTAACTACTTGCCGCCGGCGTCTTCCCTTAGCCGTTCGATTGAAGAGCGCGACAAGATTACCGAGGCCGTACTCGCAAACCCAAATGTGGACCACATTACTGCGTTTGCTGGTTTTGACTTTCAAACCTTCACCAACAAAACAGACTCTGGCGCGGCCTTTGTGACGCTAAAACCTTGGAGCGAACGCCCATTGCCTAACCAAAGCGCTGAAGCCGTTGCTGGCCAAATCTTTGGTGCAACTGCAGGCTTTGGTGAGAGCTTTGTAATTCCTATTACGCCACCGCCTATTTCGGGCATGAGTAATACCGGCGGCTTTGAGGTGTTTGTACAAAACCGCGTGGGCGATAAGTTGTCGGTGATGAGCGGGCATATCGATAAACTGGTTGCCGCAGCGGCGCAAGAGCCAGCACTTACCCAAGTGCGTACCACACTTCAAACCTACGTGCCTCAGTACGAAATGGAGGTGAACTTTGATAAAGCCTACGCCATGGGTGTGACCCTTGATGCGCTCTACTCGGCCATTCAGGCAAGTTTTGGTGGTATGTACATCAACGACTTTAACCTGCAAGGTCGTACCTTCCAGGTCACACTGCAAGCCGATGCCGACTTCCGTGAGCGCCCAGCAGACTTGCAGCGCTCGTTTGTTCGCAGCAGCACTGGCGAGCAAGTGCCACTAAGCACATTGATTGAGCTCAAGCGTATTACTGGCTCAGACGTGGCCGATCGCTTTAACCTGTTCTCGGCCGCCAAAATGTTTGGTGAGCCAGCACCGGGTTACAGCTCAGGCCAAGCACTCGAAGCTTTTGAGCGCCTAGCGGCAGAAACCTTGCCAGAGGGTTACACCTTGGGCTGGATTGGCTCTGCGTACCAAGAAAAAGCAGCGGCTCAGTCGGGCAACCTCGCCTTTGTCTACGGCATTATCTTGGTGTTCTTGATCTTGGCAGCGCAGTACGAGCGCTGGTTAGTGCCTGTCGCTGTATTAACGGCCGTGCCTTTCGCTGTATTTGGCGCCTTAATCGCAATCCACTTACGAGGTTTGAGTAACGATATTTACTTCCAAGTAGGTATTTTGACGCTCATTGGCTTGTCGGCGAAAAACGCGATTTTGATTGTGGAGTTTGCGCTACAAAAAATCCGCGAAGGCGAAGCCATTGTCGAAGCCACCGTGCACGCCGCACGCCAGCGTTTACGCCCAATTATTATGACATCTTTGGCATTTACCCTAGGTGTTATCCCGTTAGCCCTAAGCTCGGGTGCAGGTGCATCCAGCCGAATAGCCATCGGCACCGGAGTCATTGGTGGCATGATCGCAGCGACCTTTTTAGCGATCTTTTTTATTCCTTTGTTTTTCACTTGGGTAGCCCGCTTAACCATCAAAGCGCCTACCACTGCAGAACAAGCGACGTTACAGGAGTCTAAACATGACTAAGTTGTTTCGTTCCACCTCAACAGCACAAAAGTCTCGTCACTTTGGTGCCATCTCGGTGCTGGCACTGGCCATTAGTGCCTGTGCGCCGGTTGAGGTAAAGCAAACACAAGGCCCTGAACTACCCAGCGCATGGACTGAGCAAGACTATGTGGCCAGTGTCACCATTGCTAGCCCTAACGCCGAGGTACAACTCAACCATGGCTTTAGTGACCCAGCCTTAGCAGCGCTAATTAACGAGGGTATCAGCAATAACCTGACGTTAAGGCAAGCACAGCTACGCATTCAGTCGGCAGAGCAAGGGTTACGCACGGTTCGTGCACTTAACGGGGCTCAGGTATCCGTTGGTACGGGTGCGAGCCGCATTAACACCAGCGAGCCGGCTTACCCTGTCGGTAGCAGCGCGACTTACAACAACCTGCAACTGGCTGGCAACGTAAGTTACACCCTTGATATTTGGGGCACCAAAGCAGCACAAGAAGATGCTCAAGCGGCGAACATTCGCGCCGCTGCCGCCAATGCGCAATCGGCACAACTCACATTGACCACTGCCATTGCACGGGCGTTTTACGCGACCAAATACAGCCAAGCGCAGCTAAGTGCGCTGCGAGCATTAAAAGAAGTTGCGGTCGACACACTGGCCGCAACCCGCGACCAAGTGAACTTGGGTTACGACACCACTGATGCGTTAACCGAGGCAAACCTCGACAATATCGCCATTGATAACCAGCTGATTATTGCCCGCGCCAACTATGCCGCTAACCAGCGCGCCTTAGCCTACTTGTTAGGCCGCTCGCCCAACGACTATGTAAAAGGCGTTGAGCTAGGCGAAACCGCGCTAGATAAGCTTGATATTCCGTGGGCTTTTCCCGGCTTACCTTCAGAGCTGATTGCTCGCCGTCCAGATATCAAACTGGCACAGGCCGATATGGACGCAGCCTTTGCACAAGCTAGCGTAAGCAACCGCGCGCACCTACCCAACTTTGCACTTACCAGCCAGTTAGGGTTGCAAAGTGCGGCTTTGGGCGACTTTATCAGCGCACCTGCCATTTTTTGGAACCTAGCCGCTAACGCGTCGGCTGTGGTGTTTGATAATGGCAATATCGAAGCACAACAGGCTGCAGGACAACTAGGCTACGAAAGCACCGAAGTGGCTTATCGACAGCAGGTATACACCGCGTTTAAAGAAACCCAAGACGCCCTTGCCAGCTACGACAGCCAAAAGCAGCAGTGGCGCAACCAAGTTAAGCTGCTCAATAACCAAAACCGCTTGTACCAACAAGAGCAAAGCCGTCTTGAACTCGGCGAGACCGCCCCCATTGTGGCCCTAGCCGTAAAAAAGGCGTGGATTTCTGCTCAGTTGGCGTACCTGACCAGCCGCTACGAGCTGCTTAACGCCAGTGTCGACTTGTACCAAGCCTTGGGAGGGCCGATCCCCGATCAAGGTTAATTCAAACCCAAAGGGGGTCATCCCCCCTTTAGCACAGCCAACGTTTTGTTCGGCTGTAAGGATAGTTTTATGAGCAACACCTCTATTGGTAAATACATCATCATGCTGGCGGCGCTCACCGCCATGGCTCCCTTGGCCATTGATGCCTACTTACCCGCGATTCCAGCCATTGCAGGTGCCATTGACTCCAGCGTTCACGACGTAGAGCTTTCTATCAGTGTCTTTTTGGGCGGTTTTGCCCTTGGCCAACTGATTGGCGGCCCCTACTCTGACCATTTTGGTCGTCGCACCGCTATCTTTACCGGTTTAAGCCTCTTCATCTTAGGCTCTGCCGGCATCGTGCTGTTCCAATCACTTGAAAGCTTGTTAATTTTTCGTGCCATTCAAGCCTTTGGTGGCGGTATTGCGGTGATCAACTCAACCGCTGTTATTCGCGACATTAGTAGCGGTAAAGAGAGTGCCAAGCACCTAGGCAACATTGGTGTACTCATGATGATTGCACCATTGGTAGCACCTTTTATCGGCTTACTGATTCTCAAAGCCCTCGACTGGCAGTTTATTTTTGTGCTGCTAGGCGCATACGCGCTGTTCTTGGTCTTTTTTATGTACCGCAGCTTGCCCGAAACACGGGTCGTACACACAGATAAAGTATCGCCCGTAAAACGCTACCTGATGGTACTCACCCACCGTGATGCACTGTCGTTTATCTTGGCTCAGGCGTTTGCGAGCGCCGGTATGTTCGCCTTTATCACAGGTTCGCCAAGCATCTACATGGGCCACTACGGCATGTCAGAGCAGATCTATCCTTTTGTCTTTGGCCTTAACGTGGTGACCTTAATTGCGGCAAACCGCATTAACATTCGTAAGCTTTCAACGCATAGTTCACGCCAGCTTATGACCCTAGGTCAGTTGATTCAATGGAGCGCCGGTGCGGTGTTGTTCACCACGGTGATGCTGGGCTATGAGCTTCCGGTTTATGTGTTCGTTGCACTTATCATGGTGTTTATTGGCGCTATGGGTTTTGTGTTCTCAAACAGCATGGCCTGCACCGCCGAGTACTTTCCACACAACGCTGCAACAGCCACCGCCTTGTTAGGCGCCATTGGCTTTGCCGCTGGCGGTCTTAGTGGCAGCCTTGTGGGTATCTTTGGCGACGGCACACCCCTGCCAACCGTCTGTGTGCTCTTCACCTGCGCGACCGCTGGCTTAGTGATGCGTAAGCTCTTTGCCACACAACCCCTGCTAGAGAATGACTTAGCAGCACGTGAAGCCTAAAGGCGTATTTGAATGACAACAGCAACATCACAAACAGGCCCCTTGCGGGCCTGTTCTCTTCATATCGGCAATAAGATAGAGTGTGCCAAGACACTTAAAACCTGAGCCCTCAATACTATGCACTCGCCTTGCCCTGACGCCAACAGCCTCGTAAACGAAACCCCCGTGGCCGTTACCGTAAACGGCTTGAGCCATGCGGTAATGATGGTCACCAACCAACACCTCACCGACTTTGCTTATGGTTTTGCCTGCAGTGAACGACTCATCGACGAGCCGAATCAAATCAGGGATATTCATATTTGCACGACACCTGACCTAGCGGGCTTTTCTGGTTTCGACATCGCCCCCCTAACCCTTGATATTGAGCTATCGCCACGTCAACTCAGCCAATACAAACAGCGTCAAGTTCAGCGTTTGGGTAATTCAGGGTGTGGCTTATGTGGCAGTGAGACGCTGGCACAGGCTTTTCCGCCCTTACCCACACTGCCACCATCACCTCTGCCGAGTGCGAAGCTACTAAATCAATGGCGTGAGCTTTTACCCCAATATCAAACACTCGGTCAGCAAATGGGTGGCTTGCACTGTGCGCTATTAATAAGCCCTCAAGGCGAAGTAGTTGCCGCCCGCGAAGACATTGGTCGCCATAACGCCTTAGACAAAGTGATTGGATATGGCTTAACACAGCTTGGCGACCTTGCAGGTTACTATGTATTGATGTCGAGCCGATGCAGTACCGAGCTGGTTCAAAAGGCCGTGCTAGCGGGTTTGGCTGGGTTGGTTCACCTCGCATCGCCAAGTCAGCTTGCCGTTGCGCAAGCGCGCAAAAGCCGTTTGGCACTGATCCATTTAACCAAGTACGATGGCCCAAGGGTTTACTCCCCTGCCGACTAGCTCGTTTATCGCACCAAAATCGACAAACCTAAATATCGCCCCAATAACAACAAAAGAGCCCGTGTTATGAGCAAGCCAATGAAAGACTTTAAACCCTACCAAGGCCCCGCCGGTGGTTGGGGTGCACTAAAAAGTGTGGCGTTTCATTGGCTTAAAAGCGAACAACCCGTTCGTAACCTAATGACATTGCTCAAAACCAATCAGCACAAAGGCTTTGATTGCCCCGGCTGTGCATGGGGCGAAAGCCACGACCCCGCTGCCATTAAGTTTTGCGAGAACGGTGCAAAAGCGGTGAACTGGGAGGCCACGGCCAAAACGGTTGGGCCAAGCTTTTTTAAAGAGCATTCGGTGAGCTGGCTAAAACAGCAAAGTCATTACTTTTTGGAGCATCAAGGCCGCTTAACCGAGCCTATGGTCTACGACGGGGCAACCGACCGCTACCAGCCCATCTCGTGGAAAAGCGCCTTTGAGCTGATTGCCCAATCGTTAAACCAGCTCGACAGCCCTAACGAAGCGGCGTTTTATACCTCTGGCCGCACCAGCAACGAAGCGGCTTTTTTGTACCAGCTGTTTGTACGTGCCTACGGCACCAATAACTTTCCCGACTGCTCAAACATGTGTCATGAGGCCAGCGGTTACGCCTTAACCAGCAGCATTGGCATTGGCAAAGGCACCGTTACCTTAGAAGACTTTGAGTACGCCGATGCGGTCTTTGTTTTTGGCCAAAACCCCGGCACAAACCACCCGCGAATGCTTGAAACTTTACGCGGCGTTGTGTCCCGAGGGGGGCAAGTGCTCACCTTTAACCCGCTCAAAGAGCGCGGCTTGGAGCGCTTTCAAAACCCACAAAACCCTGCCGAGATGCTCACCAATCGCGACAGCCCAACCCATACGAGTTACTTTCAACCTAAGGTGGGTGGCGATATGGCGTTGGTAAGGGGCATTGTTAAAGCGCTGATCGCCCTCGAAGCCCAAGCTCAAGCAAAAGGCAGCGCGGTCTTTGACCACGACTTTATCCACCAGCACACTCAAGGGCTCGACGATTACTTAGCCGAAGTCGACAGTACTCCTTGGTCGTTTATTTGCGAACAATCGGGTCTAAGCCAGAGCACCTTAGAAGAGATCGCCAAACGCTACAGCCAAGCAGAGCGAGTGATTTGTACGTGGGCTATGGGCATTACTCAACACCATCACTCGGTCGCAACCATTCACGAAATCGTGAACTTGCTGAGCTTACGGGGCAACCTAGGTAAAACCGGCGCTGGCGCTTGCCCAGTGCGCGGCCACAGTAATGTACAAGGCGACCGCACCATGGGCATTAACGAAAAGCCCAACAGTGCCTTTTTAACCGCACTGGGCGAGCACTTTCAGTTTACCCCGCCGCGCCAGCATGGCTACGCAGTGGTGGAAACCATTCGTGCCATGCAGGCAAAACAAGTCAAAGTATTTATTGCCATGGGCGGTAACTTTGCCGCAGCCACACCGGATACGGCTGTGACCGAAGAGGCCTTAAGCCAATGTGAGCTCACCGTCCACATCAGCACGAAACTCAATCGCTCTCATTTAGTTACCGGCAAACAAGCGCTGATTCTGCCGTGCTTGGGTCGTACCGACATTGACCAGCAAGCCAGTGGCGAACAAAAAGTCACCGTTGAGGATTCCTTTAGCATGGTGCACGCCTCCAATGGCGTACTTAAGCCTTTGAGTAAACAGATGCGCTCAGAGCCCGTCATAGTTGCAGGCATAGCCGAGGCGACCTTGGGCAATACACCCGTTAATTGGCAAGCGTTGGTTGCGAACTACGATTTGATTCGCGACCACATCAGCCAGGTGATTCCGGGCTTTGAAGGATTTAATCAAAAAATAAAAGAAGAAGGTGGTTTTTACCTTGGCAACAGCGCCCGCGAGCGACGTTGGAATACCCCCAACCAAAAGCTGGTTATCCACCGCCATGCATTACCTGACTCGGTTTTGCCCAAAGGCAGCAAAAACCTACTGAGTGATACCAGCTTAGTGCTGCAAACCTTGCGCTCACACGACCAATACAACACCACCATTTACGGCATGAACGACCGTTATCGTGGCATTAAAAACAACCGTCAGGTGTTGTTTATCAACCCCGCAGATATTACGCGCTTAGGCTACTGCGCCGGAGATAAGGTTGATATCAAAACCTTATGGGAGGACGGAAAAGAGCGAAAAGTGGCTGGCTTTACCCTCGTGCCTTACAGCATCCCTGCAGGTAACATTGCCGCCTACTACCCAGAAACCAACCCTTTGGTGCCGCTTAACAGCGCCGGCGAGTTTAGCCAAACGCCCACCTCAAAAAGTATTGCGGTGGTGCTATCACCTCACCAGTCCAGCTTGTTAGCTGTCAGCCAATAGGGCCTCTTCGCAACCTGGTTCCGTATAAATTTATCCTTAAGGTTTGTAAGGTTTTGCCGCTATTTCAAAAGATCTCACAGTTTGAAAGGATTAGGCATATGATATTTGGAGCAGGTGCACGTATCGCAAAGTTGCAGTCTACCGTCGAGTCAAAAGACCAAGAAATACGCCGATTAAAAGAAGATATTGCGCGTTTATCAGACATGAACAGCGCTGCCGAGCACGAACGAGCTCAAGCCAACCAAGCATCTGAGTTTACGCAACAAATGCTGCCGCTTTGGCTATCGTCCGCCATGATGATCCAAGATATTCGCAGCGAACTGGCCCAATCCTCCACCGCATTAACCGATAATAAATCGAGCTTTAAAGAATCAATTTCGCTAACGGGCAACATCATCGAACTGCTCACCCATACCTCCGACACCACCGCGGCTATCAGTAACGATACCCAATCACTCTCAGATGCCGTCGCCCAACTCAAGTCGGTTACCGACGGCATCAGCGGTTTTATCAATATGATTCAGGGTATTTCAGAGCAAACCAACCTATTAGCACTGAATGCCGCAATTGAAGCAGCTCGTGCCGGTGAACAAGGGCGTGGCTTTGCAGTCGTTGCCGACGAGGTGCGCGCTTTAGCCCAACGTTCCGCTGACGCCACCAGCTCTATTTCGGGCTTAATTAGTGAAATCAATCAAGGCATGGACCGTGTGGTCTCGGGTATTAGCCATGTCGGCAGTCAAAGCAATGGTGTGCGTAACGACTCTGAGGAGATACAGTCCACCACAGAGCAAGTGGTTTCGCTGTCAAATAACATGTACAACGTCATTTCCAACTCCTCGGAAGACGGGTTTATTCAACTGGTCAAAATGGACCACATTGTTTGGAAACTACAGGTGTACCGCGTTCTTCTTGAAGAGAGTAGCAATAAAATAGATGAATTTGCTGACCACCAAGGCTGCCGATTGGGTCAGTGGTATTACCGCGGGGACGGTGCGAAAAAGTTTAGTAAGCTCGCATCATTTAGGGGCTTAGAAGGACCACACAAAGCCGTACATGACAGCGGCATCGCCGCACTTAGAGCAGCCTCTGATAAAAGCTACTCAACCGCTTTACGTCAGTTAGCCAATATGGAAAAAGCCAGTGAAGAAGTGCTGTATAAACTCTCTGAGCTTAGTCACGAAATGAAAAAAGCAGCGCACTAAGCCGCTCTCACTCACAAAATCAACGACATGCGCTTAGCGCATGTCGTGCATTTCTTTTCCTAGCTCTGTTAGTCGTTCCAAGAGCTCACGGCTAGCCCGCTCCATCGCTTCAAGGTAACGCATTGCCCGATTAATATCGCCCTCATTTGCCGCAGCCAAGGCCGTTAGGCCACTGTCATGCACCATGGTATGCGGCCCTTCTAGGCTGCGATAGTTTAACAAGCCAGAAAAACGTTCAGCCCCTTCACCACCGTAATACCATTGCCCTAGTCGACAATCACGATGATCAGCAAAATCATGAGACGCTACATCCGACTCGCCCATCACTGAACGATAAACGTGCAGCTTCCAAACAATATGGTCCATTTTAACGGACTGAATAAAGCCATCTTCCGATGCATCAGAAATAACCGCATACATTTGCTTAGACAAGGTAACCAACGCTTCAGCCGTTGCTTCGATAGATGCAGAGTTTTCTTTTACTTCGCTGGTTTTTTCGCCAACACTGTCAATTCCGGCAACAACCCGATCCATGCCTTGATCAATTTGATTAATCAAACCCGATATCGAACTTGTGGCCTCAGCCGAACGCTGTGCCAAGGCCCGCACCTCGTCAGCCACCACAGCAAAGCCCCGTCCTTGTTCACCGGCGCGAGCCGCTTCAATCGCGGCGTTGAGTGCTAATAGGTTGGTTTGTTCAGAGATGCCCTGAATCATATCGATAAAGCCACTGATACCATCTGTTACCGTTTTTAGCTCGTTAACGGCATCAGAAACCGTGCGGGTATCATGACTGATCACACTGGTTGCGTTTGATGAATGTGCAAGCAACGAAATAATGCGCTCAGTCAGTGATGTCGATTCTGCAAAATCAGATTTATTTGAACCAAGGGTGCCAGCCGATTGAGCGATTTCTGTTCGTACCCCATCAATCATTTCAGATGAGCTTAGCCATAAATTACCCATGCGCTTTTGCGCGCTGAAGGCACTATGTTCTTCGCGTTGCCCCACTTTGAGCTGATCACGCTCTCGAGTGACTTCCGAAAGCATGCCTTCTAGTCTTTCAATCGTTTTAGTTTGAACAGCATTGTGTTCCTCAAGAGCCGACAACTTTTTACTGGCGCCAAAAAACATCAAAGAATTCCTTCAGATTTAAACGGTAGTTTGATTTAACGGCTGCATTAGCAATTACTTAACGAGCGATTTTTATGCCAATTCAAATGGCCTATAAAATTTTGCCCTATGCGCACGCCACCTCCGCTTTTTTATAGTCTGAATGTTAAAAGAAGGTCGTTGGTTACATTTCTTATCATTCGCTTTAACCACTTTTTAACCTCACCAATGCGAGACTAACCGTAACCTTTCGTTTTATTCCTTTATGCCTCATAACCTCACGGAGGCCTCTCGTGACTGCCTTATACACCACTGTAAAGTCTTCGCTGGCGATTGGCCTATGCGCACTTGCCGCAGGCTGCACAACCGCACCCACACGCGTCGACTATCAAGATCAAACCCAGTCTTTGGTTCAAGCCCTTGCTCCTTGGTCTAGCCAAGCTACAGAGCAAGCCAACCTGCCACTCACCTCATTGGTAGGCTCAAGTGAGCTCACTCAATTGGTAGAGCAAGCCCTGTTAGCAAGCCCCAGTATTGAAGCGCAGCGCCTAGCCTTGGCACAAAGCGTTTTGGCCACCGATATTGCCGCCTCGGCCAATCGCCCAAGCGTGAGCGCCAGCGGTAGTGTGTCTGAGGAGAAGGGCAGCGATACCAGCCTGAGCGCTAAACTTGATGTTTCTTGGCAGCTGGATATTTGGCAAAGTCTTGCCGACGAGGTGTCCTTGTCTGAGTTATCTGCAGTGAACCAACAGCTGGCCTTACAAGGCCTCAAAGACAGCTACGTCGCGCAAGTCATGCAAGAATGGCTCACCATTAAGCTATCGCAGCAGGGCCTTGCTACCCAAGTAGCGATTAACGAAAACCTCAACAAAACTCTGGCCTTAGTTGACCAACAGTTTGCGCTAGGCAGTGCTGAGCTTTCTGACCTCAACACCGCCCGCCTCGACTTGGCCAGTTCTCATGTGGATGTTGAAGTAGCCCGCACCGAGCTAAATCAAGCCATTAACCAAATGCGCGCATTGCTTGGCAACAATAGTTACCAGCCAAGTCCAAGCGCTGACCTACCCTACGCTGCCGCTTTAACAGCTCAGCTTAACGGCCAAAACTTAGGCCGCCGCCCCGACTTACAACAAGCGTTTTTAAGTATCCAACAAGCGCAACTAAGCAGCGATATTGCCTACAAGGCGATGCTGCCTACCCTAGACTTAGGCGCAGCGCTCACTAGCAGTGGCGACTCGGTTTCATCATTGCTATCCGCCTCACCGGTTTGGAGTTTGCTGGCACAACTGTCAGCGCCTTTGTATCAATCGGGCGCGTTAGAAAAAGAAGCTGAATCAGCGGACCTTGCCATCGAAATCGCCTACGCCGAATACAAAGACACCCTTTGGACAGCGGTAACCGAGGTCAACGACGCACTAGAACAAGAGCGCTCGCTTAACCAGCAAATTAACCAAACTGAGCAAATCATCGCGCTATCGCAGCAAACCTTTGACCAAACCGAGCGTAACTACCAAGCAGGCGCCGCCACCTTAGAAGACTACCTCGACGCCCAGCGCACTCTGCTTGAGCTTAATAGCCAGCTCAACAGCCTCACTCATCAAACTTTACAAAACCGTATCAGCCTTGGACTCGCACTCGGCTTAGGAGCATATTAATGAAAGCCTCTCTCTCTAAATGGCTCGCCTTCTTTGCAGCCTGTGGATTCCTGACCGTCACGGTCATTTTTGTACAAACCAGCCTCGCACCTGAGGGCGAAGGCCAAGCTAATGCGGCTGCCCCTGCGCCAACCAGCGAGCGTAAGCCTCAACAAACCGCAGTGAAGTTAGCAGACCTAAGTGTGATTAAACTCACCAGCGCTAGCCACCAAGCCAACATCAGTGGCCTTGCCTCTACTCAAGCCCATTACGATGTCGCAGTAACCGGCGAAGTGACTGGCCGCGTTACCTACATTAGTGACGCATTTGCTTTAGGGCAGCAGGTTAAAAAGGGTGAGCTACTCGCAAGTATCAATAACTCGACTCAAACAGCCGACGTAAAAAGCGCAGAACAAGCAGTGAGCCAAGCCAACGTAGAGTTGTTGGAAGCTGAGCGCGAGTCTGAATTAGCTAAAAAAGCATGGGCTGTATCAGGCATGGGTAACACACCCAGCTCGGCCCTTGTGTTTAAAGAGCCACAGGTCGAAGCAGCAAAAGCCGCCCTTGCCAGCGCCCAAGCGAGCCTAAAAGATGCGCAATACAACCTTGCCCAAACCCGTATTCGCGCTCCATTTGACGGTGTGATTACCAGTGTTGACGTGTCTTTAGGTGAATACATCAGCAGCGGCACCGCGCTAGGACAACTCATTAGTACTGACTATGTTGAAGTGCCAGTGGACTTTGGCTTTAAACAATGGGCGCTGTTACCTAACGCTAAAGAGCTGGTCACCAGCGAATGGCCTGTGGTTATTAACGACCCTCTCAGTGGTGGCGAATGGCAAGGCACTGTAACTCATGTAGGCCAAACCCTGAGCAGTGATACCCGCCAGCGCACCTTAGTTGCCCGTGTGACTGCACCGTTTGAAAGTGATACACCGCTGTTGCCCGGCGCATTAGTAAAGCTATCACTTAAAGGCAAAAACACCGAAGGCCTGTGGAAGCTTCCTAGCTCGTCCATCAGCCAATCAGGCCTCATTTGGTATCTAGATGACCAGCAAAAGCTGGCTAACACTCCAGCCAATATTGTCTTTAACCAAGACCAATACGCCTTTGTAACGCCACCGGCGACCCTTGCTTCGCAAAGCACCTTGGTGGTTCGCCGCCCATTGGGCAGCTTGGTTGCTGGTACTCGTGTAAACCCTGTGGAGGTTCCAAATGAATAAGCACTCCACCTATCGCGGCATTATTCCGTGGTTTACCTGCAACCCAGTTGCAGCCAACTTGCTTATGTTTTTGGTCATTTGCCTTGGCATTTACCAAATGGGCGACATTCGTAAGGAGGCCTTCCCTTCGCCTAACCCCGACAGTGTCGAGGTGTGGGTAGGTTATTCATCAGGATCTGCCAAACAAGCCGAAGAAGGCATTGCCATTAAAATTGAAGACGCCATTACCGGAATCACCGGCATTGAGTCGGTCGAAACCACCTCCACCGCCAGCGGTGTGGCGGCGGAGATCGACATGATGGCAGGCTACGACATTGACGAGCTTTTACAAGATGTAGAAGCCGCAGTTAACTCTATCTCTAACTTTCCTGCAGACGCCGACCGCCCTGTTATCGAAAAAGACGTGCGAGAGTCACACGCGCTATGGGTTCAACTCTATGGCGAAAGTGACCGCACCACCATGCAAGACATCCTCTACCGCTTGCAAACCGACCTATTGGCCGACCCGAACATCAACAGTGTGTCAACGTCTGGCTGGCTCGACCCCATGCTGGCGATTGAGGTAGACGAAGCTCACCTACAAGCCTATGGCTTAACGCTATCTGATATCGACGACGCCATTAGTGCCTCATCGGTAAGTGCTAACGCCGCCACCCTGAGCAACAAAGACACCAGTATTTCGCTCGATGCTTCAACTCAAGCCTACTACGCGCCTGAATTTGCCAATATTCCAATTTTAACCTTGGATAACGGCCAACAAATTTTGCTGCGCGATGTGGCTACAGTGGCCGACACCTTTGACGATAGCGCCCCTGTGCTTTCTCGCTTTAACGGCCAAAGTGCGGTGGGTTTAGAAGTCATCGCAACAGGTCAAGACGACATCTCTGATACGGTGGTCGCGACCCAAAAAATCGTTGATCAATGGAACGAGCAAGGCCGCATTCCCGAGGGCTTAACCCTTGGTACTTGGTCTGACAGCAGCACCTCCATTAACGATCGACTAGAGCTTCTCATCTCTAACGCCGTTATGGGTGTGATGTTTGTATTCGTTCTGCTAGCGGTGTTTTTAAACCTCACCGTCGCCTTTTGGGTGGCCATGGGCTTGCCCTTTATCTTCTTTGGTGCGCTATACGTCATGGGCGACAACCTACTGGGGCTTACCCTTAACCCCTTCACTACCTTTGGTTTTATTATGGCGCTGGGGATTGTGGTGGATGACGCCGTGGTCATCGGCGAGAGTATTTACGATACCCGAGCCAAAGACGGTGACACCCTAACCAACACCATTCGCGGCACGCTAAAAGTAGCCACTCCAACCCTATTTGGTGTGTTTACTACGGTCATCGCGTTCTTTGCTTTGTCGATGGTAGAAGGCCGCCTTGGCGAAATTTACGCCCAGTTCGCCGCCCTAGTGACCATTTGTTTGCTCTTTAGTGTGGTGGAATCCAAGCTGATTTTGCCGTCGCACCTTGCGCACCTAAACACCCGCCGCGATCGCGCTGGCAATGTGTTCTCGCGTTTGTGGCAAAGCATTCAAAATGGAGCCGATGCAGGCCTACAGTGGTTTAACCAAGTGATTTACGCTCCGGTCATTAAGGCTGCGCTGAACTACCGCTACGCCGTTATTACCTTGTTTGTGGCAGTGTTTATGCTGGTAATTACCATGCCAATGACTGGTGCAATTCGTTTTAGCTTCTTCCCACAAATCCCGGGTGATTCGGTGCGGGCCTCTTTAACCATGCAAACGGGTACCAGCTATGGCCTAACTCATCTGGCCTTGGTAGAGGTGGAAAAAGCCGCTTACGCCGCCGATGCTCTGCTTCGTGAAGAAGCCGGAGACACCAGCAGCGAAGACGACATTAAAAACATGCAGGTGAGTTCGTCGTCTAACACGGGCGGCCGTGTGGAGCTAGAACTTGAAAGCGATGCCGCTTACGACATTCAAACCTTTACCACCACTATGCAACGCTTGGCCGGATTACCTGAAGGCGCTAAGACCCTGTCTGTGCGTAACTCACGTGGGCCAATTTCAGCCTTTAGGGCCGAAATTCGAGGCACCAACGATGACGACCTAACTCAAGGCGCACAGATGCTGCGTGAATACTTGCAAGGGCTAGAGGCTGTTTCGGGTATTGACGATAACTTCCAGTCTGGCTCGCCACAAATTTCGGTGGAGCTAAACGAACAAGGTCGTGCTCTAGGGCTAACCACGCAAACCCTAGCGCAGCAACTATTGGCTTCGTTTAAAGGCGATACGGTACAAAGCTTCCAGCGTAACAACTCCGAAATTGATGTGGTTGTCCGCTACCCTGAGTCCGACCGCCAAAACCCAGCCAATGTGTTGGATGCCAGCGTTCGCACCCCAGCAGGCGACATCGTGCAAGTCGGCAGTGTGGCCAACATCACCTATGGCTTTAGCCAAGACTCCATTACCCGGATTCAAGGTAAAAAAGCCATCTACATGTCGGCCGACGTCAACAAAGACTTGCTGTCATCTAGTGAGCTAGTGAGCCAACTGCAAAACGACTTTGTGCCACAAATGACGGCGCTCATTCCGTCACTGAGCATCGAGTTTGCAGGTGAGGCACGTGAGCAAGAAACCTCGCAAAACTCCATGATTCAGCTCTTTGCGCTGGCAATGCTAGGTATATACATTTTGTTGGCGATTCCGCTCTCGTCCTACAGTCAGCCAGTGATCATCATGACCGCCATTCCTTTTGGCATCGTGGGCGCATTGCTTGGCCACTGGATGAACGACCTATCGCTGGGCATATTGTCCCTTAACGGCATCATCGCCCTCAGTGGCGTGGTGGTAAACGACTCGCTATTGCTGGTATCAACCTACAACCGCTTGCGCCAGAGTAAAATGCACGCTAAAAACGCTATCGCCCAAGCGTGTCAGGGCCGCTTACGCGCGGTGCTACTTACCTCCATCACCACCTTTGCAGGCTTGGTGCCGTTGATTAGCGAAACCTCGATTCAAGCACAGTTTTTGATTCCGGCAGCGGTGTCTTTGGGATACGGTATTATGTTTGCCACGGTTATTACGCTTATTTTGATCCCAAGCCTATTGATGATCGAAGAAGATGTCCGTGTTATTTGGCGTAAAATCAAACCAGTGGATGGTATCCAACAGGAGCCGAACCATGCTCAACCTGCTACTCATTGAAGATGATATTGACCTTGCATCAACGGTTGTAGAGTACTTTGAACTGGAGAATATTCAGTGCGACCACGCCAGCAATGGCGTGGCCGGGCTGGACCTAGTGAGTAAGCAACGTTACGACGCTATTTTGCTCGACCTCAACTTACCTCGACTCGACGGTTTGACCGTGTGCCAGCAACTACGTCAACGCGGTGACGACACGCCTATTCTGATGCTCACCGCACGCGGCCAGCTCGACGATAAAGTAGAGGGCTTTAAAGCCGGAACCGACGACTATTTGGTCAAGCCCTTTGAGCTGCAAGAGCTGGTATTACGGGTGCAAGCCTTAAGCCGTCGCCGCAGCGGGCAAGCTCGCAAGCTAACCTTCGGGCCTTTGGCCCTCAATCTCGACACCCAAACCGCCACGCGCGAGGGTGTCGAAATTAAGTTATCACCCACGGGCTGGAAGTTGCTCGAAACACTCGTGCGCAGCGCCCCCAAAATTGTGCCGCGCCAGCAGCTCGAAGAAGCAGTTTGGGGTGACTCGCCGCCCACCAGCAACGGCTTAAAGGTGCACTTGTTTAACTTGCGCAAGCAGCTCGACGACCCCTTTGATCAGCCTCTTGTGGTAACCTTTGCAGGCAAAGGCGTTGGTTTAAACGAGGCGCTGAAATAAACACTGCCTCTGCTAAGCCACACACCCGAGCCGTTATAGCCTTACCCATAGGCCACCTGTATTCGCCCACTAAACAAGGCCCCTGTAGTAGAGTAACCCCATGCCCAAGTTTAAGCTCAGTTTAAAAGCCGTTGTCACCCTTAGCTTTGTTGGCCTTATTCTGGCTATAGTTGTGGTGTATTCGGTGTTTAGCTTAACCTCGTTTAAACAAGGGGTCGAAAGCAACCTTGCAGGGGGCATGGAAGAGGCAGCCAAAGCACATATCGAGTTTCGTCACCTTGGGCCAAACGAGCGAGTACGCAAAGGACCCTACGTACTCACCAAAAACCCAGAGCTATTGCCAAGTGCGTTTTTAGATCGCTTTAAAGTTCACAAGCTACCACCGTCAAAACTGTTAATTGGCCGCTACCGCGAGACCAAGCGCGGCCCCGAAGAAATTCTATTATTAATGGCCGTTAACACCAGCGAAGGTATTGTTTACGTTGGCCGAAGCCTAGAAGAAGGCAACGCACCCGACATTGTTGAACAACATATTTCGGCGTATTTTCTCGACTTCGCCCTAGTCACCTTGGCGTTTTTAATCACTGTGGCTCTGCTATTTACCTGGTTTTTAAAGCGAATGGCATTACCCGTTAAGGCCTTGGGGCGATGGGCAAAAGCCCTTGATAGCCACAATTACCACGAACCCGTACCAGACTTTTCGTACCCAGAGCTCAACGACCTCGCGCACCTACTGCAAGACAGCTTTACCGAGGTGCACTCGTCACTCACTCGCGAACAAGCCTTTTTGCGTTACGCCAGCCACGAGCTTCGCACCCCCATTGCCGTGGTGTGTAGCAACATCGAGCTACTTAAAAAGCAGCTTCACAACGACACCCCCGCCGCTCTTCAGCGTATTGAGCGAGCCGGAACCAATATGAAGCACCTAACGGAAACACTACTTTGGCTTAACTACGAACAAACCGAGCAACTTAGCACCCAAGACTGCGCACTCGATCAGCTGGTAAAAAATCTCACCGAAGAACACCAATACTTGCTTACAGGTAAAACCGTGGCCCTGTCTATCGGCACCGATCCACACACATTGCCTTTGCCACTTACCGCCGCCCGCATTGTATTGAGCAACCTGATTCGCAACGCCTTTCAGCACACCTGGAGCGGTAAAGTCAGCATTCGCCAGCAAGGTAACCAAGTCACGATCCACAACATCATCGATTGTGACGACACCCCCAACGATGGCAACACCAGTGAGCCACAAGAGCTGGGCTTTGGCCTCGGCTTAATGCTACTCACCCAAATTTGCGATCGCCTAGGCTGGCAACACAGCCACCACCTCGACCGCCAAGGGTGTAAAGCGAGTTTGACTTTTACCCCTGAGCAATAGACCAGACCATTGTTGAGTCTGCGTTAGCACCTGACAATGAAAGTCTTTAGGTTAAAGAGGGTGATACGGAAGCGCGTAGTGTTTTTACCAACAGCTCATGAAGGCGATCTACGGCCTCCGCTCCCTGAGATTGCCGACTTCGAAAAACCGAAACTTCCATAGGCTCCAACGGGCCTAAGCAACACTCGCTTGTTAAAATATCTAAGTGAGGAGGTGCGATTGCGCTTGGTATTGCAGCGGCGGCGTGGGTAAGGCATTTTTAGCTATCCATGCTCTACAACCTCAACAGTAAGGTAGGCAAATCATATGAACCACTCACCAGTAAACATAGCCCTAGTTCCCGGCTTTATGCTGGATGAAGCCCTTTGGAAGCAGCTCACTGGCTGCCTGCCAATCGAGCATAAGATATTTCACTGCCCTCTTGGAGAAGAACAAACCCTCAAAGAAATATCTCAAAAGGCTATCGCGTCGCTCCCCAACCAGTTTGTGTTGATTGGCTTTTCTCTAGGGGGATACGTCGCTAGACAAATAGCGGCAGACCACCCAGATAGAGTGCAAGCCCTTATCCTTATCGCCAGCTCTTTACGGGAGGATTCAGTGCAACAAACGGCCTCAAAGCAGCATGCAATTAAAGCCACATCTGCCACAACATTTAAGGGCTTGAGCGGTAGGACAATTGCCCACTCTTTACACCCTAAAAACACTGACGACAAAGCGATGGTTGCCGACATTCAAATGATGGGACAAAGACTGGGTTACAAAGCGCTCGTTACTCAGTCTGCCATTTCTCGGACAGGCGTTAACAATGACGCAATTACCTGCCCCACGCTTATTATCGCAAGCACACACGACAAACTTCGTAGCTTAAACGAAGCACATGAGCTCACCAGCAGTATTGCCAACTCAACATTGATAACACTCGATAAAAGCGGGCACATGATTCCTTTAGAACAGCCCCAAGAGCTGGCCCGTGTTATCACCCACTGGCTGAGCCAGCACACCCTAGCAAACAGCCAATAAAAAAGGTGGACCGACGATTTTACCCGTCGTAACCCACCTTTATATAGCTTGTTTATGGCAGCTGGCGTTATTAGCCGTTGTCTAAGCCTTTAGCCACCATCGCAACCGCCGTAAACATCGCACGGCCTTTGTTCATGGTTTCTTTCCACTCTAGGCGTGGCACCGAGTCGGCAACAACACCCGCACCCGCTTGGATGTGCAACACATCGTCTTTAATCACTGCAGTACGAATGGCAATGGCGGTATCTAGGTTGCCATTCCAGCCGATGTAACCCACAGCACCGCCGTATACACCACGTTTAACCGGCTCTAGCTCGTCGATGATTTCCATCGCACGCACTTTAGGCGCGCCCGACAAAGTACCCGCAGGTAAGGTTGCACGCAGTACGTCCATCGCAGACACACCGTCACGCACTTTACCGTCAACGTTAGACACAATGTGCATTACGTGGGAGTAACGCTCCACTTGCATCTTCTCGGTCAGCTTCACTTCACCCACTTTCGCTACACGACCGACATCGTTACGGCCTAGGTCAATCAGCATTAAGTGTTCAGCAATTTCTTTAGGGTCGGCCAACAGCTCCGCTTCCATCGCCTGATCTTCTGCTTCTGTTTTACCGCGACGACGGGTACCTGCAATTGGGCGAACGGTGACAACACCGTCTTCAACTCGAGCCAAAATCTCTGGTGACGAACCCACCACATGAAAACCATCAAGGTTAAGCAAGTACATGTAAGGCGAAGGGTTAAGGCATCGCAAAGCACGGTACAAGTCGATTGGGCGGTGCTCAAATGGAATCGACATACGTTGCGAAATCACCGTTTGCATCACATCGCCGTCGAGTACGTACTCTTTGATTTTATCGACACTGTCTTTAAAGGCTTGCTCGCCAAAGCTCGATTCAAACTGGCTTTCATCAACGTCCGTTGGTTCTAGGTCTGGCGTGTGCGGCACGCTAAAGCGCAACAACGAAATCAGCTCTTCAAGGCGCTGCTGGGCATTGATAAAGGCATCAGGCTCGTTCGGGTTAGCGTGTACCAGCAGCTTAATTTTGCCGCTTAGGTTATCGAACACCACAACCTCGTCCGACACCATCAGCAAGATATCTGGCGTACCAATCTTATCTTCAGGTGCTGTGTCTTTTAGGCGTTTTTCAATGTAGCGCACACAGTCGTAACCAAAATAACCCACAAGGCCACCGTTAAAGCGCGGCAGGCCTTCAATTTCGGGCACTTTAAAGCGCGCCTGAAAAGCTTCTACAAACGCCAATGGGTCGTCGATCTGATGCTGCTCTAGGACTTCTTCGTCGGTTTCTACTCGTACATCGTGGCCATGCACCACTAAACGAGTGCGGCAAGGTAAACCGATAATTGAGTAACGGCCCCACTTTTCGCCGCCTTCAACCGATTCAAACAAGTAGCTGTAAAGGTTATCGGCCAGCTTTAGGTAGGTAGAAAGTGGAGTGTCTAAGTCAGCCAACACTTCGCGCGTTACCGGAATACGGTTGTAGCCTTGCGCGGCAAGTTCAGCAAAATATTCTGGGGTCATCATAAAAAATTCTCAATGTCCTTTGGCGACCCTTAAGTGACAGATGGCAGGTCGCAAACATACGTGTTGTAGCGCTAAATGTAGGCTTAACCTAATGGCAGCAAGACACGCAATTAACAAGGGGTCTTATTCTACCGTTAAACAACCATAAAAATTAACCAGCGCAAGACAAGTTATTCACGAAGGCGCTTGTACCAAGGCACAAACGAAATAACTAACTTAAGAAGAGGGAACGGAGAGGAGAGACCTTCAACGCACACGCACATCGCTTATCATTCTTATGGCGTTAAGCCACAAGTCGCACCTATTTATCAGTTAGGTGTGTTATGAGCGACGCCATCGTCCGTTGTACATGGGTACAGCACGGCACAATAAGCACGGTAGTGTGTGTGTCATTGGCTTATTCACTGTTTTATTAGGTCAATTTAAAAACTGTTAACGACCATAACCCACCCACCTGAATGAATCAAGGTAGGTAGGGAAATTGCTGCCTATGCGGCAGTGAACTTTTAAGCTGAAGGTATTGTGCAACCGCTTCATTTCTAAGCTGCCTGTGCGGCAGTGAACTAAACGCGCTGTACTCGCTGACATTAACCGATTTTCTAAGCTGCCTATGCGGCAGTGAACACGGGCACAATCGACTACGACACCGGCGACATTTTCTAAGCTGCCTATGCGGCAGTGAACGCTTGCAAAACGCCACGGTTAACATTACCGACTTTCTAAGCTGCCTATGCGGCAGTGAACCGCCAGCGCCGCCGCCCGCTCAATGCAGGCATTTTCTAAGCTGCCTATGCGGCAGTGAACCCATTGGTCTGGGCCTAGCCACCCAACGCTATTTTCTAAGCTGCCTATGCGGCAGTGAACGCCGTGAAAAAGGCTCAAGCATTCCGTATTACTTTCTAAGCTGCCTGTGCGGCAGTGAACCAAACACCCGACCACTAAATTCATCATCATTATTTCTAAGCTGCCTGTGCGGCAGTGAACGTGAGCTCGCGGGCCGACATAACAAATAATGTTTTCTAAGCTGCCTGTGCGGCAGTGAACAACGGGGCATGCAGCGCATTTCGCAAAACGTTTTTCTAAGCTGCCTGTGCGGCAGTGAACTACAGATTAAACGCCGGAAAGCGTCTAAAAACAACCGCTTACTTTTTAAACACTCAAAATACCCTTTTTTTAGAGGCCTTTGTAGGTTGTTGATTTTACAGGGCAGATATTTGAGACAAAAAAAAAGCCCCTTTCGGGGCCAACAGCTTGTGATATGAGCGCTACTTTATTTCCAGCCCAAGTAGCAAGGCCTTTTGGGGACACAAAACAAGGGAAGATCCTCAAACACAAATTCAGTATACCCCTACTTCTTATCAATAAAATTCGTATTTAATAACCTTTTACTTCGTATTTTTCGAACAATAAAGATACACTCAAGGTTCACTTATTTGGGAGACGGGCATGCTGCATCACCTTAATTTTAAACACCTGCGCTACTTTATGGTGGTGGCACAGCAAGGCTCAATTTCTCGTGCAGCAGAGTCGCTTCACCTCACGCCGCAAACCATTTCGGCGCAGCTTAAGTTGTTAGAGCAAACCCTTAATACCCAGCTGTTTAACAAAGAAGGGCGCAAGCTCGTGTTAACGCCAGCGGGTCGCCAGTGCTTAACCTATGCAGAAGAGATTTTTGCCATGGGTGAATCGTTACAAGACCGGCTTAACGATAACCACCAGCCCCTACGACTGTTTACTGTGGGTATTGTGGATGTGTTACCTAAGCTCGCAGCGTATCGAATTTTAGAGCCTGCATTAGAGCTTGATGAGCCTGTGCACTTGGAATGCCAAGAAGGCAGTATGGAACGGTTGTTGGCGGAGTTGGCGATTAACAAAATTGATATGATTTTGACCGATCGCCCTGTGGATACCAACTACAAGGTAAAGGCGTATAACCACGCTTTGGGAGAGTCGGGTATTTCGTTGTTTGCGACACCCGCCCTTGCTGCGCAGTTCAAAACCAACTTTCCGCAGTCGCTAGACGGTGCGCCTATGCTGATGCCCACCAGCGATACGTCGGTGGGCGCGAGCTTGCTGCATTGGTTTTCGAGCCAAGGGCTACGACCCAAAATTATTGTGGACTGTGTGGATAGGGCCTTGCTGGGCACCTTTGGCCAAGCAGGTAAAGGCATATTTTGTGGCCCAAGTTTGCTCGAAAAAGAAATTGAGCAGCAATACCACGTCGAGGCAATTGGCCAAATCAGCGACATTTACGAGCGCTTTTATGCCATCAGTTTAGAGCGCCGCATCAGCCACCCTGTGGTGCTTGCGATTACACAACAAGCCAAAAACAATCTGTTTAAAGGTGGCGATAAGGGCGCTTAAGCGGCCTCTTTAAGCTTCGTATAGCTCGGTCAGTGACTCGATCACTGCATCGGCACCGCTGGTGTGAATATCTTCACCGTGGTTATAACCGTAAGGCAAAGCCACCACCGCACAGCCCGCGGCACGGGCTGCTTTAATATCGGTGACTGAGTCCCCTACCATTAAGGTGGTTTGGCTGTCGCTGCCAAGGTGTACCATGGCATGTTGCATTGGTAAGGCACTTGGCTTTTTCTCGGCGAGGCTATCGCCACCCACGACGCAGCTAAAGTAGGCTTCCAAACCATAGTGGTTAAGCATGAGTTGAGTAAACAAAATGGGCTTGTTGGTCACGACTGCCATGCTTACGCCTTTGGCTTTTAACGCCTCTAGGCCTTCTAACACACCGGGGTAAAGTACGCTTAGGTCACAGCAGTGATCTGTGTAAATACTTAAAAACGATGCATAAGCTTCATCAAAAGGTAACGGCTCTGCAAGGTTCTGCTCGGCCTCGGCCCATGCCAATGCGCGCTCGACTAAACGCACAGCACCATTGCCCACCCATGCACGAACCCTTGCTTCACCTGCTGCTGGCTGCTCTAGCGCTTTTAGCATTAAATCAATGCTTTGCGCCAAGTCAGGCACACTGTCAATCAGGGTTCCATCCAAATCAAACAAAGCGGCTTGGTAAGATTGCTGGAGCGAGGGGCATAAAAACATTCGGCTGTCCTTTTGAGGTAAGTCACACACAATAAGGGCCAGATAACTGGCCCCTAAACATCGTTTTTAATGACGATTATTTTACGCTAGCAAGTTGCTCACGCATTTTGTCGATGGTCGCTTTGTAGTCGTCAGTATTAAAAATAGCGGAGCCCGCAACAAAGGTGTCGGCACCCGCCGAAGCCACTTCGGCAATGTTATCCACAGTAACACCGCCATCGACTTCTAGGCGAATGTCGTAACCGCTTTCATCAATAATTTGGCGCGCTTTACGCAGTTTATCGAGGGTACCCGGAATAAACTTTTGACCACCAAAGCCAGGGTTAACCGACATCAGCAGCACCATGTCTACTTTATCAAGCACGTGCTCTAGGTAATGTAACGGTGTAGCTGGGTTAAATACCAAGCCTGACTTACAGCCGCCGTCGCGAATCATTTGCAACGAACGGTCAATGTGCTCAGACGCTTCTGGGTGAAAGGTAATGTAGCTCGCGCCCGCATCGATAAAGTCGCCAATCATACGGTCTACAGGTTTAACCATTAGGTGCACGTCGATAGGTGCAGTCACACCGTGCTTGCGTAGCGCTTTACACACCATTGGGCCCACGGTGAGGTTAGGCACATAGTGGTTATCCATCACGTCAAAGTGAACAATATCTGCGCCCGAAGCGAGTACATTGTCGACTTCTTCGCCTAAGCGGGCAAAGTCGGCGGATAAAATAGAAGGCGCAATTAAAAAGTCAGACATGAGGAGCTACCCGTAAGGTTAAAATCAATTAGCTGTGAATCTTTTGAGTGTGCTATTTTAACCGAGGTCGCTGTTGGGTTATAGGGGCTTATGGGTGCATAAAAGCTGCCTTTGCGCCTAAATTGCGGTTTGGTCTTTAAGTAAACCTCCCCCGACGTGATGTCCTATTTCTTGGTTAAGTTGACTGGTTAATATCCACATCTGAGTTTTATGATTAAAGCCTCTGTTTGTTTTTCGTTTTTTCTTCTTACTCTATGGCTTAGCTCACCACAAGTGGCTTTGGCTGAAGACGAGCCTGCCGCGGGCGACGGGGCGCAGCAAACCAGCGAAGCGCAGACTGAGGGCAGTGAAGAAGGCGCGGCAGAAGAAGGCTCGGGTGAGGGCAGCGGCGAAGCGGCCGCGACCGATACCTCTGGCGCTTTGCGCCCCGACCAAATTCCATTATCAGACCCAAGCCTAGAGCGCTTTGGTTTTATCCCCACCACCGCAGTTAAACGGGCAGAACTAGAGCGCCTTTCGCACCCACTGACCCAAGTGCTGACCCTCGAAACCAGTTTTGGCGAATCCATTGCCCTGTACCAACCTGCCGCTATGGCCGAGCCCAGAGGCACGGTTATTTTGGTGCCCGACATTAACAACCACGCCGAGTGGCCCGGCGAGCTCAGTCCACTGCGATTGGGTTTGGCTGACGATGGCTGGCATACCATTGCCTTGTTGATTCCCGACTCGCCATTAACGGTACGCCGCCATAACGAGCCAGAAGAAGCCGATACCGAGGCCGCCGAAGCCTACCAAAACCTCACCCAAAGCCTAATTGATGCTGCGTTAATGCAGGCAAACAATTACGGCGGCGATGCGTTGGTGATTTTAGGTGTAGGAAATGGCGTTCATTGGGCTGCGCAAACGGCCAGCCAGCGTGCGATTAACGAGGCACAGGCTGCGGCAGCGGTCGCCGAACAACGACAAAGCGCGCAACAAAACCAGCTTCCCGGTGCTGAGCCACCACCGCCCATCGCCGATGCTACAGCCAATTCTATTTTGGTGATGGTGGACGCCCCTGCGGGCACCGATGTTTATGCCGCTAACATGCCAAGTCTTGAAGATCGTTTATCCACACTGACCTTGCCAGTGATTGATGTGTATCGACATGAGAGCTTGGGTCATCGCGACCCTTACACGGCCGCAGCCACGCGTAAACGCCTCGCCGCAGCGGCGGGTTTAAAGCACTATTACCAGCGAAGCATTCGCGGTAACGGCCAATCGTGGCAGCAATCTAGCCAGTGGTTGGTGAAGAATGTGCGCGGTGCGTTGCGTACCTTCGCCGTGCCTTTGTTGACGGTGCCCGCCAAAGAAGACAACAATAGCCAAAGCAGCGAAACGCCACCCGGCTAGGCTTTGACCGGAAGCGGCGAGCCCGAATGGGCTCACGTTAGGATAAGGCAGCTACTTACCCCGAGCGCTTTTGATTTGCTCGTAAGCGTTCTGAATTTCTTGGGTCTTTTCTTTGGCAAGGTTGACCATTTCTTCGGGCAAGCCTTTGGCCACCAGCTTGTCAGGGTGATGTTGACTCATGAGTTTGCGATACGCTCGCTTAACCTCGGCATCTGTCGCCTGCTCAGGCACACCCAACACTTGGTAAGCCGCCGAGAGAGGAATGGCATTGGAGGCCATGCCCGCCCCCGAATAAAACGACTGCTGAGCCTGCATGCGCGAAACAACGGCGGCCACCTCTTGCTCGTTCATGCGTAGCAAGGTACAAATTTCTTGGATAATCTTCATTTCAGCTTGGCTAATATCGCCATCGGCTAACGCCGCTTGCAGCTGAATTTCCACAAACATCAGTTTAAGTGCTGGGCGGGTTCTAAAAAACGACGCTAAAGGTGTGAGCACCGAAGCCATATCAAAGTCTGGTGATTTACCCTGGGTAAACAACTCAATCGCTTCGCGGCGCTTTTGCTCGCTCAGTTGTAAGTGGTTCATGACACCACGAGCAAAGGTAATTTCATCTTGGCTGACACGGCCATCGGCTTTTGCCAATTTGCCCATAACGGTAAAGGTTGCGCGAAAGAACACCTCGTTAGGTGCATATTTGGCTACCTTGGACACCAACATGTAGCTTAAAAAGAAACCAACGGCACCGCCAAAAAAGATGCCACTCAAGCCACCAAACATTAATCCAACAATCGCGCCGATAATCACTGCACCTCGGTGGCGCTTGACTCGATTGATCCACATATCGGCTTTCGCCGAAAAACTCAGTGCCATGACGAGGCATCTCCTGTTGCTGCTTTGGCCGCGTTAGCTGCCGCCTGCTGCTCTAAATAGTTTTCTAATTGATGCAGTCGCTCTAAGGTGCCCACATCTTGCCAATAACCGCGATAGACGCTCGCCTCCACACTTTTGTTGGCCATATGGACGCGTAACAGGGCACCCAGCCCGACTACTTCATCATCTGCCAGTGCATCAAACAAGCTGCGATGGAGTACACTCACGCCACTAAAAGTAAAAGGTAAAAAGCCAGTTTCTTGTTGCTCAGCTAATTCACCGGGTAGCTCGCTTAGGATCTGGCGTGTGGGTAATAAGTCGTTAGGGCGTGCTGTAGAGTCTAAATCGTCGCCCGCGACATAAAAGTCCCCTTTAGGATGATGAGCGGGGTTATCCACCAACACCACATGGGCTTTGCTGGGTGTAAGTTTGCATAAGGGCGACAAGGGCATCTCGGTGTACACATCGCCGTTAATCACCAAAAACTGATCTTCGCCCTGCTCGCCGCCACACAATAAAGGCAGTGCTTTATAAATACCGCCCGCGGTTTCGAGGGGTGTGGGCTCGTGGCTGTAACAAATTTCGAGGCCCCAACGACTGCCATCGCCCAAGGTTTCCACTACCTGCTCGGCCAGCCAAGAGATATTAATCACCACCCGTTTAATACCAGCATTAGCGAGTCTAACGAGGTGGTGCTCAATTAAGGGAACACCCGCCACGGGTATTAGCGGCTTGGGTGTGGTAAGGGTCAGCGGTCGCATACGCGTGCCTAACCCTGCGGCCAGTATCATGGCATTCACAGGGCTTGCTCCCGCTGGGTTGCTTGCTGTTTAAGCTCTGCTAGCGACTCGGCCGTGTAATGGCTGTTTTGCTCCATCGCGGGAATCAACACCTCAACCATTAATGTCTCAAGGGCTTGCCACTCAGGCAGCTCACAACGGCGCTGGCACACAGATAAGATGTAACCCAACACCCGAGGAATATCCTGCAAGTAGGTCGGTTTGCCATCGCGAATACACAAGCGCGCAAAAATGCCCACCGCTTTGAGGTGACGTTGTGTTGCCATATCATCGCACCATTGCAGCAAAGTGTTGTCGTCTACTGTTGCAAACACCTCTGCAAGTGAGCCGTATTCACCCGCTCGCGCTTTTTGGGCATAGTCACAAAGCCACTGCGCCACCTGCTCGTCTGGCCAGCGCACGTAACAATCTCGCAATAGGGAGACGAGGTCGTAGGTAACTGGGCCGTGGACAGCGTCTTGAAAGTCGATCACGCCCACCGAGTGACCCAAAGTTTGCGCTTGCTCTGGCGCTAACATTAAGAGGTTTCGGCTGTGATAGTCGCGGTGCACTGGCACTTGCGGTTGAGCCAGTGCGGCATCAATAAGCTGCTGTTTTAATGTGGCAAAAGATGAGGCTTGTGCGTGATTCAACTTAACGCCTAATAGCTCGCCGATAAACCAATCGGTAAATAAGTCGATTTCACGGGCCAGCAAAGCTCCGTCATACGCAGGTAAACCTTGTGGGCTGGCACGCTGAATAAGGCTTAACTCGTCAAGGCATTGCTGATAACGCGCTTGGCAGTTATCGGCCGACAGCCCTTGCAAACACAAGTGGTCACCAAAGTCTTCAAGCAACATAAAACCCTGAGCCAAGTCGGCGACTTTGACCTCCGGGGTGTTAATGCCTTGGGCTTTCCAGTCTTGGGCGATACGCACAAAGGGTTCGCTGTTTTCGTGCTCGGGTGGTGCATCTACCAAAATATAAGACATGCCACCAAGGGCTAAACGAAAGTAACGACGAAAGCTGGCATCGCCCGATACGCTGCTCCATTGCCCATCGTCATTGGAGTAATGCGTGCCATCAAACAGGGGGCCGTTTTCTAAAAATTGCGCGAACGCCCATGTTTTTAGCTGATCTTGTCTCAGATCCATTTTATCTGCTCTGGTAACCTAGGTTATGAATGCTTTATTATCTGTGCCCTGCGGTTATCGAAGCAGCGCGATTTTGATGATAACCCAGCCACAGCAGCCAATGAAGTGTTAAGGCGACTCAAGCAAGCGCTAAATTGCGTTTAAATACAGGCACTTTTACTGACGTCAGTTGCACTTATGCACTCAGTGGTAGCTACACAAACATCAACGCAGCCAGTAGAAGAGAGTCTCATGCGCCCAGCCAAAGGCTACCCCCCACACACCGTGGTGACGCTATTTAGTCAACCCAAGCAAAAGCTTGGCGTTGCGATACTCGTGGCCACGACGGCCATGCTGGGCTTGAGCCAAGGGGCCATGGCCGATAGCTGTGCTGCACCAATTGATGTGAGTGCTGCGATCAGCGAGTCTTGCAGTAACAACGACACGCAATTTGAAACCGTCTGGCAACAGGCTCAAAACCTCGACTGGCAAACTCAGCCAAGCGCCCAAGTGTGTCAGGGTGGTTATTTTGCGCCGAGCTATGTAGCTCCTGCGACTTTTTTTGCCGATGTTTACACAGGCAACAGTACCTACATTAGCGCCAACTCGATGGATGCTAACCCCGACGGCACATCGTGGATGCAAGGTGACGTGACGCTAATTCAAAGCAACCGCACAGTGTTTGGACAATCTTTGTCACTTGATTCACAGCGCAACATTGCCTCTTTGCCCGAACGCACTGTTTATCGCACTGACAACTTGTTAGTGCTATCAAGCGGCGCCAGCTTCGAAACTGACGACCACAAGGGTTACTTTAACGATGCCCGTTTTGTTTTTCACAACAGCCAACTTCGTGGCAGCGCCTATACCCTTGAGCAAGAATCGAAAACCCTAATCAGCGTTGCTGATGCACGGGTAAGCTATTGCCCTCCGGGTCAAAACGATTGGCAATTGCGCAGCAAGCGCATTGAGTTTGACCAAGATTCTGGTTGGGGATACGCCGAGCACGTTCGCCTTGAAGTGTTAGATGTTCCGGTGCTGTATTTGCCGTTTTTAACCTTCCCTATCGACGACAGGCGCCAATCCGGCTTTTTGTATCCGTCGTTTAGTTTTTCAGACATTGGTGGCCTAAACATCAATGTGCCCTACTACTTTAATTTGGCCGAAAACTACGACGATACCCTCACGCCGCGACTACTGGCTGAGCACGGTGTATTACTCGAAAACGAGTTTCGCTACTTAAGCAATAACAGTCGCCTAAAGCTCGACACCAGCTTTTTGCCTAACGACAAAAGCACCGAAACCGACCGTTGGCTACTAGGCATTGACCTAAACACACGACACGACCGTTGGTCCACCAGCTTAGACTACAACCGCATCAGTGATAACGACTACTTTACCGACCTCGATAGCGAGCTATCGGTCGATCAAGAGTCGCACCTTGATCAACGTTTGGATGTAAATTACCGCGCTGATAACTGGTTATTCACCTCGCGCGTTCATACCTATCAAACCATTGACCAAAGTACACAGCCTTATTCCAAGCTGCCACAGCTACGGGCTTACCACAGCAGTGGCATAGGGTTAGCGCCGCAGTACTTTTTTGAGCTGACTCAATTTGACCGAGATACCACAGGGCTAACAGGTCAAGAGGCCATTACTGGCCAGCGTTTACACGCCAACCTAGTGGTGGAAGACACCTACCGTCGCCCATGGGGCTTTTTAAAGCCACGAGCAAGCTTATGGCTCACCCAATATGATTTAGAAAATGCGGTATCTAGCGACAGTTCGCCTACCGTTTATGCGCCAACCATGAGCTTAGACTCGGGCCTATACCTTGACCGCATGTTGAGCAACGGTGGCACCCATACCTTAGAGCCACGCCTCTTTGCGCTGTATGTGCCCGAAACCGAGCAAAACGATTTGCCTTACTTTGACACCTCCGAGTTGGACTTTTCGTACAGCTACTTGTTCCGCAACAACCGTTTCAGTGGTCGCGACCGCATCGGCGATGCACAGCAAGTATCATTGGGTGTAACCCAGCGCTACATCAACAGCGACGGTATCGAGATCGCTAACTTATCCATCGGCCAAGGCTTTTTGGCACAAGAACAAACCGTGGCACTCACCGATGGCGATGACACTTTTACCGACCGCACCGACATTGCACTACAAGCCTATTGGCGCGCGTCTTCGTCGTTTTACGTTAACGTTGACCAAGTGTTAAACGAAAACGACTTTAGACCAACGACCACAAACTTTCGCATCAGCCACCGCAAGGGGCTTAACCGCCGCCTAGATGTGAGCTATCGTTACGAAAAAGACGAGCGCGACCAAAGTACCGTCAGCTTTTTGTACCCACTCTCGCCTGAGTGGACGAGCTTTGGTCGCTGGCAAAATGATTGGCAAGACAACAGCGACGTAGAGACCGTTCTTGGCGTAGAATACGCCAGCTGTTGTTGGGCTATCCAATTTTCGGGACGCCGCTGGCTGACCGATGCCGACGAATACAACACGGGCTTTTTCTTAAAATTCCAGCTTAAAGGCCTCGGCTCAGCGGGCAGCTCAACCGAATTTTTGAATGATATTTCGGGTTTTGAAGCACGCAGCGATTACTATGGTTTTTAACGTTTTGACTCAAGGTTTACATATGCGTTCTAGTTACAGCCAACGACTCAAAGCCACTCTTGTTGGAGCGGCCATTGCCCTTTCATCTTCTTGGGCACACAGCCAAACGCTGCTCGACGGCGTGGCGGCCGTTGTCAACGACTCCCTTGTGCTCACCAGCGAAGTGGACGAGCGAGTAGTGCAAGTTCAACGCGACCTGCGCTCAAAAGGCCAAGCCTTGCCTAGCGACCAAGTCCTTCGCGAAAAAGTACTCGACCAACTTATTACCGAGCAAGTTCAGCTACAAGCCGGTGAGCGCCGTGGCATTCGCGTCAACGACCGACAACTTGAAGCGGCACTAAACCAAGTGGCCAATAACAATAACTTAACCTTGGTTGAGTTTCGCAATGCCGTTATAGCCCAAGGCCAAGACTTTGATACCGTGCGTGCCAACATCGAACGTCAGTTGCTGCTTTCGAATATTCAAAAGACGTTAGTAAACCAGCGCATTCGCATCTCTGACAAAGAAGTAGAAAACTACCTCAACTCAGAAGCAAGCCAAAAGCAAGCCAGCCTAGAAATGGAGCTGAGCAACTTATTGGTAGCCGTACCGGCGAAAGCCTCTCCGGCGACTATTCGCGCTGCAGCCAAAAAAGCACAAAGCTACTACCAGCGCGCATTGGCCGGCGAAAACTTTGCCAGCTTAGCCACGGCTCATTCCGACGCTCAAAACGCGCTTAAAGGCGGCACCTTAGGCTGGCGAGTTGTGGATAAGCTACCGACTAACCTTGCCGATGGCATTGTTAAGCTTAAAAAAGGCGACATCTCTGCGCCAATTCAAACCCCGAACGGCTTTTACATTTTTAAAGTAAACGACGTGCGCGGCGAAACTCACCTACTGGTTAACCAAACCAGGGTTCGCCATATTCTGGTGGCCGAAAACGCCATTCGCGACGCAGCTCAAGCACAGGCGCTCATTCAAGAAATTAAACAGCGGTTGGGTAAAGGCGAAAACTTTGAAACCTTGGCGCAAACCTACAGCGACGACCCCGGCAGTGCAGCCGACGGTGGTAGTCTAGGCTGGACGCAAAACGGCCAAATGGTCGCTGCCTTTGAGCAGGTTATGAACCAAACCGATATTGGCAAGGTGTCTGCGCCTTTCCAGTCACCTTTTGGTTGGCACATTTTGCAAGTTGAAGACCGTCGCCAGCAGGACCTTTCTGAAGAGAAGCGCCTTGCCGATGCAAACAACACCCTACGCCAACGTCGTTATGCCGAAGAGCTAAACTACTGGGTACGGGAGTTACGCACCGACGCCTACATCGACATTAAATCTTAAGGGCCTTTGCAACGTGTCTATCCTACGCCTTGCCATTACAGCCGGAGAGCCAGCCGGAATCGGCCCTGATATTTGCCTGCAAATGGCACAACAGGGCCACCCTCATGAGCTCATCGTTATTGCCGACCCTGATATGCTACGCGAACGCGCCAAAGCACTGGGTCTCGACATTACCATTGAGATGTTTGACGCCGAAGATGAGCCTCGCCCCACTCCCGCGCGTGTCATTAAGTGCCTACCGGTCAGCTGCAAAAACACCGTAGTCGCCGGTAAGCTCGACGTTGCCAACGCACCCTATGTGGTCGAAACGCTACGCATTGCAGCCCAAGGCGCGGTGGATAAACAGTTTGATGCCATTATCACAGCGCCTGTACACAAAGGTATTATTAACGATGCTGGGGTGCCTTTTAGCGGCCATACCGAATACTTTGAAGCCTTTACTCACACAAACAAGGTAGTGATGATGTTGGCAACAGAAGGCCTTCGTGTGGCCCTTGCCACTACACACCTACCTTTGCGCCAAGTGCCCGATGCGATCACCGCTCAGCTACTGGAAGACGTGATTAAAGTGCTTTATGCATCGTTGCAAAACGAGTTTGGCAAAACATCGCCTCGCATTTTGGTAGCAGGCCTAAACCCGCACGCGGGCGAAGGAGGTCACCTCGGCCACGAGGACGACGACATTATCGCACCTGTGCTTGAAGCCTTTCGCACCCAAGGCATGGACCTTGTGGGCCCACTGCCGGCAGATACGTTATTTAACCCCAACTACCTTGAGCAAGCCGATGCTGTGCTTGCCATGTACCACGACCAAGGCTTGCCCGTCCTTAAATTTAAAGGCTTTGGCAACGCCGTGAATATCACCTTAGGTATGCCGATTATTCGCACCTCAGTCGACCATGGTACCGCCCTAGACCTTGCAGCAACGGGCAAAGCAAATATTGGCAGCCTACAAACTGCCCTCGACTACGCCACCGATATGGCGCAAAACCGCAACCGGAGCACTCATGGCTAAACAGCCCCCAATGCACAAAGCGCGAAAGCGTTTTGGACAAAACTTTTTACAAGAGCCCAACATCATCCGTCGCATTATTAGTGCGATCTACCCAAAAGATGATGACCATCTTGTAGAAATCGGCCCAGGGTTAGGTGCCATTACCGAAGAACTGCTTGCGGCCCGTGGCGCACTCGACGCCATTGAGTTAGACCGCGACTTAGTGCCCATTTTGCGCACTAAGTTTTTTAGATACGGCGACAACTTCCAAGTACACGAAGCCGACGCCATGAAGTTTGACTTTGCCGCGCTTAAAGGCGACGGCCCAGAGCTCCGTGTTGTGGGCAACCTGCCTTACAACATCTCGACTCAGTTGATCTTTCACCTGCTCAGCCACTCAGATGTGATTGCAGATATGCACTTTATGCTGCAAAAAGAAGTGGTTGACCGTATGGCCGCAGGCCCGGGTGAAAACAACTACGGCCGCCTTGGCATTATGACCCAGTACTTTTGCCGCGTAGAGCCGCTCTTTATTGTGCCGCCTGAAGCCTTTGACCCTATCCCAAAGGTAGACTCAGCGATTGTGCGCTTGGTACCGTATAAAACACTGCCGCATCCAGCCAAAGACTTGGACATGCTAAAAAACGTTGTGCGTACTGCGTTTAACCAGCGTCGCAAAACACTAAGAAACAACCTTAAGCCACTGATCAGTGCTGAAGACCTTGAGCAGCTGGGCATCGACCCAAGCTTGCGTCCAGAGCGTCTCGACTTAGCCTCTTTTGTAAAAATCAGCGACTTTCTTGTCAGCGCAAACGACTAACCCGTCGTTTGTGCCCAAACCTCTTTGAGTAAGACCATGGCCAATACCACTGATATTTCTCCTATCGCCATTGCCGTAGAAACCGCCTACGTACCCGAGCGCTCGGACCCAAAAAACATGCGGTATGTGTTTGATTATCACATCTCGATTACCAACCACACCGACGACGTAGTGACGCTGCGCAGTCGCTTCTGGAAAATCGTCGACGGCAACGAAGGGGTGCAAGAGGTGTTTGGCGATGGCGTTGTGGGCGTTCAGCCAAAACTAGGCCCCAACCAAGCGTTTGAATACAGCAGCGGTGCCATTTTGGCCACCAGCGTTGGCTCAATGCAGGGCCACTTTGTTATGGAGCGCAACGACGGCAGCCAATTTAACGCGCCGATTTCGCCGTTTACCTTAGCGGCCCCAAACGCTCTGCACTAACATCTTAAAAGGCTAACCCCCTATACAAACTAAGCCCTTAAAGCGCTACGGAGACGACGAATGGCAACCTATGCACTCGGTGACTTACAAGGCTGCTTCGACAGCTTTCAGGCGCTACTAGAGCAGATCAACTTTAGCGACAACGACCACCTTTGGTTAGCCGGCGACTTGGTTAACCGCGGGCCCAAGTCGCTAGAGACCCTTGAGTTTTTAATGAGCATCTCGTCTCAAGTGGATTTTGTGCTGGGCAATCACGACCTTCACCTACTCGCCTTGGCGCACGGTCACGGCAAAGTTAAGCGCTCAGATACGCTGCACAGCATTTTAGAGCACGCCAAAAGCAGCGACATTATTGACTGGCTAAGCCAAGGTAAGCTGGTCAGCGAAAGGCCAGAATTTAACGCCCTGATGAGCCACGCAGGCATTCCACCGATGTGGTCGGCAGAACAAGCGCTAAGCTACGCCCAAGAAGTCGAAGCAGTGATTCAGGGCCCCAAGGCCAACCACTACTTTAAGCACATGTACGGCAACACCCCCGATGTGTGGCATAACGACTTAGAGGGCATGGATCGTTGGCGAGCCATTACCAATTACCTCACCCGAATGCGCTTTTTAGATGCGCAGTTTAGCCTCGAGTTTGCCGCCAAAGGCGAGCTTGAAACAGCGCCCGCTGGCTTTAAGCCTTGGTTTGAGTATCACAACCCACACCTAAAGCATCAGGTGTACTTTGGTCATTGGGCTGCATTAGAGGGTTATACCGGACAGGCACACGCTACCGCGTTGGATACCGGCTGTGTATGGGGTAATAGCCTAACGGCGCTGCGCCTTGACGATAACAAGCGCTTTTCGCAAGCGGCCATCGATTAAACGCATTTAAAATTTTAACCGGAGCTCATATGACAACCTATCAGTGCATTTGCGGCAGCAACCTTGCCGAGATCCTCACCCCAGAAACCCAAGTTGTGGATATCAGAGATCCAAACAGCTTTGGTATGGGTAGAATCAGCGGTGCAAAACTACTTAACAACGAAAACTTAGAACAGGTTTTAGCTGAGCTTGATATGGAACAGCCTGTGTATGTGTGCTGCTACCACGGCAACAGCAGCAAAAGTGCAGCTCAGTTTTTAGTTGATCGCGGCTTTGAGCAGTCGTTTAGCATTGACGGTGGTTTTGAAGAGTGGCGCGGTCAGTTTCCACAACTGGTTGAGCAGTAACACTCGCGGCAATTACGAGATACAAACGTGAAGATATATTTGGTAGGGGGCGCGGTACGCGACCAGCTTTTAGGTCGGGCCGTGTTTGATAAAGACTGGGTCGTTGTTGGCGCAACGCCACAGCAGCTCGAAAGCCAAGGCTTTCGCCTCGTTGGGCAAGAGTTTCCTGTGTTTATTCATCCAACCACAGGCGAAGAGTACGCCCTTGCCCGCACCGAGCGTAAAGCAGGCAAAGGCTATAAAGGCTTTGATTACATTGCCAGCCCAGATGTCACCCTAGAGCAAGACCTTATTCGTCGGGACCTGACCATTAACGCCATTGCGCAAGACGACAGTGGCGAGCTTTACGACTATTACGGCGGCCTTGACGACATTAACGCCAAAGTACTTCGCCATGTATCGCCTGCTTTTGCTGAAGACCCTTTGCGAGTTTTGCGCGTTGCTCGTTTTGCTGCGCGCTTTGATAACTTGGGCTTTACCCTCGCCCCCGAAACCTGCGAGCTAATGCAAAGCATTGCCGCATCTGGCGAGTTGGCTGAATTAACCATTGAGCGGGTTTGGAAAGAAACCGAACGCGCCCTATCCGAGCCGAGCCCGTGGCGCTATTTTGAGGTACTTGCCCAAAGCCAAGCATTACCTAGCTTGTTTCCAGAATTTGAACCCTGGGTTAACGACCCAGCGTTAATGGCGCAGTTTAAACAAAGCTGTACCGCGCTGGCAAATAGCGAACAAGCCGCCTTTAACTGCTTTGCTGTGGCCATAGTGTTATCCGTTGCAAGTTTGCCAAGTGACCAACGCCTAGAGGCAGCGCAGGCGCTTTGCCTTCGCCTTAAAACACCTAAGGCAGTGCAAGAGCGAGTTAAAATTGCCATTGAAGGTTACCCACGCTGCTGTAGCCCGCAACAGCTGGATAGCCACGATTTACTGGCACTGCTCACGGCGACCAACTGTTTGCGCAAACCCGAAAATATTAAACACCTACTCACGCTTGCTAACGCACTTGAGGCAAGCAGCCTAGACTACAATGAGTGGTGGCAAAAAGTGGCCAAGCAAGTTGCCAATGTTAACCCCGCACCTTTTGTTAGTGCAGGGCTAAAAGGCGCACAAATAGGCACGGCCATTGAGGAAGAGCGTCTTAAGCGTTGCCAAAGGGCGATTGACGCACTGTAACTCGTTAGCAAAAGCTGAGGAAACCCCATGGAGAACGCAAAGCAAACGGCAGTCATTACCGGTGCCGCTCGACGCATTGGCGCGCAAATCGCTCGACAACTTCACAGTGTTGGCTATCGGGTCATTATTCATTATCGCCAATCTGCTGATGACGCCTTGGCACTGGCGGCAGAGCTAAACGCGCTTCGTCCCCACTCTGCTGAAACCTTGTGTGCCGACCTCAACCATCAAGGCAGCTTAAATCAGCTCATTGACGAGCTTAAGCAACGAAACGATATCCAGCTTTTGGTTAACAACGCCTCCAGCTTTTACCCTAATAGCTTAGAAGAAGGTAGTAATGAAGACTGGGACCTGCTAATTAACAGCAATGTAAAGGCGGGCTACTTTTTATCGGCTGCCTTAGCCAACCAACTGGCAGATAACCAAGGTGCCATTGTTAACCTAGTGGATATTCACGCCGAAAAAGGCCTAGCAGGCTACCCGATTTACTCGATCGCAAAAGCAGCCACAGCCATGATGACCAAAAGCCTCGCCAAAGAGCTGGCACCGAATGTGCGCGTAAATGGCGTATCACCGGGCCCAATCTTATGGCCTGAGGAGTCTGCGGCATTAAGCAATGCCGAAAAAGAAGTGGTGGTGGCCAAAACCCTGCTTAAAACCACAGGCAGCGCCCAAGACATTGCCGATGCCGTGTTGTTCTTAGCCCACGCGCCCTTTGTTACAGGGCAGATTTTGGCAGTAGATGGCGGCAAGTCACTTTACTCGTAAATTGCCGCTTGGTTTGAAGCTGCGCGTCGTTAAGGCGCGCTAGAGATTTTTTGCCCTTGCCACTCAAAATCGACGGTGGATAACTGCTGTTTTTGTCCTTTTTCCGTCGTTTTAAAAGCATCCCAAAGGTTAGCGTAGGTTTCACCCAACTCAGGATGCACGCCTTGGGGCGCAAGCTCGGCCAATGGCCAAAGCACAAAGGCATGGTAGGTGATTTCGTCGCGCGGCAGTGTCACACCCTCCACGTCACCCACCAATTGGTCGTAGGTGAGGATATCAATGTCTAGGGTACGGCCACTAAACTTAGGCCCCTGGCGGACACGACCGTTGTCGTCTTCAATTTGTTTAAGCTGGCGCGATAATTCACCCACAGGCGTGTCGGTTTGAATACCCACCACAAGGTTATAAAAGCTGTCGCCCTCAAAACCTACGGCTGCGCTTTCGTACACCGAAGAGACCTGTAAGTCACCAAAAGCTTGGGCCAAGGCGTTCAAGCTTTGCGAAATATAAAACTCGCGGTTTTGGTTGCTACCAATGCTTAAAAACACCTGAGCCATTAAAACTTCTCGCCTCGCTCAATTAACACACCCACGCCATTGGCTTCGGCAATCGCATCGGGTTTTGTTACTTTTACACGAATCCACTTAACCGAAAAGCGGCTGCGAATTTCATCTGCAAGGGACTCAGCAAGGGTTTCTACCAGCAAAAATTCGCTGTTAGCCACATAGTCGATACACCAGTCGCTTACCGACTTGTAGTTAAGGGTGTTCTCAATATCCTCAGATGCAGCGGCCTTGGTAATATCAGCCCCCATATCCAAATCTACCACTACGGGCTGCTTGATTGTGCGCTCCCAGTCATAAATACCGATTACCGCATCAACTTTTAGCCCATGGACGAAAACAATATCCATTAAACAACCACCTTAACTCTTACTATTGCTATGCGATTATTGACTGTTTTTTATAACCGCGCTCTGTGAGCGGCAGTATACGTGTTTGTGGGTCTGGGCGCTGCATCTGTTACCAGTTCTTTTAAAATTCATCCCAAATTCGCCGCTCAAACCGCGTCCAATGACGTTTAATGACCTTTGAGCCCTGTACTTGAATAAGGTAGTACTTATCACCTCGTAGCCATACCCGTCGTTGAGTACTGCATCTAAGCTGAGTTTCGCCGGGTAACTTATCGCAGGTTCTGTCAGAGCGGCCTTGGTAAGTAGGCTTACCCCAAAAGCGTTCTACCTTTTTAACTGGGTCGCCGGGTGCGAGCTTTTCGTATTTGGTTAACCACATCCCTTGTGCTGTCGTGGCCGATACACTCAATGTAAACGCCACTGTGACATAAAGGCTTTTTGAGCCATTCGCTTTTCTAAACATCGTCCTCTCCTTGGCACATGTTTGGTTTCTGTTGGTTGAGCGTTTGGCTCCCGCCTTTCGCAAGTACCTGCCTAACAAGCAAACCGCAGGCAAAGCACCCAGGTAAATACCAAAAAGGTTAATTAAATCGATAGGATAGTTTTGAGCTCCCAAGCGACATCTGTTACAAGGGGTGTATCAGAACGATAAAAACACAGCGACGACAAAGCACCCATGGATAATTTTTATTACGACATCGCCGTGATATTTGCGGCTTACCTTTTAGGTACAACGCCTAGTGCGGTATGGGTGTGTCGTGTTTTGATCAATCAAGACCCAAGGGACAAAGGCTCTCATAACCCGGGTGCAACCAATGTTATGCGCATCGCGGGGCGAAAAGCGGCATTTATCACTTTTTTATGTGACTTTGGTAAAGGCTGGTTAGCCCTTGCTCTGGCGCAAAGCCTTGCGCTTTCTCACCCTATGCTTGTGGTCACTGCTATTGCTGTCACTCTAGGACACATCATGCCGTTTTATGCGCTTCGGCGCGGAGGAAAAGGCGTGGCAACGGCAATGGGAGTTTGCATGGGTTTCTACTGGCCTTTGGGAGTGGCCATGATGCTGTGCTGGCTGCTGATCTTTGCAATCAGTCGCACTTCGTCTTTGGCGTCGCTACTTAGCTGCGCTGTCATTTGCGTGGCCTGTACCCTGTTTTTACAGCAATACGAAGAGATCACCGCTGCGTTAGGGCTGCTCTTGTTTGTTTCTCATCGCGACAATATTCGTCGCTTAGTCACAAAACAAGAGCATCGCTTTTAGGCCTTTATAGGTTATGCACCTGGAGCTTCTAGAGTATTTAGAGGCCAACGAGGCTTCGCCAAAATTTTTAGATCAGCTTGCTCCCCCGCCAATAAGCGCTGACAACCCGCAAAGGCAATCATGGCACCGTTATCGGTACAAAACTCGGGGCGAGCATAAAACAATGCCGATTTTTGCTTCTTCACCATCTCACCTAAACAGCGGCGCAACGATTGGTTTGCACTCACACCACCGGCGATAATCAACTGTTTATAACCTGTCGCTTGCAAGGCGCGCTTACATTTAATGGCCAATGTTTCGACCACGGCAGTTTCAAACGCAAGGGCAATATCACACTTGGTTTGATGGTCTAACTCGCCGTTTTCGTCTCGGTGAGCATTTGCCGTATTAAGGGTAAAGGTTTTAAGGCCCGAAAAGCTCATATCCATTCCTGGGCGATCGGTCATTGGACGAGGGAACTTAAAGCGACCGGGTGCTCCGTCTAGGGCAAGCTTCGCGATCAAAGGGCCGCCGGGATAGTCCAAACCCAACATCTTGGCGGCTTTATCAAAAGCCTCACCCGCAGCATCGTCCAACGACTCGCCCAGCAACTCGTATTCACCAATAGCCGCGACTTTCACCAGCTGAGTGTGGCCGCCAGATACCAGTAGTGCTACAAAAGGAAAACTGGGCGGGGTTTCTTCTAACATCGGTGCCAATAGGTGGCCTTCCATATGATGCACGGCAATGGCTGGTTTACCCCAAGCCATGGCCATCGCGCGCCCTGTTGAAGCGCCCACCATCAATGCCCCCACTAAGCCTGGGCCTGCGGTAAAGGCAATAGCATCAATATCGTCTTTGGTGCACTTAGCTTCATCCATCGCTTGGCTGATCAGCGGCAGTAACTTTTTAACATGGTCTCGCGAAGCCAACTCCGGCACCACACCGCCATATTCTGCGTGCATTTTAACTTGGCTGTAGAGCGCATCGGCCAACAGCCCTTGCTCACTATCGTAAATCGCCACACCGGTTTCATCGCACGATGTTTCTATGCCCAATACACGCATGATTACTGCTCTCTTTCAGTCAAAACGGATGCCTCGGCCACGGTGTTCGCACCCGAAGCCTTTGAATGGCGGCAAGTGTACCAAAAAGGACAAAAAAAAATACCCTCTTTGGCCATTATCGCCGGTAATAACGCCTTGATTAGCTTTACTTTAAAGCCCAGCCTCTATAAAATTTTGCGCCTTGCTAGGTATACCCTTAGTTTGTGCTTCATAGATTAAGGGCAAATCGAGCAATTTCATCTAACCCTAAATTTACAGGAGGCTCCCATGCCTGCAGTTAAAGTTAAAGACAACGAGCCGTTTGACGTAGCTCTTCGTCGTTTCAAGCGTTCTTGCGAAAAAGCGGGTGTTCTTGCTGAAGTTCGTCGTCGTGAATTCTACGAAAAACCAACTTCTATCCGTAAGCGTAAAGCAGCTGCTGCTGTTAAGCGTCACGCTAAAAAAGTTTCTCGCGATTCTTCTCGCCGCGTTCGTTTGTACTAAGCACTAACTAACTTTTAGTTGACTGCTGCACAAAGCACCGTAGTAAGAAACACACGTACTATATACGTTTTATATAGAGTACCGACTTAGTTAAGGGTTTATCTATGTCCGCGCTTAAACAAGAAATCAGCCAAGCCGTTAAAGAGGCCATGCGCGCTAAACAAAAAGAGCGTCTAGTCACTTTGCGAGGCATTCTTGCCGAACTCAAACGTATTGAGGTAGACGAGCGCATTACCCTAGATGACACCCGCGTGATCGCAACGCTAGACAAAATGCTCAAACAGCGCCGCGACTCACTTGCACAATTTGAAAGCGCCGACCGCCAAGACTTGGCCGAGGTAGAGCGACGGGACATGGAGGTGATTCAAACTTTCCTGCCGCAACCGCTTACTGAGCAAGAAGTATCTGACTTAATTGACGCCGCTATTGCATCTACGCAGGCGTCGAGCATGCAAGACATGGGTAAACTCATGGGTGTGCTCAAACCTCAGCTGCAAGGCCGTGCCGATATGGCTGTTGCATCTCGCCTCGTAAAAGATCGCCTAACTCGCTAAACTGATACGAACGCGTTTTCGTATTCTTTTTTAGTTTTGCATTAGGCGCACCCATGGCAGGAAAAATCCCTCAATCTTTTATCGACGATTTGTTAGCTCGCGTTAACATCATCGACATATTAGATGGCCGCGTCGACAAGCTAAAACGCACCGGCAAAAACTACTCAGGCCTTTGCCCTTTTCACCAAGAAAAAACCCCTTCGTTTACGGCTAACCAAGAAAAGCAATTTTACTACTGCTTTGGCTGTGGTGCTGGCGGTAATGCCCTTGGGTTTATGATGGCCTACGACCGTTTAGAGTTTCCACAAGCGGTTGAATACCTTGCCCGCCATGCAGGCATGGAAGTGCCCCGCGAAGAATCGCCCGAAGCCGAAGCCCATCGCAAAGCCAAGCAAAAAAGCCTATCCATTCTCGACGAAGCCAAACAGTTTTATTGCCAACAGCTGCGTGAGAGTAAAGAGCGCGACCAAGCCGTTAACTACTTAAAGTCACGTGGACTCACTGGCCAAATCGCCAAAGTATACGAAATTGGTTTTGCGCCTAGCGGCTGGAGCAACCTACTGGACGAACTGGTAGAGAAAAAGTCGTTTTCAAAAAAAGAAGCTGAGCTTTCGGGCCTCGCGATCCATAACGAAGAAAAAGACCGTTACTACGACCGCTTTCGTCACCGCATTATGTTTCCAATTAAGGATACTCGCGGTCGTGTCATTGGCTTTGGTGGCCGCGTGTTGGGCGACGAAAAGCCCAAGTACCTTAACTCACCCGAAACCAATACCTTTCACAAAGGCAAAGAGCTTTACGGCCTTTACGAAGCACGCCAGCTCAACAGTCGCTTAGAGCGCTATTTGATTGTGGAAGGTTATATGGATGTTATTGGTCTTGCTCAATACGGCATTACTTATGCTGTTGCGACACTTGGCACAGCAGCAACCAAAGACCACCTCGAAAAGCTGTTTAAAACCGTTAACGAAATTGTTTTTTGCTTTGACGGTGACGCCGCCGGTCGACAAGCCGCCGAACGAGCGCTCAATATCGCCCTACCCGCCATACAAGACGGCCAAAGCATTAAGTTTTTGTTTTTGCCTGACGGCGAAGACCCAGATAGTTTGGTTCGCAAAGAAGGACAAGCCGCGTTTGAAGAGCGCTTAAGCCAACAAGCCAAAAGCTTGGCCGACTTTTTTATTGAGCGACAAAAGCAAGACCTCAACCTCAATTCCATTGATGGTCGAGCGCGTTTTGCTGCCAATACCAAACCCTATATCGACAGCATTCAAGCGCCAATTTTACGTCAGCTATTTAGTGACGAAATTAGCAATATCACGGGCTACCAGTTTGATAGCGCTCCCGTAGCAGCACCTCTTCCGGTACCAGAAAACGAGGCTAGCTTTGAGCCATCACCTCCGATCGATGACATGCCACCGCCCGACTATGGTGACTACGAACCAAGCGATATGCCCAACTTCGCTGACTATCCTGATAGCACAAGCGCAGTATCTAGCAGCCGCTCCCGCGCCACACAGCGCAGCAGCGCCAAAATGATTGGCCGCTTGGTTTCGTTGCTGATACAGCACCCAAGTTTAGCGCGAACCACTCAGTTACCTAACGCACTGTCGGAATGCGCAGAAACCGATTACGCCCTGCTGAGCGAAATGTTCCACTACCTTAACGCCCACCCAAACCACTCATTGAGCACCATGCTTATTGACTGGCAAGAAAGTGAGCAGCACCGCCATCTCGCAGAACAGCTCAGCGTTATTCAATCGAGCGAGTTAAGTCACTCGTTTGAAAGCGCCCAAAAAATACTCCAAGACGGCATTGCGCGCCTTGAGTCCGAGCGCCGTTCTGAGCGCATCGAGCAACTCAAAAAGCAAAACCCGCTCTCGCCCGAAGACCGCGCCGAGCTAATGCAACTCTTGCTGAATAAATAATTTCTTGAAAAATCCCACTGCGCCCCCATCTAAAGGGTATTAACAAGCCCTTTGACATTCATCTTACAACTCATCAAATCGCGATAACTACCAGATTTCATTCTGTTCTTGGTAGCCAAAATATCGCTTGATGGTTATAATATAGGGCTCATTTTTCAACACTCTGGTCATCCATTTGGGGTCCCATGTCCGATAAGTCTACGCAACAGTCACGTCTTAAGGAACTCATCGCACGCGGTAAAGAGCAAGGCTACCTTACCTATGCGGAAGTTAATGATCACCTTCCTGAAGATATTGCCGATCCCGATCAGGTCGAAGACATCATTCGAATGATCAACGACATGGGCATCAGTGTTTCTGAAGAAGCACCTGATGCCGAAACCCTGCTTATGACCGAGGGTGACTCCAGCACCGACACCACCGATGACGATGCCGTTGCCGCACTCGCGGCTGTAGAGTCTGATGCAGGTCGCACCACTGACCCAGTGCGTATGTACATGCGCGAAATGGGTACCGTAGAGCTGCTAACACGCGAAGGCGAAATCAAAATCGCTAAGCGCATCGAAGAAGGTATTCGCGAAGTCATGAGCGCGCTTGCGTGTTTCCCTGGCTGTGTCGAAACCATTCTTGAGGCCTACCACAACACGGTTGAGCAAGAAGGTCGCCTAAGCGACATCTTCAGCGGCTACATTGATGCCGACGACGATATCGTGGTTTCAGCTGGCCCAGCCGCTGCCGACGAAGAAGAGGAAACCGACGTAGAAGATAGCGAAGGTGATGAAGACGATTCTGATGACGACAGCAGCGATGACGATGAGAAAGAACGCGGCCCAGACCCTGAAGAAGCGAAAATTCGCTTTGAAGCGGTAGCAGCCCTACTTGTTCTTGCTCAAGAAAGCATCGAAAAATACGGCCGTGGTTCAGAGCAGGCGATTACTGCACTGACAGCCCTAGGCGAAGCGTTTGCACCAATCAAGCTTTCACCACGTTACTACGACGAGCTTGTATTGTCTGTACGCGACGTTATTGCTCATATTCGCCAGCAAGAACGCATCATTTTGCGCATGTGTATCAACAAAGCCAAAATGCCGCGTAAGCTATTTATCGAGCAATTCCCAGGTAACGAAACCAACCTTGAATGGCTAGAAGGCATCGCAAACTCAAGCGAGCCATACGCAACAGCTATCAAGCGTAACCTTATTGAGCTCAAACGTGCGCAACGCAAACTCGCGCAAGTAGAAGTACAAACAGGCCTTAGCCTTGTAGAGCTGAAAGAAATTAACCGCGACATGTCGATCGGCGAAGCCCGTGCACGTCGCGCCAAAAAAGAAATGGTCGAAGCCAACCTTCGTTTGGTTATCTCCATTGCTAAAAAGTACACCAACCGCGGCCTACAGTTCCTAGACCTTATTCAGGAAGGCAACATCGGCCTAATGAAAGCGGTAGACAAGTTTGAATACCGTCGTGGTTACAAGTTCTCGACCTACGCCACATGGTGGATTCGTCAGGCGATTACCCGCTCTATTGCAGACCAAGCACGTACGATTCGTATCCCAGTTCACATGATCGAAACGATCAACAAGCTGAACCGCATCTCACGTCAAATGTTGCAAGAAATGGGTCGCGAAGCATCACCAGAAGAACTGGCTGAGCGCATGGACATGCCGGAAGATAAAATCCGCAAAGTCCTTAAAATCGCGAAAGAGCCAATCTCGATGGAAACCCCAATCGGCGACGACGAAGACTCAAGCTTGGGCGACTTTATCGAAGACGTGACCATCGAGTCACCGGTGGATTCTGCAACTGACGAAGGTCTGCGCGAAGCAACCAAAGACGTACTTTCTGGCCTTACCGCACGTGAGTCTAAAGTACTTCGCATGCGCTTCGGTATCGACATGAACACCGACCACACTCTAGAAGAAGTGGGCAAGCAGTTTGACGTTACCCGTGAGCGTATCCGTCAGATCGAAGCAAAAGCCCTACGCAAACTTCGTCACCCAAGCCGCTCAGAGCACCTGCGCAGCTTCCTAGACGAATAAAGCACTTTTCCCTACCGTACGACCAAACGAAGGCTTAACTAAGCCTTCGTTTAATCTTTGTTTTCAACACCTTGCGTTGATTCATATGATCCGTGTATGATGAGCGCGCTTTGGGGGCCTTTAGCTCAGTTGGTTAGAGCATCCGACTCATAATCGGCAGGTCCTGGGTTCAAGTCCCGGAAGGCCCACCATTTTATACTATTCTTCTCCTTGGCTTGAGTTACTGAAGCCACCCTTTGCGTCCCGGCACTATCCCCCGACCTAAAGCGCTCATACTTTCAAAATAGCCCGCAAAGCCGTACTCGACGGGATCAAAAATTATTCCCGCTGTAAACCTAACTACTTTGCTCAAAAACCTCATTAAAGAAACCATTACCAGCAACCGATAAAACTAAGCATCCTTTAGCGTTGCGATAAGCAATATTCCTAGCTTCAAGTACTCTCCGAGACTCATCAATTAAACCTCCCTTGAGCCCACACGCCCTCAGAATGTCGCGTTTTTCCTCAGTGTCTATTTGCTCAAGTAGTTTATCGCTTACACCAGCGTCATGAGTCGTAAGCAATGCAAACTCATAACCGAGTTCTTGCACACCGCGCGCCAACACCATAAGTAGGGACTGAATTTTCATCGCGACTTCACTGTAAAGCTCATTTCGCTCTAGCGAGCGAATAAACATAAAGCCGTTTCTGGGAACAAGTTCATAGCCAATACTCTCATAGTGTTCGCGATAGTAAGTATCGTAGTTTCTAAACAACTCCTCATAAAGGTCATTAGGCTCCAAGGACCCATCGCTGCAATAGGAGACCTCATTAATCACTCGGCCATTAACCAACTCTTGATATATTTTTTGACTCAGTAACATATTAATCATAAGTGACACTTCCTAAGGCCAAAGGAAAATACTCAAGGCATTGCCCTTTGTAATGTATCCGGCTTAACGAAAACTGTGGCTTTAACGGTGTATCAAGACGGCTGCGAAGCCAACCTAACCCTTCTAGCAGGTCTGGTAATGCATAGCCACTCAGCCTCTCGGCAAGGTAGTTATGAATGTAATGGTGAACATCTGACTCACCTTCTATTATTTCACAAGACTCCATTAGAGCTTGGATATCTAACTTCCTCCGTATCAATAATTGCTCTTGTTGATAGCGATTATCATCCTGGCTATCTAACTCTGCCACCCCCGACTTCTGATTATTCTGTAGCCTCGGGAGAGCCACTCGAAGATGTTCGTTAAAGCACTGAGTATGGTTAATATCCCCCCACTCGAGGCGAGCATCAAAGCGTAGCTTTTTGAGACCCGCAAAGACCTTTCCATATTCAAATATATCTAAACGGCTATCTAGGTACTTACTGTTGAGCTTTCCATCATAAAGTGTAAATACTTGCTCTCTCATCTTATTAAAAGCGCTTTCGATACAGTCATATTGGTGCCGTTGTCTAGCACTTTGGCGGACATAACGTTCCAAGGTTTTCCTTATCACCTCGATGTCTTTGGCATAAGCTCGAATGCTATTTTTTGCATAAAGCACTCGCTGGCTAACTGAAGGCATTCCTGCTTTTTGCAGTATTGTCGCGATTTCTTCAACCGCTGTAAGTGCTGGATATCCAGTCTTGATATGTTCTCGTTCATTCAAAAACTGAAGCGTAGGTAATACATGCTTCTGATAGATTTGGTTGATCTCCTCTAACGCTTTTTTTGCGTTCAGAGTTTGTTCGAGATCTGCAATATCCTGCTCCTCAACAACTTTCGAAAGGTAGTCAGCCTGCCCTTGAAGGCTGAGAACATTTTGTTTGATTCGGGCATGAGCATTTCTCAGTCTTTCGAAAAGAACCACTAATACCTGTTCATATTCCTCGTCCCCCTGAAGGATACGACACTCTTGTAGGCGCTTCAGGCTGTTGTTGAGGTCAGAGCGAAGAGCCTCAAGTTGTTCACTGGATAGCTCTCGCAGTCGGCTACGATCAAAATGGCGAAACATCTCTATTACAAAAGGCTGAAATACCATCACAGATCGATGGCGATCCACTTCCATAAGTAGCCCAGAATGGGCCAAATTATCGATATCTAAGGTTTGTCTAAGTCTTTTCTGGTCTCTCTCCTGTTCAACAGACTGAATTGCCTTGCGAACACGCTCGTAATAAAAACTAAGCGGAACCTCGCGGCCTTCCTGTTGTTCATCTAGATAATCGATAAGGTCCCAAAAAATATCTTTTTTTTCGATCATCGCAATGAGAGTTTTATCAGTGGAGACGATCATGAAACAACCTCAGGCACAGGTTGATTCGGCTCCTTAAAAAGTCGCTCACAATAACTGTGATAAACAACACGACGTCGACCGTTATAACTTGCTGTAGTCGCTCGAAACGAACCAAGGTTCACGTAGTTTTTCACCGCCTGGACTATTTCCGATGAGATATCGGGACTGGCACCGAACAGAACAAACCCATGCTCTTCTGCGATACGAGTCGCTGTCTTGAGGTTTTCCCTATCCAAAGACCCCATTTCATCCATAATAAGCGGTATACAAATTTGAGCATCGCTACGTAACAAACGTTTAATCAAGACAGATAGAAGTAGACTGTTAACCATACTGGTAGTACCGTTTGACTGCTCCTTATCATCATAGGTTTCAAGTCCCTCCAAGCGATAGCGGTAATAAACTTTTTGGATAATTTGGTCCATGCTCAAAGTAGGCACGCCTTTCGCGAGTTTCTTAAAAAACTCCTCGCAGAAGTCATTCAAACGGCTATAGAGCCTCGCATCATGCAGCTCCTCTGTGTAAAAATTAATTGTTTCAAGCTCTTTTAGCAGCTGCTCGAATCGCGGATGTAGCGTTAGGCAAACTTGAACCTCTGCTAAATTCGAAACCTGATAATCTTTAAACTGCTTATTTATTTCATGACTAAAGGTCTGAATCTGCTTCGCAGCACCTTTCAACTCATCCATTTTTATGGATGTCTCTTTATTGTGTGAGGCAACACGATCTCGGTAATTCAACCAACGTCCATCGAGCGTATCAAACTCCCTACTAAATCGGTTTCGGTAATGTTTGACGTCTTTAAAGCTTAACTGCCGATACCCTTCACTTACCCCCTCTTCCAGCAGGTTCGCCTGAAGAAGTTTTGAAGCAGAATCAACGACCTCTTCGCCGAGCTGCTGAAGAGATCGAGCTTGTTCACGCAGAGCATCTACCGTTCCATTCTCCACCTCCATATTTTCTGGCTCAAGTGTGCCTTTCCAAGCGTCGATAATTCGAGCATGCGCGTCCTTAATAGTGACCAATTGCGACAAAAGACTATCAACTTCTACTTTCTTTTCCTCATCGGCTTTAAAAGCATCCTCTTTGGCAGTCAGCTCACGACTCAGTACATCATGCTTCCCTTTCAATTTATCTAATTCCTGGCCAAGAGCCGTGGATTGTTGCTCAAGGCTCTGGAGTTCATTCTGAGAATCGGCTGCTTGTGACTTAAGGGTCGTGTAGGCTTTGACTAACTCCACGTCCTCCTTGACGCGTTCAACTTCTTTTCTTTTCTCTCTGAGGTGGTGCTCTAATTCACCTGAAGACTGTTTTCCCAGTGCATTAAGGCCTGTCAATTCCCTATCAGCCTGTTGTTGCTGTTTACGAATGTCGTCAAGCCTAGCCTTAAGCTCCATACGACTTTTCTGTGCATCAAAAGGAACAAAGGGTAGATCAAGGAATGCTTCGTTTAGGAAGCTGAGATTACCTCCGTCTTCTTCAAAGAGAGACGAAAACTGCTGGATAATTTCTAACTTCTCGTCTGATGGCTGTACCTTTATCTGTGAAAATTTTTGATTAATACTATATAACACTGCCGCGCTGTCGCTAGAAACGCGCTCTAGCAATGTTGGTATAACTCCTTCGAGTAGAGGACCCAATCTTTCCTCTTCAGACTTTAGCCGCCTGCTCTCCCTGATGAGACTTTCCATACGTCGCTGTCGAGCTTCAGCAGACTGTAAACTCTCTATGTCCTGCTTAAGCTCCTGACGATACCCAACTAACGCATCTAAAATCTGATCATTACTAAAGCTTTCAGGGTACGCACGGACTATCTCTGCAATACGTTTGAGGCTGTTCTGAGTAGATTTTACCTGTCTGTTAATGGGTTTTTTCTGACCAGATATATCTTTAAGTTCACCTTCCTTCTGGCGAAAAAGCTTTCGATTCCCCTCAAACTTTCGGTGTACCTCCTGGTACTTCTCTTTACCATCGTTCACTGCTTGAGTGAGCCGACCCAAAGACCGGTTTAAATTGGCTTCTACATTTACATAAAGCTGAGCCGCCCGCTTAGAATCATGTTCATATTTCTTATAGTTGCTATCGAGCGCTTCCCAAGTGGGCTGATGATTCTGAAGCTTCTGTAGTCGATCACCTTCTTCCTTGAGGCTGCGGTACGCCCCTAGAATCTGATCAAAATCTATAGATACCTGTTCAGCTTCACGTTGCTTCTCGCCTTCTATGATAGTGGCAACGGCATTCGGCAACGTTTGATCATCCCGAGCACTAATATCAAACGCTAAATGAATCAACTGGCGCCAAGCCTCTATCTCTCTGGCCGTCCCCCCTTGCTTGAGAGGTAATAGGCAATATCGACCAAGTAAAGGATCTAGAGGCTTTTCAGAAAACAGCCGCTCTTTTATCGTTTTAATATCGCTAAACTGCTCTCCCCCTAGTCGCTTTAGTTCTGAAAGTAGCGATTTTAGAGACAATGACTCATGAGGGCCGCCCAACCCCTCGTTCTCATTACTATTAAAATCCCAGAATAATGACCGTATCATATCGTATTTACACGACACAGCCATACGGCCATAGCTAAACTCTCGGTTAGCACGATGGAGAACCAGGCAGAAAGTGCCGTGCACATTTTCAGCTTCTAAAATGATGAAGGAGTGGTCTTCTGGAAAGTAATAACCATAGCTTTCCTGACCATTGTATTCATTGCCATTTGCTCCCTTAAAGCCGAATTTTTTCTCACAGCGCCGGAAATTCTCTTCTGGCAATAAGAATAGCTTTAAAGCATTTAGCATAGATGTTTTGCCTAGGTTGTTACGTCCAAACAGTGCCGTATGTTGATCCACTCGAATCTCCGTATAGGCATAGGCCGCACTATTAACAAAGACTAGTTGGCGTATAGTAAAATAATCCTGAAAGGCTCCTGCCTGATGCATAAGCTTTATCCTTAAATTACGATAAGTTTTTACAGATAGGTTTCTTGTTCGAGAGTACACCCAGTAGCTCTAAGCACCTGGATAGTACGATCTAGATCCAGATGGCGTCCTGCATATCGCGATAGGTCTGCCCGGTCCTGGGATGATAGAGCTCTGGATGACTCGGTAAGTCGATCTTTAATATTCTCTGGTAAAAGAAAGTGAATATTTCGATCACCAATCATTTCCAAGAGACTAGAGAACATCTTCACACCGCCTAAATCCGCATCAAATAAACAGCTGATACTCTGGTATTCTCTCAGAAAAGACCGATTCAAAGAGTTCGTGATACTGTTTCCCTGTCCAAATATTAGGTCTACATCACCGATTTCGACTGGCATTCCGCAGTCGCTGACTGCAAAAGTCAGTGTTTGCTCAAGTGCAAGGAAACTCTCTAAGTTCTCAACGATCAGAGCATGTGCGTTCAGCACAATAGGGCATTTCCAATCGTGATCACTACAAAGTATCACCTGGGGGTGGCTAAACTGAATGCTACGCACTAGGAGGAAAGAGCCACTTACGCGGCTGCGGTGACTATCACCAGCTGAGGCGGCACTAATACGACTAGAGTAGGAAGCTTCACTGTACCGAGCCCAGAGCTCGGAAAACGCCTCCTCGTTTTTTATTCTGACCCTATAGCAATCGCGTTTCACCAACTCAGCGGTGAATGTTTGCTGGATCCACGAAGGAGAATATCCGTCTCTCTCTAACAACTTAACCAACACGGTATAGTTGATCTGAAGGCCTTGTCGAACCTTATTTAGATAAGCCGCCATCCGGCTTAGCTTGGGTATTCCTGCCATCTTTTCATCCTTATGATAAAGCTCATCGTCCTTTAGGCTTTTACAAGCCCGTTAGCTTTGTATCAAAGAATACCTTCAAATCACATTGATATCGATAATCATACCTCTCAGCCAATGTTAAAAAGCCCCCAAAAAACAATAGCCCATAGCCAAACCCTATCAGCCTCATAACTACATTTAAATGATAATCAGTTGCATTACGTTTACTATTTAAAATAGAATTACAGTCGTTTTATAAAACTTTAGTAGTACGATAAGGCTGTGATATTGATGAATAGTAAGATAAATGTCGTAACACCCTGCTTCAAAACCTCGTTGTTAGCGGCAGCGATTGCAGCGGTATCTGCGCCAAACTTGGCGTTTGCAAACGGCGATGATGCGCCGATTATGTTTGATGTGATTACCATTGAAGCCGTGCGTGATGACCGTGTATCTAACGGCGCAACAGGGCTTGAGCTCAGCATTAAAGAGACACCTCAGTCCATTAGTGTGGCGACCACCGAAACCCTAGACGAGCAGGGCGTGACCTCGACCAACGAGGCGCTTGATATGCTTACGGGTATTGATGTGCAGCAGTACGAAACTAACCGCGCCTCTTATGTGTCTCGTGGTTTCGAGATTCAGCACCTGCAAGTTGACGGTGCGGGCACGCAAAACGCGTGGGGCACCGTGGTTGGTGAAATGGACACCGCTCTGTTTGAAAAGGTTGAGCTGATTCGTGGTGCTAACGGCTTGCTAACGGGTGTGGGTAACTCATCGGGTACGATTAACTATGTGCGCAAACGCCCAACGAACGAAGACGAAGGTTCGATTACCCTTAATGCGGGCTCGTACGACCAAATTCGCGGCGTTGTCGATTACAACAAGGTACTGACTGAAGATGGCCGAGTAGCAGCCCGTGTTGTGCTTGCTAACGAGTCTACTGATTCACACATTCGCGACCTTCATACCGATCGCACCACGGCATATGTCACCGTTGATGCGCAAGTGGGCGAAAACGGTGTGTTAACGGGCGGTGTGAGCCATACCACCCAAGAGCAAGACTCGCCAATGTGGGGCTCGCTCACGCTTAACTACCTAAGTGGCGGTTACGCCGACTTTGATACCTCGGCATCGACATCAGCAGACTGGACCTACTGGGACACCGAAACCACCAGCGCCTTTGTTGACTACCTACACATGTTTAGCGACACGCTCGAAGGTAAAGTGAGCATTAACGCCACCCAGTTTACGGGCGATAGCCAACTGCTTTATGCCTACAACCCATCAGGCACCGGCTTAAACGATGACAATACGGGCCTTTATGGCTGGCCTTACGCCGGTCACACTGAACGTGATTGGGTGATTTTAGATGCGCAGCTTAATGGTGAATATGAGCTACTTGGCCGCAGCCACCGCTTTATTGCCGGTATTAGCCACAGCCACGAAAAAACAGCGACATCTAACCGTCCGGTTACATCGGGCGGCTTTTTAGCGCTGGGTGACTTCTCCACCTACGACGGCTCTAGTTACGCCGAGCCTGTCTTTGGCACAAGCACTGCCCGAACTACGGGGCAAACCGATATCACTCGCCTTTACGGTGCAACCCAGTACGCCATTACTGATGCGTTGGACTTTTTTGGTGGTGTAAACGCCATCAAACTTAGCCGAACTGGCGCATCTATTTACGGTAATACGCCCTCTGCTGGTAGTTGGCCAGACATGGGCGAAGTAACACCTTACTACGGCTTTACTTACGACTTTAACGACGACACTACGGCTTACGCATCTTACTCAAGCATTTTCCAAGTGCAGGATAACTTAGACGTTAATGGTTTTTACGTTGATCCAATGCAAGGTGTGAACTACGAACTGGGTATCAAGTCTGAGTTCTTTGATGACCAGGTCTTGGTCAGCGCTGCGGTATTTAAGGCAGAGCAGCTAGGCCTGGCAACCTATGCAGGCACTCTAACAGACGGTACCTACTATTATGAAGGCAAAGACACCTACTCCGAAGGGGTTGAGGTAGAGGTTAACGGTGCTGTTAGCGAAAATACTCACGCCTTTGTAGGCGCATCACATGTCACCGTAACCGGTGTAGATGGTGAACGTACAATGAAGTACTCGCCACAAACCATGGTGAAATTGGGCGCAACTACTAAGCTACAAGCCCTGCCCGTAAAACTAGGCTTTACCACACAGTGGCGCTCTGACGTGGTGGGCGATGGTGCTAAGCAAGACGCCTTTGCCGTAACCGATGTATTCGCCAAGTACCAAGTATCCGAAGATATGGACGTACAGCTGAACATTGATAACGTGTTTAACAAAAAGTACGTTGAAGTGAGCAGCTTTGGTGGTATTTACGGCGCACCTATCTCTGCGATGGTTAGCCTGAATGTAAGTTTCTAAGAAACCTGTTTAGATTCATCTCCGGCGCAAGGATGCGCCACCTCTAGCTCTGCTCTCAACACTTAGCCTCTCGCACAAAATCACCCTCACTTACCTCATTGCTTTTGTTGGGTACTCAACTCGCCCTACCTTATCTCCCACTCAGTAACGACATCAGCCATAAGAAGCGGGCCAGCGTTACTAGCCCATTTACTTTATCTCGCTGTTAAGTCCACAACCGTTCTGAGCGTAGATAAGGCTTTACCCACCGCTGGCACTAAACGGTCAAGCACATAGGGCAAACTAAGTAACGACGAATGACTAAAGGCCCCAGCCAAAAGGTCATCAACAAAAATATGACTTGCGGACAAAGCAGAACGCCCAGGCAAGCGCTTCACGTGTGTAAACTCGTTATTGGCGCTAAACCAAAAAATCACGTTAGCATCAATTAGGGGCAATGCCTCACGGCTCAGGTCGACATAAAAGCGACCGGGCGGCATCAATGCGGTTAAAGCTTCTGGGGTTTTAAATCCCAGCTCCGCAAGGGTTTGCGGGCGAACGTCTTGGGCACCAAATACGCCTAAATCACCTCGCCCGGCATACACCACACTGGCAGTTTGGCCACTCCACTGTGGATAAGCCTGTCGTGCCGCTTTAAAACGAGCCTGAATCTCACCAACAACTACCTTAGCCTGCTCAAGGCGACCAGTCGCCTCGCCCGCCAACAAGGCTCGCTCATCCCATGCCAAACCATAATCGCTTCGCCCTTTGGGTACCGCGACCACAGGCGCAATCAGCGAAAGTTTTTGGTAAGCGCGCTCATCAATCCCCGACCACAGCGCCAAAATCACATCGGGCCTTGCCGCAGCGAGGGCCTCGTAGTCAATAGAGCGGCCGATCACTGTGGGCTGGGTGTTTAAGTAGTCGCTCGCCCAAGGCCATAAGGTCTTTGGAAAATCGCCATACCAGTAGCGAATAGCCACTGGCTGTATGCCTAAGGCCAATAAGTCATCGGCACCTGAATAATCCAACGTTGCCACACGTTGTGGCTGCGTCTCTATGACGGTTTTGCCAAAGGTATGCTCTATGGTCAGCGGGAAGGATACTGCCATCGCAGTAGACATCGTCATCGCTGCACAAAAGCCAATAAACCACTTAAACATAAAACGGCCTCATTAAAGATAAAAAGGTAGAAAGGAAAGACTTAGAAAAGAAGAGCACGCCAAAAAGGCAAACTAGGACAACTTACGTGCCTGAACTAGCAGCCACAAAAACAATGGCGCACCTAACAATGCGGTGACGATACCTGCGGGTATTTGGTAAGGCACAAAGGCGATACGCCCTAACAAGTCTGCAGCCATTACCAAGATCGCACCGGTTAAACTCGCCAAGTACAAATGTGCCCGAACCGAAAAGTGGCCTAGCCGACGCACAAGATGGGGCGCGATTAAACCAACAAAACTCAGTGGCCCAACCACAGCGACCGCCACCGATGCTGCCACCACTGCGAGGGCAATCAGCCCTCGGCTGGCATAAGAAGGAACACCCAAACTTGCGGCCACTTCGGCACCTAAACTCAAGGCCGCCTGCATATTCATGCTCGCCCAAAAAGCCGGTATCAAAGCAGCAAGACACAAAGCTAAGCCCATCGCTTGCGAGGGGCTCACTACATCCAGTGAGCCCGCCATCCACGCAAATGCAGATACCGCCCGATGCAAATCGCCATAGGTCAGCAAGGCTCTAATTAGCGCTGCCAAAAAAGCCGATACCCCGACTCCCATTAACACCAGTTTGAGCGTGCCTTGGGACTCGTCTTGAGGGCTTAAGCCAAATAGAAAAACGGCCACCGCTAAACCACCAATCAGCGCCGCAAACATTTTTAGGGTGCCGCCACTTTCTGGAAACAGCACCACTAAAATCACCACCGCCAAACAAGCACCTTGAGTGACGCCTAGTAGACTAGGGTCTGCCAAAGAGTTGCGGGTAATATTTTGCAGCAAGGTGCCCGCAGCAGCCATCAATGCGCCAACACAGGCGGCGGCAACCACACGGGGCATACGAAACTGCCAAACAAACAACTGCTCCGCTACTGTCAGCTCGCCTTTTATCCACGAGGCAAGCGAAACGTTGCTACCAGAACCCAAAAGTAATGAGGCTAAAGCCAGCGCCATCACTAGGGCCGTCAGCACAATAAATAATGAGTAAGTACGATGCTGTTTTAATACCTGATACATGTGTGTCGCTCCGGCCCCCTTTTGAGCTGTCGCAACCTGTTCTAGAGTCGCCATTTCACTAACCCAATAAACAAAGGGCCACCTACAAGGGCCGCAACAATTCCTACTGATATTTCGACGGGTGCAAGAGCCACTCGCGCGACTAAATCAAGCGCCAATAGCAACACCGCCCCAGCTAAGGCACTCAGCGGAATAAGTAAGCTGTAACGATGAAAGCCCAACATACGTAAAAGATGAGGTACAACTAAACCTACAAAAAAGATGGGGCCAGCAAGGGTAACGGAGGCGGCAATCAGCACAATAATGCAGCCTAGGGATAAGCCATAAATGAGCGGAAGGTTAGCGCCTAAACCTTTGGCCACCTCGTCGCCGAGTTGCACTCGGTCAATATGAGGTGCGAGCCAGCAGGCCAAAACCAAGGCTGCCAATACCCAAGGAGACACCAGGCTATTGTTTATTGCGCTATACCCAGCGAGTGAACCACTGAGCCAAACCCGCAAATATTCAAAGCTTTGCTCGTAGATGAGCGATGCAAAAGACAAACAAGCCACCAGCAAACCATTTACTGCAGCCCCTACTAAAATTAATGTGAGGGGTGATAAACCACCAGGAATCGCCAAAGCAATGGTGAAGACCACCACCGCAACCACCAACACACCCGCGCCAGCAACAAGGGTTAACAACTGAGGCTCAGCTAGTCCAAAACTCCCCATCGCCACCACTGTGGCCAATGCCGCACCTTGGTTTAGCCCTAACAGGCCGGGCTCTGCAATAGGGTTTTTAGTGATACCTTGAATCATGGTACCGGCCACACCTAAGCAGGCGCCGACTAAGCACGCAGCAAACGCGCGGGGCAAGCGCATATCGTTTACAACAATATGGTCGAACTGACCTGCCTGGGGAGACCGCAATGCCTCCACTACAGAGGCTGCGCTGATGTGATGGGCCCCAAAAGCTAAGTAGGCGACCAAAGCAGCTGCGCCCAGTAGCACCATGAATAAGGCAATCGCTGTAGGTCTAACTGACATGTTCATAAATTCACGGACTGCTTTACGTTCGGCAAACAAACAGGGTGACCAGCCACAGGGTCAAAAGACACATGGGTATCTAGGCCAAACACCTCGGCCAAAGCATCGACGGTAAACACCTCTTTTGGCGTGCCGGAATAACACAATCGTCCTGCTTTCATCATCACAAGTTTGTCCGAAAAAGCAGCGGCAAGGTTTAGGTCGTGTAATACCACAATCACAGCACGTTGTTGTTCTTTTGCTACTTCGCGCAGAACGGACATAATGTCGACCTGCACTTTTAAGTCGAGGTATGTGGTGGGTTCGTCCAGCAGCATAATGGGTGATTCTTGCGCCAAGGTCATGGCGATCCATGCTCTTTGACGCTGACCACCCGATAGCTGACTAACGGGCATGGTTCGTAACTGCGTTAAGTGGGTAGCGTTTAGCGCACGGCTAATCGCTGCTTTATCATCTTTTGAAAGGCGGCCAATTATGCCTCGGTGTGGATAACGACCTTGAGCTACCAACTGCTCCACTGTCATCCCCTCTGGCGCCAAAGGTGACTGCGGTAAATAGGACAACTGCTTGGCAAGGTTTCGGGCAGTAAACGAGGTAATGTTTTGGTCGTTAATCAACACTTGCCCACCGTTGGGCTCAAGCACCCGCGCCAAGGTTTTAAGCAGAGTTGATTTACCACAACCGTTCGCGCCAATCAGGCTAGTTACTTGGCCGGGCAAAGCCTCAAACGACACATTATTAAGAATAGGGCGACCGGAGTAGCCTCCCGAGAGTGAACGAGCAAGGAGCTTGTACATCATCAACTAAGACCAAAAACCATATGACTGGATATTACGGCGAGGGATTTTTTCTAGCTTAAGTGCGACCTGACGCACTGTTTTCGCACTCTGTGCCGCCGCAGCAAACCACAACTGCCGTAGGTCAGTACGGCTTTCTAGTTGCTCGGTCATGGCCTCAACTAAGTCGCTTTGGCTAGCGCCTTGGGAGCGGTAGAGCCATTGCACACACCCTTGAACTTTAGGCAGTGTCACCTTGTCCTTAGGGCTTTGCACTAGCAACACCAGCGTAAAATTCTCAGTGCTTTTAAGCCCACTTTGCAAAACGCGAGCGAGGGTAGGAATGCTGGTTTCATCGGCACCTAACAACCACTGTTCGCTAGCTTCCATCTCATCGATTTGTGGGCCTTCACCGCTCGGCCCCATTAACCCAATGGTTTGCCCGACAGGATTTGATGCCGCCCAATCGCTGGTCGGTCCACCTTCGTGACGATAAATATCCACAAAAAGCAGTCCACTTTCCTCGTCAATAGCACTGACCGTAAAGGCTTTTCGAGTGAGCGCTTGCTCGCCTTTAGGCCAACTAATGGTGCCGTACTCATTCATCATCGGCCACACAGGGGTATCTTGTTCTGTTGCGGGCCTGAGTAAACTGAAGTGCAGCTTACTTGAGCAATAACGGGCAATATCTTTAGGGCTAAGCTTTAATGACAATCGCCACCAAGCATCACCAAAAGACTCTACGCCCTCGACCTGCGCCTCGCAAAAACCCGCAGGCGGCTCGCCGACACTTGCAAGCTCGCCCGGTACGCCAGACCAGCGCAGCATCGGAAAGTTTGACTCGATCCCTTTAAGCTGGTGCTGAATGTATTCGCGATAAAGCGGCATTTGCTCCGGCGCACAGGTCACCGAAACCCGATGGCGCTGCTTGGAGGCACCCACCTTTAATTCAAGGCAAACTTCAAAGCCCTCACCTTTCGCCAGTACACGATGGGGGCTTTGCTCATACGCAATACCCTGCTGTTGCAAGTGAGCGGCTAATTGTTGGCACAAGGTGGCGGAATCGGAATAGGAAAAGGTGGCAGACGTTACATTACTCATGCGGTTAACGATAACGCAAATGATAATGATAACCAACTACTAATTATCATATATGCCGATAGCGATAGATACCTGCCCCGTAAAGGGCAGGCAGAAGCTCCAGCAAACTACAAAAACAACTAGCCTTGGCGGCCCGTTTGAATTCGCCACTGCTCGGCGTAATAGCCCGCTTTTTGGAGCAAATCGCTGTGGCTACCGTGCTCAACCACTTGGCCTATATCCAGCACCACAATGTTATCCATGGTTACCAAGGTCGATAAGCGGTGAGCCACCACAATAAGGGTGCATGTTTTAGATACCTGATCAATCGATGCCTGAATCGCTGCTTCCGTTTCGTTGTCGATGGCGCTGGTCGCTTCGTCCAAAACCAAAATGGCAGGCTGCTTGAGTAAGGCTCGCGCTAACGATAAGCGCTGGCGCTGACCACCGGACAAACGCACGCCTCGTTCACCAATGGGGGTATCAAGGCCTTGGGGCAGCTCCTGAATAAAGGACCAAGCCTGCGCCATGGTTGCAGCGTGAATGAGCTGCTCGTCCGACACGTCTCTCATGCCGTAACAAAGGTTTTCGCGCACACTGCCCGGAAACAGAAAGACATCTTGGCTAACGTAACCAATATGGGACCTTAAAGCGCGATCGCTCATTTCAGTGTACGGCACACCATCCAACGCAATCGCCCCTTGGTTAGGCGAGTAGTACTTCAGCAACAGTTTCACCAAGGTCGACTTACCTGACCCGGTTGCCCCCACAATCCCCAGTGAACCACCGGCCGGAATATTTAAAGAGATATCTGATAACACAGGTCGACCGAGCGTGTAAGCAAAAGACATTTTGTCTAACGTTAACGCTCCTGCCACTGACACCTTCTCTAATGGGTTGATGACAGGCTGAGCTGCATTCGGCTCGTCTAAGATATTCAGCAAACGGTGAGTGCTGGCCATGGCACGAGCATACAAGTCAATGATTTCGGCAAGGCCGACCAATGGCCAAAGCAAGCGCTGGGTTAAAAACACCAACATACTGTAAGCACCCACATTAATTTCGCCATTAAGCGCCTTGAGGCCACCCACTGCGAAGGTCACCAAAAAGCCTGATAGCACCGCAATGCGCACCAAAGGAATAAACGCTGAGCTCACCGCAATGGCTTTTTTGTTAGCGGCAACATAGGCCTCACTGTCTTGTTTTAAGCGCTCATACTCGTAAGACTCAGCGGTAAAGCTTTTGATTGTCGCCATGCCCTGAATATTGTTCGACAGGCGCGTCGCCAGTACAGCCACCTTGTCGCGAACATCGGCATACAAAGGGTCCGCCTTTTTAGAGAAGAACAGGCCTGCAGCAAAAATAACGGGCATAGGCAAAAAAGCACAGGCGGCAATAAAGGGAGATACATACAAAAAGATCGCGCCAATCACCAATACCGAGACGCTGATTTGTAAGACACCATTCACGCCACCATCTAAAAAGCGCTCTAGCTGGTTTACATCGTCATTTAGAATGGCCACCAGCTCGCCGCTATCACGCTGGTCAAAAAACGCCATATCCAACGTTTGTAAGTGTTGATAGCAGTCGAGACGCAAACTCGATTGCAAGCGCTGGGCAAGGTTTCGCCAAAGAATCTGATAGATGTATTCGGTAACCGACTCACCTGCCCAAATAAAAAAGGTCAGCAGACTGAGCACCGCAATTTGCTCTTCAGGCGTATCAAAACCCAAAGACGCAACAAAACTTTGTTCTTGGTTTACCACCACATCAATAGCGACACCAATTAGGATTTCGGGCGCAACATCAAATAGCTTGTTAAGAACAGAAAAAAAGCTCGCAAGTAAAATAGATACCCGCTCACCTTTGGCATACCGAAAAAGTCGAATTAACGACTGAAAACTCGACGCAGACGCGTGAGAAGACGAGTTAGACATGAGCACCTCTAAGAAAAATTTGTTTCAGTAAAGCAACGAGCCCACCTAGCTGTGCTTAACCCTACTCACTCTTTTGCAGTGCTTATTATTATTTTGGGTTGGACGAAAAGCCGATAATCTAATTTCCATGCCTAAGACTGTCAACCAAGCAAATCCAAGATAATTCTTATTTCCTTAACAAAGGTGGCCTAGTTTATGCAAAATCAAACGTGGGCTGGATGTGTAAACACATGCGAACGCTGAGACCTCCGTTTCATCAAGCGCTTATGAAGGATACAAGGCGCGAAACAGAGGCCACAAACAAAAGCGGTCAGCTTTTTGGGGCGCAAGAAGTGACAAACGCCCCAAAGTAGTGCTAAAACCTACAAAAAAATGGGTAAGCACTTTTTATAAAAAGGAGTTTAATGACTAAGAACAACGAAATGTGCACTAATTTGTCACGTTAATTTCGTATACTTGGCATCTTATCCGTGTGAAACGCAGTTTTTCGCGTTAGGATTGAACAAATTGTGTGTATTGTGATCATGCACAGTACACCAACACTTTAGGCTCTAACAAAGCCCAGCAACAAGGACTTACCTAAGTTACTGGCTTAGCCTTAAGTGCACCGCTTTACAATTTCACTAGTATTAAGGGAAAGATATGAAAGTTACTGTATTTGGTATCGGTTACGTAGGACTCGTTCAGGGAACTATCTTCGCAGAACTAGGGCACGACGTAGTCTGTGTTGATGTTGACGAGACAAAAATCGAAAACTTGAAAAAAGGTATCGTACCTATCTACGAACCAGGCCTAACCCCATTGGTAGAAAAGAACTACGAAGCGGGCCGCCTAACCTTTACAACAGATGCCAAACAGGGTGTTGAACACGGTAAAGTTCAGTTTATCGCCGTAGGTACACCACCAGACGAAGACGGTTCTGCCGATCTTAAGTACGTTCTTGCTGTGGCTGAAACCATCGCCACACACATGGACAAAGACACTATCATCGTTGACAAGTCCACAGTACCTGTCGGCACAGCAGATCGAGTTAAAGCAAAAGTTTCTGAGACTCTTGAAAAGCTAGGCAAAACCTTCAACTTTGATGTGGTATCTAACCCTGAGTTCTTGAAAGAAGGCTCTGCGATTGAAGACTGCATGAAGCCAGACCGTATCGTTATCGGTACTGACAACCCTGAAGTTGAAAAAGTAATGCACGAGCTTTACGACCCATTCAGCCGCAGCCGCAACCGTATGATCGTGATGGACATCCGTTCTGCTGAGCTAACCAAATACGCAGCAAACTGCATGTTGGCGACTAAAATCTCCTTCATCAACGAACTATCTAACATTGCTGAGCTACTTGGCGCAGACATCGAAAAAGTGCGCGTAGGTATCGGCTCTGACTCACGTATCGGTTACAGCTTCATCTACCCTGGCTGTGGTTACGGTGGCTCATGTTTCCCTAAAGACGTTCAAGCGCTTATCCGCACCTCTCAAGGCGTTGATTTCCAACCTAAGCTGCTTGAAGCCGTTGAGTCTGTAAACAACACGCAAAAGACCAAGCTATTCAGCGAAATCATGCGTCACTACAACGGCGACGTTAAAGGTAAAACGTTCGCGGTCTGGGGCCTATCGTTCAAGCCAAATACCGACGACATGCGTGAAGCAACCAGCCGTGTATTGATGGAAGCGTTATGGGAAGCGGGTGCAACTGTACAAGCTTACGACCCAGAAGCGATGGAAGAGTGCCAACGCATTTATGGTCAACGTGACGGCCTAATGCTTGTAGGCACTAAAGAAGCGGCTCTCAAAGGTGCTGACGCACTTGTAGTATGTACCGAGTGGAAAGAGTTCTACGCAGCAGACTTCGAACTACTTGACGCTTCTGTAGCTGATAAAGCGGTATTCGACGGCCGTAACCTTTACGACCCACAACGTATGAAAGATCGCGGCTTCGCTTACTACGGCATCGGCCGCGGCGAGTCTATCAAGCCTGCGTTCTAATTTTTGTCAGCTATTAGCTAACGATCTAAGCCTGCCAACCTTGAGTTGAGCGGGCTTTTTTTTGTCTTCAATACTTACCTCTCTGCCCGCTCTAAACACCAGACATAAAAAAACCAGTCTGAACATCAGACTGGCCTTGTAGAGTCTTACTCTGTGCTTAGGTCATCACTCAGCAGACTTAAACCCTTGAGGGTTATTCTTTTGCCAGTTCCAGTGATCGCGAATCATCTCGGTTAAGCCACGAGTCGCTTTCCAGCCTAGCGTCTGTGCACTAAAGCCCGGATCGGCATAACACTCAGCCACATCACCCGGACGACGGGCAACAACCTCGTAAGGAATCGACTGTTCAGAAATTTCACGGAACATGTGAATGACTTCGAGCACTGATGAACCATTGCCTGTACCCAAGTTATAAGGCACACAGCCATGGCCATCTTTTAGCACTGCCAAAGCACTCAAGTGGCCTGCCGCCAAATCCTGAACGTGAATGTAATCACGAACGCCCGTACCATCACGGGTATCATAGTCATCACCAAATACACGAAGACGTTCTAGCTTGCCCGATGCCACCTGAGCTACAAACGGCATCAAGTTATTTGGGAGACCCGCTGGATCTTCGCCAATCAAGCCCGACTCGTGAGCACCCACTGGGTTAAAGTAACGCAGCAAAGCAATGTTCCATTGCTCGTTCGATACAGCCACATCACGAAGAATATCTTCAACAATGAGTTTAGAGCGACCATAAGGGTTCGTCGCACTTAATGGTGAGGCCTCAGTAATAGGAATGGTTTCAGGGTCGCCGTATACCGTCGCCGACGAGCTAAACACCAAGTTAAAGCAGCCCGCATGACGCATGGCATCAACAAGCTTTAGTGTGCCTTCAACGTTATTTTGGTAGTACTCAATTGGCATTTGAACCGACTCACCTACAGCCTTTAAGCCAGCAAAGTGAATCACAGCATCAATACTATGGGCCGAGAAGAGGGCCTCTAGCGTCGCTTCATCGCGAATATCCCCTTCCACGACGGTGGGTCGTGCACCACAAATTTGTTCTATACGATCAAAAACGATAGGGCTGCTGTTACAAAAGTTATCCAAGACAACCACTTGGTGGCCTGCCTCAATCAACTGCACACTGGTATGGCTACCGATATAACCCGCACCGCCTGTTACTAACACTTTCATGGCTCAACACCTTTAAAAACTAATCCCTTAACAGGCTCTATTTTGACAGCCTTTACCCGCAAATAGCTAGCCCTCGCCCAGCTTATTTACGACTTAGGAATGACCGACAAACACCTAGATACTTTGAATAGGAAACAACTCGGCCAAAAAGAGTAGTTTTTTCGTTTAAAACGTCCACGCTCATCAAAGCCGTCAGTTGTGGCCACATAAAGGCTTGCAACTACTCACACAAAGGCTTAATTTTACTGGTCTATTTTTGTGCTCGATGCCGGTGCAAAAACGAAAAAATCACAAAACTTAAACAAAGATAAGCGATCATAAAGCTGAGACAGCTGAGCGTTAAGAAGCGTTTAAGTACAAGCAAACCCGCGTGTCCTTAAGGCCTTGCCCCAAAATCTGGCAAGTCGGCACAGAACCTGCTTTGTAATAAGGTATTTTTCATAGTCCCTCACGGGGCTGCTTTAATTTAGGTCAGCAGCCACTTAAGTGCTGCGTTACCACAAAACATTTTGCAAAAAGCAATATTTAGGAGTGAGTCACATGGTAAGGAAGGCAATTATTCCAGTAGCGGGACTAGGCACACGCGTACTACCAGCGAGTAAAGCAATCCCAAAAGAAATGCTACCAATTATCGACAAGCCTGCGATTCAACTTGTCGTAGAAGAAGCAGTGAAAGCTGGTATTAAAGAGATCATTCTTGTGACCCGCAGTGGCAAAGAAGCCATTGAAAACCACTTTGACAAGCACTACGAACTTGAGTCTGAGCTAGCGCGTAAAGGTAAAGACGCGATTCTAGAAGCCGTTTCTGGCTTGATTCCAGACGATGTAACTATTCTTGCTATTCGCCAGCCTGAAGCTAAAGGCCTAGGCCACGCAGTATTGTGTGCCGCAGCGGCGACCGGCGATGAGCCTTTCGCAGTATTACTACCAGACGTATTGGTTGATTGTGACGACGACGGCATCCACGACCTTTCGCAAATGATTGCAAACTTTGCGAAAGACGGCAGCTGCCAAGTCATGGTGAACGCCGTTGCTGAGCAAGATATTAGCAAATACGGCATCGCCGACTGCTCTGACAAGCCTGCTCCAGGCGAAAGCGCACCAGTTAAAGGTTTTGTAGAAAAGCCATCAGCTGAAGAAGCGCCATCAAACTACGCTGTAGTGGGTCGTTACGTATTCCCAGCACGCATCATGGCATTGCTAGCCGACACTCAACCGGGTGCAGGCGACGAAATCCAGCTAACCGATGCAATGGACACCTTGCTAAAAGACGACCCAATGAGCATCTACTGCATGTCAGGTCAAACCTTTGACTGTGGTAACAAGCCAGGTTACTTCGAAGCTGTGTTCCACTACGGCCTTAAGCACCCTGACACTAAAGACTTTGCCCTTAACTTGATTAAAAAAGTTAGTGTTTAAGTTATGGAACTTACTCAACGAGACGAATGGAAAGCGCTGCAAGACCATGCAGCGCAGCTCTCTGAGACTCACCTAAGCGCGTTGTTTGAGCAGTTTCCAACGCGCCACAGTGACTTTACTTTTCGCAACCAAGACTTGCTCATCGACTTTTCTAAGCAACGTATTACGCCTAAAACCCTTGAGCTATTGGTTAATCTAGCCAAAAGCCAAGACGTAGAAAGCAAAGTCGAGCAGCTTTTTAGCGGCGCACATGTTAACCGCTTTGAAGACCGGCCTGCACTCCACTCGGCACTGCGTATGCCTTCCCACCGCACCCTAGAGGTCGACGGTGTTGACGTTGTAAAAGGCGTGCACGAGCAACTCACCAAAATGGAAAACGTGGTTAACCGCTTACACTCGGCTCAACACCGAGGTTACAGCGGTCGCCCGATTCGCAATGTAGTCCACATTGGTGTCGGCGGCTCCGATTTGGGCCCACTGATGACCAACCGTGCTCTTTGCGATTACCCATGGCCAGGCAAGCACAACATTGATGTTCACTTCGCCTCATCGATGGACGGCAGCCAGCTAGCGCTCTTGCTTAATCGCTTAGACCCCGCTGACACCATGTTCGTGATTGCCTCTAAGTCATTCACAACACTCGACACACTGGCTAACGCTGAGACGGCACGCAAGTGGATTCATGATAAAACAGGCACACCTGATGACCTGATTTTACAAAACCACTTTATTGGTATTTCTGCTAACCCAGCCAAAATGACCGAGTTTGGCATTTCTGAAGAAAACCAACTGGGCTTTTGGGATTGGGTTGGTGGTCGCTACTCTATGTGGTCGACCATTGGTTTGCCGATTGCACTGCAAATTGGTATGCGTCGCTTCCGCGAGCTATTGGCCGGCGCTCATGCTATGGACGAGCACTTTCGCTCAGCGCCATTAGAGCAAAATATCCCTGTGCTTAATGCCCTTATTGGCATTTGGAATATCAACTTTTTAGATATTCACGCCCACGCCATCTTGCCATACGACGGCCGTTTAGAGCGCTTCCCTGCGTATCTTGAACAGCTAGAAATGGAGAGTAACGGCAAAAGCACCACCCTAGAAGAGCAAGGTATCGATTATGCAACCTGCCCTATCTTGTGGGGTGAAGTTGGCCCTAACGCACAGCACGCGTTTTACCAATTGCTGCACCAAGGCACCGAAAAAGTTATGTGTGACTTTATTGCACCTGCCCGTCGTTACAACAACGAAGGCGGTGTGAAGTCAGACGTACTCAAGCGTCAGCACATTTTGGCCTTGTCGAACTGCTTTGCTCAGTCACGTGTTCTTGCGTTTGGCGATCACGCGCTACCTGAAGATTCAGAGCGCCCAGCATTTAAACGCTACGCGGGTAACCAACCAAGCAGCACTATTTTGCTAGACGAGCTAACGCCTTTCGCTCTAGGGCAATTAATTGCACTCTACGAACACAAGGTGTTTGTCCAAGCCGCTATCTGGAATATCAACCCATTCGATCAATGGGGTGTTGAGCTAGGTAAAGTCATGGCGAACGAAACCTTGAGTGCGCTAACGGGTGACGCTCCCGCCGAAGGGCGTATGGACGCATCCACCGTGGCACTGATTAATGCCACCCTTGGGCTACAGGAATAACCGTTATGAAAATAGTGATTTACGGCGATAATATGTCGGCACTAGGCGCAGCGGGTGTTTTGGCCCGCGCCGGTAACGACGTTTTTATTCCGCTGACCAAGCAAGAACTCGACAGCAAGCGTATGTACCACTCAGAACCGGGTTTGCGCAGCTTGCTAGTCACCCAGTTTGAAGCACAACGCCTTCACACTTACGACCTTTACCATCCGCCTGAAGAAGCCGATATGCATTGGCTTAACCTCGACAGCAGTGACTATGGCACCGCTGAGCGTATCGTAAAGAGCCTAGGCGCTAAAGCTAACGGCCGTTTGTTGATCATCAACCAAAGTATTTTTGGTATTGGTGCCACCCAACAACTGGCTGACCTACTACCCGACCCAGAAAACCAAACCGTGGTATACATGCACGACAACTACCGCGGCGGTGTGATTCTGGAATCGATTATGCGTCCAGACCAACTCATTGTGGGTACTGAGTGTCGTTGGGCTATGAGTAAAATTTCGGCCATGTCCCGTGTGCTTATGAGCGCGCGCCAACGCATTCGCTTCATGAGCACCGTTGAGGCTGAGTTCTCATCTTTGGCACTAAACGGCATGCTAGCTATGCGCCTAAGCTACATTAACGAGCTGGCTAGCCTTGCAGACAACATGGGTGTGGATATCGAGCGTGTAAAAGACACCATTGGTGGCGACTCACGTGTGGGTAAACACTTTCTAAACCCGGGTTGTGGTTTTGGCGGACAAAAGTTCTCTTCTGAGTTGTTACTCTTCTCTAACTTCTTAAAAGAAAACCACCGCTCTTCGTTGCTTCGTACTGTCATCGACATGAACGAGCAGCAAAAAGAAACCTTGTTCCGCAAGTTCTGGCGTCATCGCAAAGGCAACCTTAAAGGCACAAAAGTGGCGATTTGGGGTGCATCTTACAAGCCAGCTACGGCTGATATTCACAATGCGCCGAGTATCACCACCATTAATGCCCTAATGGCTCAAGGTGTTGAAGTACGTGTGCACGACCCAATGGCACTTGAGAACCTAGCCGCGCACTATCGCAACGCTAGCCAACTTATGCTGTGCAGCACACCCGAGCAAGCTGTTGAAGGCGCTGATGCACTTATGGTCATTACCGAGTGGCCTGAGTACAGCATGCGTGATTTTGCTCATATTGTGACACAAATGCGTGACCCACTTCTGCTCGACGGTCGTAACATCTATGACCCAGGCGAAATGGTGGAGTACGGCTTTACCTATCAAGGTATTGGGCGCAAAGCTTTCTAAGCTCACCGACCTTACACTCCACAAATGCCCTGTCTTCGGATGGGGCATTTTTCGTTATTGAGCTCGTAGCGTAAGCCGCTACAATACGCCAGCCCCATTAACCGAATAGCACGCCTTTGTTATGCCGAAAAAACCTCAGCCCGTTATTACCCCCGCCACCATTGCTTGGTCTAACAATACACCACTGTCCGGCGCCTACGGGGATATTTACTTTCACGAGGATCAGGGCCTCGCCGAAACAGAGCATGTGTTTATTAATGGCAACGACTTACCCACGCGCTTTAAAGCCTTACCCGCTCAAGGGCGGTTTATACTGGGCGAAACGGGCTTTGGTACTGGGTTAAATTTTTTAGCCGCATGTGATTTATGGTTAAACACCGCACCGAGCAGCGCTGTTCTCGATTATGTCAGCGTGGAGCTGCACCCATTAAGCTTTCAGGATTTACAAAAAAGCCTTAGCTTGTTTCCAAACTATCGCCCTATCGCTGAAGCCCTCATGGCAGCTTATCCACCCACCATTAAAGGCGTGCATCGATTACCCCTGTTTAACGGCAGAGTCCACCTTACGCTTTGCTTCGACGACGCAGTGGCGGGGCTCTCGCAGTTTAACTTTAAAGCCGATGCATGGTTTTTAGACGGTTTTACCCCGTCCAAAAACCCCGCCATGTGGAGTCCAGCCCTCTTTGAGCAACTGGCGCGCTTAAGTAAAGCCAATGCCACAGCCTCGACCTTTACGGTGGCAGGCATTGTTCGACAAGGCTTAACCCAAGCAGGCTTTAGTTTTGAGCGAGTCCAAGGTTTTGGCAAAAAGCTCGAAATGATGAAGGCCAGCTACACGGGAGCCCCCATTACAGAAGCACCTAGCGATACACCATGGTTAGACACACCACAAGCCGTTGCTTCACCAAAGCGTGTCGCTATCGTGGGTGCCGGCCTTGCTGGTGCCACAACCGCCGCTGCTTTGGCCCAGCGCGGTATCCAAGTCACTGTTTTTGACAAAGCCGAAGAGGTCGCAGCTGGCGGCTCAGGTAACCACCAAGGCGCGCTATACGCCAAGCTACCGGTACAGGATAACCCTAGTGGTGCTATTCATACCCAAGGCTTGTCCTATAGTTTGCGGGTATTAAAGCAACTAGACCCAGCACAAAGCTTTTGGCAACAAAGTGGCGTTTACCAAATGGCCACGAGCGAAAAAGAAATAAAACGCCAAAGTGCGCTACTAAAAGAGTCGAGCCTGGCTGATTATTGGCTAACCGAGGTGAGCGCTGAACAAGCCTCTGCAACGTTAGAGCAGCCTACTCCATGTGACGGTGTGTTTATGAAAGAGGCCGGCTGGGTGTCGCCTCCGGACTTTTGTAAAGCCTTGCTTAACCACCCTAACATTGAACTCAAATTGAGCCATAAGCTGCTCGATCTGAGCACCGATGAGCATCAAGTGACGCTGAGGCTGACAACAGATGCGGATGCGAAAGAGGCCACCGACGAAGTCCAGTGCTCGTTAGACTTTGACGCCCTTGTACTGTGCAACGCGGCTGAAGCACGAGAACTAAAGCACACCGAGTTTTTGCCATTAAAGGCTATTCGGGGGCAAGTAAGCTTACTAAACGATAAAGTATCACTCACCAGCAGTGTATGCGGCACGGGTTATGCTAGCCCTAGTTTTAGGGGTAAGTTTTGCTTTGGTGCCACCTTTGATCTGCACAATCAAACAAAAGTGGTAGATAACGAAAGCCATGTTAAAAACCTGAGTTACCTCGCCGACACCTTACCTCAGTTAGCGAAAAAAATACCCGTAGACAGTTTATCGGGGCGGGTATCTTTTCGTTGTGCGACAGCAGACTATCTCCCTGTCGTAGGCCAAGTACCAAACTATGATGCTTTTATTGTAGACTTTGCCAAATTAAGGGATGATAAGAGCTGGCGTTTTGTAGACGTTCCTTCGCCCGTTTATCCGAGGTTGTTTGTGAATGTTGGGCATGGCTCCAAAGGATTGATTACTGCCCCGTTGTCAGCTGAGCTTATTTGCTCGCAGCTACTCGGTACACCTGCGCCACTGGATAAGGCGCTTGCCGACCGGCTGAACCCCGCTCGCTTTATTGTGCGATCACTTACGCGCACACAAGGAGCCAATAAAGCTGACAATAAAAAATAACTCCGATAAAGACACAAACTGAGGCAAGCTAGGAATATGGCGCTATACATTTACGATCACGGATACAAGGTAAAAACCCCTGTGGACTCGGAGTTTCCACAGCGGATTATTACACCCGTGAGCACCACTGGCCAGCAAGGCACTGCAACAGATAGCCAATCCTCTGAAAACCCAGTGGCAAACGCACTTAAAATTCTTACCAGCGACCGTGAAAAACGCCAAGAGCGAGGCGCTCGCCGTGCAATGGCATATGCTAATACGGCCGCTACGAGCACTGGCTCGGTAAAAGAACGCCGCCAGCTCGCGATTTCGCACATCATGAAAGGTGATGTACAAACGATTAGCAAAGAAGCGACCGTGGTTGCTGCTTGGCGCCGTATTATGCAACACCAAATTCATCATTTAATCGTGGTTGATGAAAACCAAAAGCCCATCGGCATTTTGTCGGATCGCGATATTCTGATGCACGGCCGCTCTAGCACCGACAGCATTACGGGTGTGTATTCCACAAAACTTATCGCGGCGACCCCAGAAACTCTGGTACGAGACGTCGCCTTTAGCTTTGTTGAGTACGACTTGCACTGCATGCCAATTTTAGACGGCAACGAGAAAGTGATTGGTGTGGTGACCCGCTCCGACCTACTTCATCTTTTAGTGAGCGGTCCGAACCTACAGCGTTGGGTTTAAAGTCTGCTAGCGATCCTGCTAGCAACATATATAGCAGCAACATAAAGCAGCCCATAAAAAACAAGCCACCGACCATCTTTACGATGATCAGTGGCTTTTTTAATTTGCCTTTACACCTAAGTCACTAGCTTAAGCTGTCTGCACGAACGATATTGCACTCGCCAGAAGAGGCGATAAAGACGATCACCACCTCTCCTGTGGTGAGCATGGTTTTCACCTTGCTGACCTTTTCACTCAAGCTGACTTCTTCGTCGCCATAATCGGTACCATCTCGAGAAACAAACTCCTCAATTAAGGCGTTAAGTGTATCTGGCTCTAGTGCGTTATAAGGAACAATCATATTGTCTCTATTACATTGACTGACTTGTATAGTGATTGCGCAGTGGTTGATACCATGACGTTACCCGGCGATCTCACCTAACCACGCAATAAAGGCGTCTTCGTCTAACACTTTAATATCGTGTTTTTGCGCATCTCTTAGCTTACTGCCCGCCTTTTCACCAGCAATCACTAAGTGTGTATTTTTAGAGACACTCGAGGCTACCTTAGCGCCCAAGTCCACCAAGCGCGCCTTGGCTTCTGCTCGCGTCATTTGCGACAGGCTACCGGTCAGCACGATGGTTTGACCTTTAAGCGGAAGCGCCTGATCAGACTCTTCCTCTACCTGCTGTGACCAATGGAAACCAAAATCTAAAAGCTGCTGGTTTATTTGGCGTAAGCTATCACACCACTCATCGGACGACAAAGCCGCTAAGACGCCTTGTGTCGCCTTTTTGCTGAGCTTTTCGATGATATTAACTTCGATTTCCGTTGCGGCCAAAAACTTATCCACATCTTGATAGAAGTGGTCAGCGACGCGTTGAGCGCCAACTTTAGCAACACCACTCATGGACAGCGATAAGAGCAACTTATCCAAGGTAATTTCTGGTCGCCCTGTCACCTTGGGTGGCTCTAGTACTAAGCCTTGAGCTAAAAGGTCGTCGAGGGCATCGGCACTGTGCTCGTCAGTGAAAAAGGCATGTATTTCGGCTGCTGCCTCTGTACCCACATCAGGTAACAGCGCTAAAACCTCTGGCAATGCCACCCGCAGTTTTTGGATATCGGGTAAAAACTTCGCCAAGTTACGCGCCGTTTCCTCGCCCACATGGGGAATACCCAAGCCAAAAATAAACTTAGCAACGGGCACCTGTTTACGGCTGTGAATAGCCTGATGTAAGTTTTGTGCCGATAGCTCGGCAAAGCCTTCAAGGTTTTGCAATTGCTCTTGGGTTAAACGAAATAGATCTGCGGCTGAGCGAATGAGCTTTTTAGTCACCAATTGCTCTACCACTTTATCGCCTAGGCCATCGATATCTAACGCCTTACGCGAGCCAAAGTGAATTAATGCTTGAGTCAATTGCGCATCACAACTGAGGCGACCAACACAACGATAAGCTGCGCCTTGCACTGCTTCGGCACTGGTTCGGGCCTTAATTTGTACTCGCTCAACGTCAGAGCCACAAACTGGGCAGTGGCTTGGTATGTGTGTTACCTGAGTGCCCTCTGGACGCTTATCTAGCACCACTTGAACAACTTGCGGGATAACATCACCGGCACGACGGACAACCACGGTATCGCCTTCACGTACGTCTAAGCGAGCAATTTCGTCCATATTGTGAAGTGTCGCGTTAGATACCGTCACGCCACCCACAAACACGGGCACAAGTCGCGCAACGGGCGTTAGAGCTCCTGTACGGCCGACCTGAAACTCAATGGCGTTTACTTTGGTCATTTCTTCTTGTGCAGGAAACTTGTGTGCAATCGCCCAGCGAGGTGCTCTAGCCACAAAGCCTAGCTCAGCTTGGCTGTCGAGGTCGTCCACTTTGAATACGACGCCGTCAATGTCATAAGCGAGGTCATCGCGCACTTCACCAATGTGCTTATAATAATCCAGTGTCGCTTCAATACCTTCCACCCGCTTAACAAGAGGGTTGAGCTTAAAGCCCCACTCTTTGAGGCGCTGTAACGTATCATAATGCTTATCGGCAATACGCCCAGATGACACTACGCCCGTGCTGTAACAGAAAAAGTCTAAGGGGCGTTGTGCGGTAATTTTAGAATCCAGCTGTCGCAAACTACCGGCTGCGGCATTTCGAGGGTTCACAAATACCTTGCCATTTTGCGCACGCATCGCATCGTTAAAAGCGGCAAAGCCTGCACGTGGCATAAACACCTCACCACGTACTTCCAATACCTCTGGCCAACCTTCACCACGCAGCTTAAGTGGAATAGAGCCAATGGTACGAATGTTGGCAGTAATATTCTCACCCACCGCACCGTCTCCTCGCGTCGCGGCTTGCACCAGCGCGCCCTGCTCGTAACGTAAGCTCACGGCCACACCGTCCATTTTAGGCTCACAAACATAGGCGACCTTGGCAGTTGTAGACTGCTTTAACAGGTCAACCACACGTTTATTAAAGTCGTGCATATCTTTTTCCGAAAATGCATTACTCAACGACAACATGGCCATTTCGTGAGTCACCTGCTCAAACCCAGAAAGTGCCTGTCCGCCCACACGCTGAGTCGGAGAGTCTGCGCTAACCAACTCTGGATGAGCTGCCTCAAGTGCTTCTAGCGCCTTAAACAGGCGATCGTATTCAGCATCCGGCACCTTTGGTGCATCGAGCACATAATAGGCGTAGGCATAGTCGTCGAGTTGCTGGGTAAGTTGTTTGATCTGGTCAGCGGGTGTTTGCGTGTTCGGCATGGGTCAAACTCGATTCGGTAAAAATAAATAACCACCGAAAAGGTCGCCCCTCGCGGTGGTTGATTAGAACAGCGGGCAGAGCCAACAACTTAGCTCATATGGCGAGTTGGGTGCTGCAATAGGTAGTTGCGGATACGGTCGCGATAGTGCTGCTTGTTTTGCTTTTTAAGCAAAGTTTTGCAGTCGTCTGCTACTTCAGCGCCCGTGTATTTGGCCACCAGCTCTGCGGTACCCAGCATACACTCAAAGGCATTCAGCACGTCTTTTGGCTCGGACATGGACATAAACAACGTTAAGCCTTGGAACTCTTCATCAATCATCGTATTGATATCAAAGGAGCCCGGCTGAACCAAGTTGCCCATACTAAACTGGAGTGCACCTTGCTCAGAGCCTTCTTCAAAGCGGTGGAAAATGTCCATATCACCAAAGCGCATATCACACGCACGCGCAATTTCGAGCAGTGTTTCCCCTTCAATCGGCGCCTCTTCGTTCGCGATCACGGTCAACACTAAGACGTTTTCATCGTCTGGTGTGGCGCTCAAAGCCTTACGTGTAGAAAACAAGTCCATGGTTTCTGGAGATACGTTGTCTTCTGTAGAGCCTTTAGCGTATGAAGAGCCCTCAGCGAGTGAAGAGCCTTCAGCACCAACAGTCTCTTCATCAGCAGGCTGATCGCTGATACGGTCATCACTCTCAGCCATGGCTTGCGCCAAGGTTTTCTCTGGCTCAACTTTTGGCTCAAGCACATCATCATCTTCTCTCTCAGCAAAGGTCGGAGGGCTTAAGTCAAAGCTGCGGTTAACCGGCTCAATATCTGGCGTCGCCAAAAAGTCTATTTCTTCAATTTCAACCGCTTCGTCTTTAAGCGGTGAATCGTCTTCAAGCGCTTTATCTTCATCGGTGGCATGTTGCTCCGGCGCAACAGCACGCTTTGGAGTGTCAGATTTAGTGCTCACATCAGACGTAAAGAGGTCACTTAGCGAAGGGAGCGGGTCGTTGGATACCTGAACATCTTCAGCCAAAGAGCTGGTTACCGGCTCATCAGACTCATATTGCTCAGGCGCATCACTGTAACCCTCTAATGAGAAGTCGTCATTATCGCTAGGCGCGTCAAAGGCATCAGCTGCTTGTGCTGGTTCATCAAACGATTGTGTGTAAAGCGCTTTACTTGCATCTTGTGTGCGAGCATCTTGGTATCGACCGCTGCCTATATCAGGGCGAATCACTTCGACCTCACCTTCAAGGTCTTCTTCGATAGCAGGCGCAAAGCTATCTGCGTCACTTACATTATCTGCGGAGTTAGTGGATACAGGTAAATCGTCTAAGAAAGAGGTTTTGTCGGTCTCTGCGTCGGCCTGAGTAAAAGGCTCAGACTCAACGGTTTGTAGCTCTGCGCTCTCTATAGAGCCTTCTGAAGAGCTTTCAAAGCTGCTATCTAAAGCTTCGGGTTGTTCTTGAGGCTCATGAGACGTTAACGCCTCGGCCACTTCGTGCTCGCCGTCCCAACTGTCAACGCCGGCGCTCAGCGGTTCTGGCTCAATAGGTGTCGCCGCCTCTCTGGGCTCAGGTGCCATTAAAAAGTCGTCGTGTTCTGGCGCTTTAGTCGCTTTATCAAACAGCAAATCATGACTGCCGTCAGACATTAAAAAGTCGCTTTCAAACGAGGGCTCGACTCGACTTGGCTGTGATGAAGACAAAGGCGTCTCATCAAAGCCGGGATCATAGGTGCGATCTTCCACAACGTCAGAAGGGTCTTCGGCGTTTATAGATAAATCTGCTTCATACTCTGAAGCTTCAGTAATGTCTTGAGTCGCCGATGTGGCACTAACCTCATCGGCTCGGCTCTCAGCCTCTGGACCGAACTCTGGCCCTACGTCTGCGTTAGTTTTGGCGGCCGCTGCAATTGCCGCACCCGCAGCACCTGCTCGGACAATACGCGCACCACCGTTGGGTAGTTCGGGGTTAGACAACTCAGAATCACTTTCGGGGTGCTCTAAGCTGCCGTCAATGTCTATTTTTAACCGAGAGCGTTGTTTGCTCGCCCGTCGCCAGCCATCTATCACAATGATAGCGATGACGATTAGCCCCGCAATAATCAACCCTTCTTTTAATCCGATCTCCATTGACCCGACCTATCTCCACGCTACGATGAATACAACCATCACCAAAATCAACCATACGGCTGCAACTATAAAGTTAGTCTACCACACGATCAATAACCAGTTGTTTTGTATTCAAATCTTCGCGAGTTTTTACTTCGGGGAGGGTGCCGAATAAATCACCCGTTTGCGGTGTCGGTTGGCCACTAAAGGAGATACGCGCTGTCACTTCTGCAACGTCAACTGTATCGAGTGTCATTTGTGGTGACATGGCTGTTGATGCATCAAGCGTTAGCGTTACTGGTAAATCTGCAACTTGCAGACGAACAGCGGCTAATGGCATACGACCGCCCACTGGACGAGCAAAAATAAACACAGTATCCGTCGGCTTCGCACGTGCTGCTAACTCGGGTGAAAGGCTCACTGCCACGTCAATTTTTGCTGCCACTACTGCGTCACTCGATTGAGTAGCCTCTGCAGGCTGAGCACTCTGTTCAGGTGCAGCCGCCATAGCAGCATTGTTAGGCTGGTCACCTTGCAAGCGTGCTTTAGCCATCTCTAAGGCGTTCTCTAACGATTGTGCAGACTCCCCTTGAGCAAAACGCAAAGCTTGCTGCCAGTGCTCAATCGCTTGCGCGTATTCGCCTTGAGCAAAGGCATCAACACCTTTAATACTCAATGCATTCACATCGTTAGGGTCAAGCTCTAGGGTTTTACCCAGTTGCTCGCGCACCTGCGCATCCACTTGGTTCCCCTTCGACAAAAACAACGCTTGTGTGAACTCACCCATCACCTTGGAGTAAGGCTCGTCTTCGGGTGTTAACAGCTCAAGCACTCGCTCAAACGCCACCAAGCCCTGCTCAAAACGGCCCATACTGGTATAAGTTGTTGCGAGCATGTACCAACCCTCTGGGTTTTCTGGTCGCTCGGTTAACTCTTGCTCAAGCTGTGCTAACGCTTCTTGCAACGACATTTGGCCCGGTGCAGGGACAGTAAGCGATGTGCGTAAATCATCGGCACGACCATATTGTTGGTACAAGAACAAACTGGTGAGCGCAAACACCGCACATACACCCATACTGGCGATCCATGTTGCTGCGCCCACGCCTGAGGTGGCTGGCACCGCAACGTCGTCTTCTAACCCTTGGGCATCGCTGAGCAGGCTTTTTTTCAGTTCGAGTACTAGCTGGTCATAGTCAGCTTGGCTAAGGTTACCCAGCTCAAATTCCGCATCCAGTTCTGCTAAGCGGTCTTCAAAAATCGCAATGTTTTGCTCTTTTCGATTCAACACCTCAGAGGCTTGAGCACCCGCAATTTTCGCCTTTAGCAAAGGAAACAAAATGGCCAACGCACCTAAAAAGGTAAGGACACCAATACCTATCCACAAATTTGTCATTTAGCCGAATCCTTTTTATCTAGCAGCGCATCAAGAGCATTGGCTTCTTCGTCACTTAGGCCTTTATGTACCACCTGACTGGCGTCATTTGATGATGCTTCCACACTACGTTGACGGGCCAACGACCGCTGGTGTCGCACAATCAATAAAATCGTCAAAAAGCCAAAGGCTAACAAAGCATAAGGGCCATACCATAGAAGGTAGGTTTCGGGAGAAACTTTAGGCTTGTAGCGTACAAACTCGCCATAGCGCGCCACCATAAAGTCCACCACTTGCTCGTCAGACTTACCTTCGTCAATCATTTGGTAAACCTGTTGACGGAGGTCTTGCGAGATACCTGAGTTAGAGTCGGCTAGGTTTTGGTTTTGACACTTAGGGCAGCGCAGCTCTTCGGTAAGACTATGAAAGCGCTCTCGAGCCTCATCGCTCTGAAACTCGTATACATCAATACTCGCAACCACCACACTGCTGGCCGCCATAAATAAGAACAGGCAAACCGCGCGTATTTGCTGAACGAATGTCATCGGCTAGCCACCTCTTGCTGTAACTCATCTACCAAGGCTTTAAGTGCAGGCCAGCTTTTATCATCCACAACTCCGACGTGGCGATAGCGAATCACCCCTTTGGCATCGATCACGTAGGTTTCTGGCGCACCGTAAACACCCAAGTCGATACCTAGTAGCCCTTTAGGATCGTAGATATTGAGGCGATAAGGGTCTTGGTAAATTTGCAACCATTCCTTGGCTTTCGCCCGATCGTCTTTGTAGTTAATGCCATGAATGGTGTAACCCATAGCCTTAATTTCGTTTAGCTTTTCGTGCTCTTCTTTACACGAAGGACACCAGGTCGCCCAAACATTTACCAATGCTGGCTGGCCTAAAATATCCTGCTGCGACAGTGTTTGCTGCTCGTCAGCCAAAGCCTGCAAACTAAAGGCAGGAAACGGCTGATCTAGTCGTGCCGATGGCAGGTGTGTCGGGTCTAGGCTTAAGCCTTTGTACAAAAAGGCACCCATCACAATAAATAAAACCAAGGGTATAAATGCAAATAGCTTTTTCATCTCATCTCCCCCTTATGCACTGGCCACTTGTGCCGTGGTTTTACGGCGTTTGCGATAGCGCTTGTCACTTGCCGACAAGAGGCCACCAAAGGTCATAAATAAACCGCCTAACCAAATCCAACGCACGTAAGGTTTGTGCTGAATACGAACAGCCCAAGCACCACCACCCAGCGGCTCACCAAGTGCCACATACAAGTCGCGGAACAGGCCTGCATCAATTGCAGCCTCGGTCATGACATTACCCCGCGCCAAATACAAACGCTTCTCAGGGTAAAGGGTCGTCACCAACTCGTCGCCTTTAAGCACACGAATTTGGCCCATGTCCGATTTGTAGTTAGGGCCGTCGACAACACCCGCGCCATCAAAAACAAAGGTGTAGTCCGTAAAGACTTGGCGGTCACCGGGTTCCATACGCAAATCTTTGTTTTCGCTAAAGGCAGTAACCATTGCAACACCCACAATGGTGATCGCAAAGCCGATGTGCGCAAGCCACATACCCACGTACCCACGTGGTAAGTTACCCAGAGCGCTGATTGGGTTTGCACGGTGGCTTACTCGATTCCAAACATCGCGAACGCCTGTGGCCAAAATCCAATAAGACAAAAACAGCCCTACTACAGCCCACACGTCGATATGCGTTAAAGCAAAAGACGACATCAGTGTTAGCACCACTGCCGCAGCCAATGGCAAGGTTAGCTGTTTAATCAAAAACTCGGTGCTGGTGCTTTTCCAACGGGTGACAATACCAATACCCAAAAACACCACCAAAATAGCCATTAACGGAACAAACACCGCATTGAAGTACGGTGGCCCTACCGATAGCTTTTGCCCCGTTAGAGCATCTAACAGTAAGGGGTAGAGAGTTCCCAAAAGCACCATCAGTGCCGAAACCACCAAAATCACATTGTTGGTTAATAGCAGGGTTTCGCGCGAGATAAGGGTAAAGCGCGACTCGGCTTTCACAGAACCCGCACGCAGTGCGTACAAGGTTAAAGAGCCACCCACTGCGAGCGCCAAGAACACCAAAATAAACAAGCCACGCTCTGGGTCAGAGGCAAACGCATGCACAGAAGTCAGCACGCCTGAACGGACCAAGAAGGTTCCTAACAAGCTCAATGAGAAGGCGCAAATCGCCAACAAAACAGTCCAGCTTTTAAATACGCCACGTTTTTCGGTAACGGCCAAGCTGTGAATCAAGGCGGTACCCACCAGCCAAGGCATAAATGATGCGTTTTCTACTGGGTCCCAAAACCACCAGCCGCCCCAGCCAAGCTCGTAATATGCCCACCAGCTGCCCAGCGCGATACCTAAGGTCAAAAACGCCCAAGCGACGTTGGTCCATGGGCGGGACCAGCGCGCCCAGGCGGCATCCAACTTACCCGTCATTAATGCAGCAATAGCAAAGGCAAAAGCCACCGAAAAGCCCACGTATCCCATGTAGAGCATAGGCGGGTGAATAATCAGTCCAAAGTCCTGCAATAAGGGGTTTAGGTCTCCGCCTTCGGCCGGTGCAAACGGCAAGTTGCGCTCAAAAGGGCTGGAGGTGAACAGTGTAAAAGAGATAAAGCCAATAGCGATCATGCCCATAACAGACAATACATAAGCCACGATTTCGTCGGGCAAGTCTTTACTCTTAAGCGCAACGGCCAAAATCCAGCCAACAAGAATAAGGACCCACAAAAGCAGCGAGCCTTCATGGCCGCCCCACACAGCACTTACCTTGTAAGCCATGGGCAGCGCCGTATTCGAGTTATTGGCGACATAACGCACCGAAAAATCGTCGGTGACAAATGCGTATACCAAACACGCAAAGCTAAAAGCGACAAAACAAAACAGGCTAACAGCAAACGGACGCGCCGTTGAAACCCAGTACCCTTGCTTAACCACCGCACCGTATAACGGCGTGATAGCAAGTACCACGGATAAACACAATGCAATAATCAGTGCGTATTGGCCTAACTCTGGAATCATTCCCTCGCTCCCTCTGTACCTGGCAGTTTACCTGCGGCCTCTAGCGCTTGTGCAACTTCGGGCGGCATGTAATTTTCGTCGTGCTTGGCCAGTACTTCATACGCTTCTACCACGCCCTGCGCGTTTAATTCGCCTTGTGCCACAATACCTTGGCCTTCGCGGAAAAGGTCCGGCAAAATGCCTTCGTACTGCACCGTTACACTCTCGGCAAAGTCGGTTAAGTCAAACTGAACTTTAAGACTTTGAGAGTCACGGACGACACTGCCTTCAACCACCATGCCACCGACCCGCATACGCGTGCCCGCAGGCGCCTCGCCTTTAGCGATTTGAGTTGGCGAGTAGAACAAATTAATGCTGCTCGACAAGGCGTATACAGTTAAGCCAATGGCGATGCTGGCACCAAAAACAATAAAAAGAACCAGATATAACCGTTGTTTACGTTTGGGTGTCATTTTAATTTCCCCTCGCGACGCAAGCGCTTAACTAAACGCTGCTTCGTTTGTTTGTAGCCCAACAAAGGCATAACGACATTGGCAGACAAAAGCACAAAAGCTAGGCCGTAACTCAGCCATACATATAAGCCATGACCATCCATTGCTAAGTATTCGAGTAAATCAGCCATGTTAGACCTCTTTTGTCGGCTGTTTTTCAGACGTTGGTGCTAACACTTCTGCCACCCAGCCTGCGCGCTTTTCGCGCTCTAAAATTTCGTTGCGGGTTCTTAGCATTAAACACACTGCAAATAAGCAGTAAAAACCAAGCACCATCACCAATAGAGGCAGCCACATCTCGGCCGGCATGGCGGGTTTTTCGGTGAGTGTAAACGTGGCGGGTTGATGTAGTGTGTTCCACCACTCCACTGAGTATTTGATGATGGGGATATTGACGAGACCAACGAGTGATAGCACGGCGGTTGCTTGTGCCGCACTGGTTTGGTTTTCGATGGCTGCGTTCAGCGCGATCACGCCAAAGTACAAAAACATTAAAATGAGCATGGAGGTGAGCCGTGCATCCCACTCCCACCAAGTGCCCCACGTCGGCTTACCCCAAATAGCACCACTTAGCAGCGCCAAAATGGCCATTGAAACACCAATGGGCGCAACGGACTTGGCCACCATGTCGGCTACTTTCATTTTCCAAATTAAGCCTATGGCTCCGGCCAGTGCCATCAGCATGTAGCAAGACTGAGCTAAGATCGCTGCAGGCACATGGACATAAATAATGCGAAAGCTATTGCCTTGTTGATAGTCAGGCGGCGCAAAAAACAGCCCCCAAACAACACCCACACTCAAGAGCAGGGCTGCAGCCACCGCAAAGTAAGGAATAAGTGTGTTAAAAAACTGGTAAGCCCAGCGCGGCGATGCCAGCTGAAAAAACCATTTGGGTAACCATTTATTTGAAGCGGCCATAGAGCAACTCTCAATTATTCACTGACAGAAATTTTTAACGCCACCGATACGGCCAAGGGCGCTATCACCAAAGCCAAGGCTAAAAAAGCCCCCAGCAGCGCGAGCAAACCGTTGATCGGTGTACCTACAATCGCCCCTTGCACCGCTGCCGAGCCAAAAATAAGCACCGGCACATACAAGGGTAATACCAGCAAGGATACGAGCATCCCGCCTTTTTTAAGACCGACGGTTAATGCCGCGCCAATCGCCCCCATCAAACATAGGCTGGGGGTGCCTAGTAGTAAACTCAGCATCAAGCCGACCATGCCCTCGCTAGGTAAAAACAGCATCAAGCCTAACAAGGGCGAAATAAGCACCAAGGGTAAGCCCGTTAATAGCCAATGGGCGATGACTTTGGCTAACACAATAACGTAAGTCGGCTGTGGGCTGAGCAAAAGCTGCTCTAGGGTTCCGTCGTCGTAGTCGGCCCTGAACAGGGTATCTAACGCTAAGAGTGTGGATAAGAGCGCTGCAACCCATACTAAACCGGGTGCGATTTTGGATAAAAAGCGCGGATCTGGGTCCACACCCAAAGGAAATAGGCTCGCCACCAACAAAAAGAACACCAACGGGTTCATGAGCTCGCCGCGGTTTCTGAACAGCAAGAGCAGGTCGCGTTTGAGGACTGCACTAAAGACACTCATACATCGGCCTCCAAAGTGAAGTCGGCGAGGTTGATCTTTTTAATGTCGCCTTTGCCGTTAAGCGCATGGTGGGTAGTAATAATCACCGCACCGCCATTTGCCGCATGTTGCGCGATCAGTGCCTCTTGCTCGGCCACACCCTGTTTGTCTATGGCTGTAAAAGGCTCATCCAGCACCCAAAGCTGGCTCGCACTGATGTGTAAGCGCGCCAAGCTCACTCGGCGTTGCTGCCCCGCCGATAAGGCACGACAAGGAACATCCTCAAAGCCTGAAAGCCCAACTTGTGCTAAAGCATGGTCAATCGAAATATCTGGCTGTGTGGGGTACATGGCTACATACCATGCAAGGTTTTCGCGAGGAGTCAGCGCCGCTTTAACGCCGGGTTTATGGCCAAAATAGAGGAGGTTTTGATAAAAGTCTTCGCTTTGATGCGCTGCTTCTTGCCCCTTCCATAAAAACTCCCCCTCAAAGTGGCGGGATAAGCCGGAAAGGATACGCAGGAGTGACGTTTTGCCGCTGCCGTTCGGACCTTCGATTTGAACGAGGTCGCCCGCGCAAACATCAAAACTCAACCGATGAAAGAGCAAGCGATCGTCTCTTTCACAGTCTATGTCTTTTGCACTTAACAGTAGTTCACTCACCAACAACGTCTCTTAGTCACTTGAACTATTCGTCACTTGAATTTAGTCATTTGCCTCGTGCAATTTGTATCGCAACGAAGGCTAGTTAGGGTTGTGATTTAAGCGGCTCGCCACTTTTGCTCATCTTTTGTTCTTAACGGGATGAACACATAGACTTATTTAAAACAAATCTTTTAATCACAACCGCTGGGAATTCATGCCCTTTCGGGCTACAAATAGGCTCAAGGTTTGTTTAAACGCACTATTATATACACATTACTTGCGGCGAAAGTACATTCCAAAGAAGGATTAACATGCTACCCAAGTCTAGCTTTTTGAGCATTATTCAGCCTTCCGAAGGGTCGCAACCAAGGCTGCCGGCACAAGGCAGTGTTGCGGGTACAGTACAATCCTCACAACCTTCCTCAGCTAATAGCGGTGTTTACACAACCCAAATTCAAACACCTCAAGGGCCAATTAGCCTACAAACAAGCCAACCGCTGGAAACGGGCACCCAAGTCAACTTATCGATCAATAGCAACCAAGCAAACGCTGGGGCAGGCCCCTCTGGTCAGAGTTTACAGGTGACGGTATCGGTTACATCAACGGCTGCATCGACGCCAGCACCTACAGCTACGGCATCCACTTTACCAGTTCCGCCCTTGGTGACAGAAGGCATTAAATATCAAGCCCAGCTAACCAACTACACCTCAGAAAATACCTTACCCCTAAAACAGCCAACCAGTGCCACTATTACCGCCAGTAGCCAAACCAGTAGTGCAACCAACGCAACACCACGTATACCACAAAGCTCACTTGGCACAGCGGGTTTTTCACAAACAGGCCAACTAGAGTCAGCAAATATCGGGCCACAAAACAGTCAGCTGACCACCAGCCCGACTAAAGCCGCTGGCGCTCAGGCGACAAGTACACAAAGTACCGCTACGCAAACGACTCAGCCGCCTAATAGTCTACCGACAAGTAGCGGTGCAACGGCGAACGCCTCGCCAACGCCGAGCTCACCATCGGCACTAACCGCTCAAATAACGCAAACAGCCCAAATACAAGCAACGAATGCGAATACAGGTGCTAATCCTGCCGCCCATTCGAGTCAAAGTGCAGCCCAAGCAAATAACACTCAGGTGGCTGCCTCTGGGGTAACGAGCCCCCCAAATCAAGGTTCGTCAAATCAAAGCGCCTTAAGCCAAGGCCGCTTACAAACCGCGCCAAACACGGGTAATACACCAGCAACCAATATACAAGGAGCGACTCGTCACCCATCAAATACAGCACCCTCTACACAAGCGCTGTATTCGGCTCAAGCCCTTAAGCAAGCAGTCGCCCAAGGAACCTCCTCACTTGCGTACTCGCAAACGGCAACGACACAGCCTCAGCCCACCCTTTATCAAGCTAACTTAGCCACAGGCCAGAACATTAACTTTAGCTCCGCAAGCCAATTTGAGGTCAACGCTTCGGTTTTAATTGAGCGAACAGGGAATCAATCTCTCACTGTCACCAGCCTCAATCAAACACCGCCCGCTTCAGTTAAAGCGACACAGGCCACACCCGAGGCTATCGCAAGTGCGCTCAAAGAGGCTTTACCGATACAGCAGCCGCTGGCGACTAGCCTTAATCAAGTGGCTCAGTTACCTGAGTCGACGCTTAAAAGCTACCCGGCTCTTACGTCACTGTTGTCTTTGTTTGGTGTCAGTGCCCATGCACCCAGCCCCACCACTATTCAGCAAAACCTATTACAAGGCGGGCATTTTACCGAACGACAGCTTAGCCAAGGTGAAACTATCCCTCGAGACAATATCAAAGCCTTGTTACACCAACTGCAGGGTGAAGCTGCGGCCAAACCCTCGCCGTTTATCAATGACTTAGTGCAACGTATGGGCAGCCGCATTCTACAGCAGCAATTACAAGCTGCGTTGCCATTGGTCAAGAACGAGCGAGATGAGGCACTACCCAACGATCGAACATTAAATTTAGACCTACCAATTCAGTTTCAAGGCAGCTTTCGACCTGTAGAGCTTGTACTCCACTATGGCAGCGACGAGGACAGTGAGAATGCGCAAGTTAGTCAGTGGCAAATTCGCTTAAACATTGACCTTGAGGAAAAAGGCATGATCAGTGCCGACCTTCGCCTTAGCGGCGACGATCAAGTCAATCTCACCTTGTGGTGTGACCACCCCGACACCTTTACTCTCGCCAACGACCGGCTTGCCTCTTTATCCGTTATTTTAGGCGCAGCAGGACTCGATTGCGAGGAAGTACAGTGTCACCTAGGCACAGCACCCGAGCGCGAGAGCTTTAAGCCCAGCGTGAGCTTAGTAGACATAAAAGCCTAAACGACCGCGTTAGGAGTAAATAAAATGACAAAGCAAAACCCACAAAGCCCTAACGACGGTCGCAACAAAAATGACGACACTTATACAGCTGTCGACCCGAAACAGCGAGCAGTGGCATTAAAGTACAAACCCGAGGAGGGAAAAGTACCTCAAGTTGTGGCGTCGGGTCGTGGGTTGGTGGCAGAGCAAATCCTTCAGCTCGCCGAAGAGAATCAAATTTATGTGCATCACAATCCAGAGCTGGCGACCTTTTTAGCAGAGCTCTCGGTAGGAGAAGAAATCCCTGAAAACTTGTACGTCGCTATTGCCGAGGTACTCGCTTTTGCGTACCGGCTTAAGTCTGAAGAAGGGGAAGAGGTTCCGACGTTAACGCCTAGCACTCATAGCTGAGCACAAAAACTGAGCATAAAAATAGAAAGGCTTAGTTAGGCTGATTTAAGCGGGGTGAGCTGCCAAGCTCTTTATGGAGCAAGGCCATTAGCTCAGCTTCGGGGCGACCAATTCCACAACTGGCGATCACTTCGCTGACGGTCGCGCCTTTTTCCATCAGCTGTGAAGCTTGGCTGTAAGCCAGTGCATCAGGGTCTCGGCTTTCAAGTTCGCTTTGCTTTTCGACGGCGATATTCAGTTTTTTCTCAATATCAACCACACGGTGGCCAACACCAATGCTGGCGTTGTTCATAGCGCGAATTTCAACTTTTAACACGTTCACAAGGGCATTAAAGCGTGCGGCTTGTCGCCTGCTTTTTATCCACAAGCTAATAAAACCTAACGTCGATAAAAGAGAAAGTGCGGCGCTAACAGCTACAAGCCACTCAAATGTTTCCATGAAAGCTCAGTCACGAATTTAAAGAAAGGGGATATTTAGATCACGCTGCGAGCTCGCCCGCAGCCTTCACTATAATCCAGTTGCAATCCTGTTGCATCCCAAAAGGCTAATCGTAGTTATTATCTAACAACTCAATTAGTGCTGGCACATCAACAATTGCACAACGCTCTTTCATGTGGGTGCCTAGTAGCCATGGTCGGCTTTCTTTATCTTGTGAGTAGGTGATGTCTTCGGCAGCAAGCTTTACTGACTGCACTAGCTGGTCACAGGTAATAGCCCAACGGCGACCTTGAAGCACCAAAATATCGTTGTATACGGCTTTTTCGCGCTCATAGCACTCTGGCAACATCCACATACCTGAGTCTACCGCAAAGCTCACCGTACCGGATGCAGCAAAGCTACCCAACACCCAATCGTGATCAGCATCCAGCTGCAAACTGGTTTGCTCTAGGTTTTGCGCACCTTCGACAAAGTCCATCGGCACGGCAACCCTCACACCATAAATTTGCACCAATAGGCAATTCATAACAGCCTCTCTCGCATTTGTAGGAGCAAAAGAAGCCCTAGGCTGCTCCTCTGGTTCTTGTTTTTGTTCTTGCGCAACTTCTGGCTCTGGCTCTGGCTCTGGCTCTGGCTCTGGCTCTGGCTCTGGTTCTGGTTCTGGTTCCGACTCTGACTCTGACTCTGAGTCCTGTTCTGGTTCGGAACAAGAAGCTGATAATGCGGGAGTGC